>NZ_JBXAHC010000005.1:0-422352 GCF_058794735.1 Janthinobacterium sp. GW823-FHT06H09 | reverse complement strand
TGCATGTGTAAGGCATGCCGCCAGCGTTCAATCTGAGCCAGGATCAAACTCTTCAGTTTAATCTCTGTTACTTTGCCATTTTATTGGCACCGTCATTGCTGACGGGTCGCTCACTCAAAAAACTGACAGGCCACTACTTGCGTAGCGCCTATTTCATTATTTCTTGTGAACATTTGATATTTTAAGTTAGACGCCAATCCGAAGATTGACGCTGCACTTACATCAAATGCCCACACTTATCGACTGTTAATTGTTAAAGAACTGTATTCGGTGCTACTTTCGCGCCATCGACAAAGCGTTGTGTTTGTCAGCTGCGAAGAAGGAAGAGTATGAAGCATTTCAGCACAATCGTCAACTCCTTCTTTTTACTGCATCGCCGTTTCCGGGGATCCTCAACTGCCGCATTTGACTGCGTCTCATTGGGGAGGCGAACTATAGCAAAGCGCCCCCGGAGTAGCAAGGCTTTTCCGGACGAATTGCATCGAACTGCTACAATTTCGCCCCCTCAGCGCAAATTCGCGTCCCACCATAGAAGATTCACCATGAAACAACAAGCTCAAGGATCAGGCCTG
The DNA here is from genome assembly GCF_058794735.1 of Janthinobacterium sp. GW823-FHT06H09. Classification (NCBI taxonomy): domain Bacteria; kingdom Pseudomonadati; phylum Pseudomonadota; class Betaproteobacteria; order Burkholderiales; family Oxalobacteraceae; genus Janthinobacterium; species Janthinobacterium sp. GW823-FHT06H09. The sequence goes on along the minus strand of NZ_JBXAHC010000005.1, from coordinate 421,780 downwards.
CCCCTGAAACGAGCTGGCTTTACCACTGGCTTCGGCGTGCTCGCCGCCACCCTCGGTTCCGCAGTCGGTCTCGGCAATATCTGGAAGTTCCCCTATCTGACAGGCGCCAATGGCGGCGCCGGCTTCCTGCTCATCTATCTGCTCGCCACCTTATTAGTAGGACTGCCCGTGATGATCGCGGAAATCACCCTCGGACGCCGCGCCAAGGTCAATCCGATCTCCACCATGGAACAGCTGGCACCGAAGGACAAACCCTGGTGGCTGGTCGGCTTTATCGGCATGGTCGCCGCCTTCCTGATCGTCGCGTTTTATTCGGAAGTCGTGGGCTGGGTATTTGCGTACATCGCCAAGGCCATCGACGGCTCCATCTTGAGCAGCGACAAACTGGTGACGGAAGCGGCCTTCGCCTCGCTGATCAGCAATCCTTTGCAATCGCTGTTCTGGCAATGGGGCGTGCTGCTGTTTATCGGCGGCATATTGATGCTGGGCGTGACCAAGGGCATCGAGGCGATCGCCAAGAAGCTGATGCCGCTGCTGTTCCTGCTGCTGCTGTTGCTGTGCGCGGTGAGCCTGTCGCTCGATAAGGCGGGCGAAGGCTTGGCTTTCCTGTTCCGCCCTGATTTTTCCAAGCTGACGGCTTCCGTCGTGCTGACGGCCATGGGCCTAGCCTTCTTTAAATTATCCGTCGGCATGGGTACGATGATGACCTACGGCAGCTATTTCCGCGATGACCAGAATATCCCCGTCACCACTTTGCGGGTGATGGCGGCCGACCTCGGTGTATCGATGCTGGCCGGTATCGCCATCTTCCCCGCCGTGTTCACGTTTGGTTTCGCCCCCAGCGCGGGACCGTCGCTGGTGTTCATCACGATTCCGGCCGTGTTTTCGCAAATTCCCATGGGACAAGTGCTGATGGTGGTGTTCTTCATCCTGGCCGCCGTGGCTGCCACGGGGGCGATGCTGTCGCTGATGGAAGTGCCCGTGGTGATTTTCCATGAACGCTTCGGCTGGACGCGCACCAAGTCCACCATCGTGACCATGCTGCTGCTGGCCGTGCTCGGTTCCGTGTGCGCGCTGAGCAACAGCACCCTGGCGGACTTCAAGCTGTTTAACTTGAATATGTTTGATCTGTTCGACTTCGTCTCATCGAATATCTTCCTGCCCGTGGGCGGCATCGCGATTGCCTTGTTTACAGGCTGGGCCTGGGGCAAGCAGCATTTCATCGAGGCGATCAGCAATCATGGCCAGTTGCAAAATCAAACCCTGGCGCACGTGCTGCTGTTCCTGCTGCGCTTTGTCTCGCCCGTGCTGATCCTGATCGTGATGCTGAAGGGATTAAAGGTCTTCTAATCAGAGTACCCGGGTGTAGGTCTGGCGCACCAGCACCCGGTCGCCGCAATCGAAATGCCACCATTCGCTGTTGATGCCAAAAAAGCCCGCCTGGAACATGGCGTCGCGTAACAAGCGGCGGTGCGCCACTTGCTCCTCGGTAATTTCCCCCTTTTCCAGCAAGACAAGCTCCAGTGCAGGATGCGAGCGCTCACTCAGATCATCAAAACCCGTGCCCATGTCCAATTCCCGGCCGTCCGGGCCGACGATGGTGATGTCGAGCGCCATGCCGAACGAGTGGATGGAGCCGCGCGACGGCTCGGCGATGTAGCCCAGCAACTCCGTTCCCTGCAGCGCATCCCACAATTGCTGCTGCACCCGCTGCGGGCGCAGGGCGTCGAGCACCAAGAGATGATGATCGGGGCGATGCGCGGCCAGCCAGGCCACGGCCTGCTCCAGCGCGGCGGCCGCATCGCGGTGCAGCCAGGCGCAATCGATGGGGCTGTATAAGTCGCGGCCGACGAAATTGTCGGGCGTGGCATAGCGCAAGTCGACGGCAATGCCGGCGATGCTGCTCAGATGACGAAATTGCGGATCGCTGCCGACCGCTTCCAATTGCAAACTTGCAACAGACATCAGACTCCTCTTTCCAGGCAGTTGCGCGCCGCCACGCCAATGCTGTCGGCCAGGCGCCGCGCGCCATGCGACAGCGGCGAGTGGCTCGCCGTCAATAAATACAGTTGGATCGGAATGGTGGGCGCCCAGGGACGGCGCTGCAGCCGCTCGGGCGAGCCGGACGCCGCCGTAAACGGGTCGACCACGGCCATGCCGGCGCCCGCTTCCACCAGGGAACGGGCGATTTGATACGTCTGCACCACAGTGGAAAACACGGGATGGATATCCTGCGCCTCGCAGGCGGCCACCACCAGTTCGCCCAGCGGATCGTTGTCCGCATGGCCGATCAGCTCGCCGTTCAGGCCATGCGCCGTCAAAGGCGTGCCGCAATCGGCCGCATGCCAGGTGCCGGACGGGGCGATGACCGTCATGACACCGTGCGCAATGGGCTCGGCCACGATGCCCGGATGGCGCGGGTCTTGCAGCGACACGGCCAGGTCCGCTTCACCGAGGCGCAGGGTATTGACGATCTCGCCCGTGTGGTGGGTAGCCAGTTGGCAACGCGTGTGAGGAAAGTCGCGCCGCCACTCCGTCATGGCAAACGGCAAGACGCTGATGGCAAGCGTCGGCGTCGAGACCAAACGGATGGTTTCCACCGCGTGGCCCTTCAGGCTGGCCGCCAGACGGCGGATGCCCAATAAATCGCGGTTGAGCTTTTCCGTCTCGACAAACAAACGGTGCGCCTCGGGCTTCGGGTACAGCTTGCCCCGCACGCGCTCGAACAGCGGCATGCCCAGTTGCAACTCGCAATGCTGCAAGACCTTGGTCACAGCCGGCTGCGAGATATGCAGGACCTGGGCGGCGCCGCTGATGGTGCCAACTTGCATGATGGCGTGAAACACTTCGATATGACGCAGCCGCATGAGCTATTCCTTTACCTTGCCGTGGCCGCCTGGGCCGTAATGTTCAGCATATAAGAAAAAGTCATGGGCTGGAACGGCCATGCTACTTTGTTGCAACAGCTGTGGCCGGTGTCGTCAGCACTTCCAGCAGGGCTGCCGTCTCGCCGTCGGGCATGCCGTCAAAGCGCGTATTGCGGTACTTCATCTGGAAGGCGATCAGCACATTGCGCGTCGCTTCATCGAATATGCCCGTATTTGGCGTCGCATAGCCGTGCTGGGCCAGCTTTTTCTGGAACCAGACGGCGTCCGGCACTTGCTGCTCAAAAATGAGGCGCTGCGCGGCCACGCGGTTGGCATTGGGCCAGACGATCAGGCCCGCATCGGCCAGCTGGCGCCATGGAAACAGCGGACCCGGGTCCTGCTTGCGCTGCGGGGCGATTTCGTTGTGGCCCAGGATATTTTCCGGCGCGATGTTGTAGCGGGCCTGGATATCTTTCAACAGCGGAATCAGTTCATCGACCTGTGCCTGGGGGAAGGGATACCAGAGGCGGCCTTCCGGCGTGTCCTTGTAGCCAGGGTTGACGATCTCGATGCCGATCGAGCTGACATTCAACTGTGTATAAGTCTTCCAGTTACTCACACCCGCGTGATTGGCCTGGCGCGATTCGTCGACCAGCACGTAAAACTTCGGCTTATCCGTGTCCGTCAGCAAATAATGGCTGCTGACTACTTGTTCCGTCAGGATCTTGATCGAGCGGGGCAGGTCGCTGACCGTGTAATGGATGACGATGAATTTCACGCGCGGGCTCTGGCTGCGCGCCGTCAAGCTATGGTCGAGGTGCGGCGCGGGCGTGGTACAGGCGGAAAGCAGGGCCACCAGCAGGGCGAGGGCGATTTTTTTCATGAAAGATCCGTGTTCGGGTTAATAAAATAGTCAGTTCTTGCCAGTGCGCTGGCTGGCCGTCCTGGCCGCCAGCTTGGCCGCGGCCTCATGCGAATGGGCAACTTTTTGCTCCATCATCAACGATACAGGCAAAGCGGCGCACATGGCAGCCGCGATGGCCGGGTGCAATTGCGCCGCACGCCCGGCCAGCACCACGGGACGGGGGCCGTAGCGCGCCGTCAGCGCCAGCGCCAATCGCGCCAGTTCCTGTCCCGCGCGCTGCAAGATGTCCAGCGCCAGCGGGTCGGCATCCGCACTGGCGGCCACGGCCAGCGCCAGCCGGCCGATGGCGCCCCGGTCCTGACCATACATGAAGGCGCGCGACAGCGACCAGTCGCTGCCGCCCAGTTGCGCAAATACGGCTTCGGCCATAGGCGAGCTGTGCCAGCTGCCGGGCGCCTCGTCTTCGCGGCGCCAGATGTGGCGCAAGGCTTCGCGCGCGATCCAGTAGCCGCCGCCGCCATCGTCGAGCAGCACGCCGCGCCCGCCCGCGCGGTGAAACACGCCGTCCGCATCGATCCAGGCGGCAATCGAACCCGTGCCAGCGTAGACCAGATAACCTTCGCCAGGTTCAAAACTGTCGCGATAGGCGATTTCAATGTCGTTGCCCAGGCTGACGTCAGCGGCATCCAGCGCCAGCAGGCTGGCCAAGGTTTGCGCCAGCGCAACATCGTCGCCGCCAAAACCCGTCAAACCCGCCACCACGGCGCGCGGTTGGCCGACGGCCAGCACTTGCTTGCACAATGTTGCAAACGTGGCGTGCACGGCGGCGCGGCCCGCATCGCTGCTCATTTGCAAGGCAGACAAGCCTTCCACGGCGCCGTCGGCCACGATGGTGCCGTCGCCGGTAGCCAGCGCCCAGCGCGTCTGCGTGCCGCCCGCGTCGATGCCCAGCCCGAGCACGGCAGTATCAGTATTGGTTGCAGGGAAGGAAATCATGGCATGAGTGTAAAGCCAAGCGGAGCTTGCAGGCATGAAAGCTTGCGCATGTTTCATGCCTGCAGGTTATGGACTAGCGGTGAACGGTCAGCAATTACTTGGCGGGGCCCGTAAACGGTGCGCGCACGGTGACGCGAGGGCTTTCATTGCCGAGGCGGTCTACGGCGCTGACCACCACCGCATTGACTTTACCGATGCCATCATCAACCAGGGTCAGTTCAGCCTGCACGCCAGTGACCACGGTGAAGCGCCAGTCTTCGCCATAGCGGGCCCAGATGGCGTATTGCGCCACGGGTTTGCCGCCGCCCGACGTCAATTTGACGTTCAGGCTGCTGGAATCGCGGCGCAAAGCCAGCACCGGCGTGCCCGGCGCTTCCTTGCCCAGCCAGGGCGTGGCGGGGATCAGGGCCGGGCTTTGATACACGCTCGCCTTGAGTTGCTCGCTGACACCCTTGCGGTTCTGCATCAGGGGCACCATGCTGAAATGCACTTGGCCATTCGCGCCGGGGCGCGTGCGCGTCACTTCGATCTGCTTGATGATCTCTTGCGGCGTGAAGGACTTGGCGGAATTGTCGATGCGGCTCGTATATAAACCGGGCCACACGTGACGGCCATACGGATTTTGCGCGAGCCAGTAGTCGAGCAGCACGCCAAACGCTTGCGGCGCCTGCGCCACGGGCCAGTACAGCTGCGGCGACAGATAATCGAGCCAGCCCTTGGCCAGCCACAGTTCCGCATCCGCATACAATTTATCGTACTGGCTGAAGCCGACGATGCCGGCAGGGCGGCGGTCGGGACGGCCAATGCCAAACGGGCTGATGCCGAAACGCACCCAGCTCTTTTCGCGGTGGATGCCGGTATACAAGGCTTCGATCAGCTGGTTGACGTTCTGGCGACGCCAGGAAGCGCGGTCCAGCTGGCCGCCGGCCAGCAGATATTGCTGCCAGGAAGGCTCATCGGGAAATGGCAGTTCGCGCTTGGCGCCGCCATTGCCCGCGTCCAGCGCGGCCGTTTCCGCACCGGCGCCGGCGCCAGGCGCGTCGATCGGATACGGATAAAAATAGTCGTCGATGTGCACGCCGTCGATATCGTAGCGGCGCACCACGTCGAGCACCACGTCCGTCGTATGCTTGGACGCGGCCGCATCGCCCGGGTCCATCCACAGGTAGCGGCCGTATTGCTTGACGGACGCGGGGTTGGTGGACGCGAAACTGTCGCGCGCCAGCGGCGACTTGGCCGTGGCGTGACGGGCCCGGTACGGGTTGAACCAGGCGTGCAATTCCAGGCCGCGCGCATGCGCCTGGGCCACCCAGAAGGCCAGCGGGTCATACATGGGCAATGGCGGCTGGCCTTGCTTGCCTGTCAGGTATTCCGACCACGGTTCCAGCTGCGAGGGGTAAATCGTGTCGGCGCTGGGGCGCACCTGCAGCACAATCGCGTTCAGATTCAAGGACTTGGCGCGGTCGAGGATGGCGATCGCTTCGGCTTGCTGCTTGGCGACAGGCAAATTGCTGCGGCTGGGCCAGTCGATATTGGCCACCGTCGAAACCCAGGCGGCGCGAAACTCGCGCGGCGCCGGCGGCGGCACTTCGCCCGTGATGTGCTGCACGGGCGGCACGGCCGGCAAGCCCGCTTCGCCTGGCGTCACTGCGGACGGCATTTTGGTGCTGGTACAGCTGCTGAGCAATGTGGCGGTGGCCAAGGCGGCCAGCACGCCGGCCGTGGCGCCCAGGCGTTTTTTGAAAGTAGACAACAAAACAATTCCTTGCAGTGGTGAAGCCCAAGTCTATCGGTGCGGGCATTTTACTGTGCGCCCGCCATCCATGCGGGCGCACGGTTCAAAAGAATCAGACTTCGGCCTTCTTGCCGAATTCGGGATCGATCTTGACCAGCGCGGCCATGATGAAAGCGGGAATCGTGGCGATGCACACCCAGATGAAGAAGTACTGGTAGCCGAGCATTTGCTGGATCCAGCCGCTGGCCATGCCCGGCAACATCATGCCCAGGGCCATGAAGCCCGTGCAAATGGCGTAATGGGCCGTTTTATGCGCGCCATCGGAGACCATGATCATGTACAACATGTACGAGGCGAAACCGAAGCCGTAACCGAATTGCTCCAACGCAATGCCACCGGCGATCACATAAATGTTGCTGGGCATGGCGCTGGCCAGGTAGACAAACACCAGGTCGGGCAAGTGGACGGACAGCACCATGATCCACAGGCAACGCTTCAAGCCGAAGCGGGAAATGATGAAGCCTCCCAGCAAGCCGCCCAGGGTCAGGGCGATCACGCCGATGGTGCCGTAGACGAGGCCCACCTGTTCCGTGCTCAGGCCCAGGCCGCCCTTGGCGACGGGGTCGAGCAGGAAGGGCGCGGCCAATTTGAGCAGTTGCGCTTCGCCGAGGCGGAACAGCAGCAAGAAGCCGAGGATGACGACAATATCCTTCTTCTTGAAGAAGACCGCAAAGGTGGCGACGAACTCTTGCAACGGAGAAACACCGGCGTCCTGGATGCTGGGACGGTCCTCCTTCGGTTTCGGCAAGACAAAATAGTGGTACAGGAAGAGGGCGATGAACAGGCCCGCCAGAATCGCGAACACGACGGACCAGGCCAGCTGCACATTGCCCGTCGCATGCGTCAGATAGCCGGCCAGATACACCAGGCCGCCCTGGCCGGCGATCATCGCCAGGCGGTAAAACGTGCTGCGCACGCCGACGAAGGCCGCCTGCTGGTGCTCTTCCAGGCCCAGCATATAAAAGCCGTCGGCGGCGATATCATGCGTGGCGGAACTGAAGGCCATCAGCCAGAAGATGGCCAAACTGATCTGGAAAAAGTGGGGCAAGGACGTCGTCAAGGCCACCAGCGCCAGCGCGGCGCCGATCACCAGCTGCAAGCCGACGATCCAGAAACGCTTGGTGCGGTACATATCGATGAAAGGCGACCACAGGGGTTTGATGACCCATGGCAAGTACAACCAGCTCGTGTACAGCGCGATATCGGTATTACTGAAACCGTAGTTCTTGTACATGATCACGGACAAGGTCATGACCACTACGTAGGGGATGCCCTGGCCGAAATACAGGGAAGGGATCCACAGCCACGGATTATTTTTACGCGCCGGGGCGGGTTGTTTCACTAGCTCCATACATCCTTCTTGGTCTCCCAGACAGAAGAATGCCGCGCCATCGGATCACGCCGCCAGTGCCGCCCGCACACTGCCGCCTGCGCCGGCCAACAATGCCTGTGCCTGGTTTGTATTGATTTTTTTGATCAAGGCAACAATCGCCACCTTGACGTGATAGTGGCATTGCTCCAGCACGGTCCTGGCCTGCACCTCGCTGGCGCCGGTGGCATGCATGGTCAGACGCACGGCCCGCCAGATCAGCTTGGCGTTGGTCGGCTTCAAGTCTACCATCAAGTTTCCGTAAGTTTTGTGCAAACCGACCATCAGGGCGCTGGAAATCGTGTTCAGGGTGATTTTTTGCGCCGTACCCGCTTTCAGACGCGTGCTGCCGGAAATGACTTCCGTGCCCGTGTCGAGCACGATGCCGCATTGCGCCTCGTGCGCCACGGGGGCGTCCACATTGTTGGCAATGCCGATCGTCAAGGCGCCCGCCTTGCGCGCGGCCAGCAGGGCGCCCAGCACATACGGCGTGGCGCCGGAGGCGGCCAGCAGGATCACGACATCATTTTCTTGCGGCAACAGGGCCAGCACATCGTGCTCGCCTTGCTGTACATCATCTTCGGCCCCTTCGACGGCCGTGAACATGGCGCCTGCGCCGCCGGCCAGGATGGCGACGGCCCGCTCGGGCGGCCAGGAAAATGTGGGGTTGAGTTCGACGCTGTCGAGCACGCCCAGACGTCCCGATGTGCCCGCGCCCACGTACAGCAAGCGGCCGCCGGCAGCGATGCGGGGCAGGGCGGCCGTGATGGCGGCCCCGATTTGCGGCGAGGCCAGCCGCACGGCTTCGACGGCCCAGAACTGGTCGTCGACCAGCGCCGCCACCAGTTGCTCCACCGGATACAGGTCCAGATCCGGATGCCGCCGGCTCGGGGTTTCAGTTTTCAACATGATTTCAGAACATGGTTGAAGGTGAAACCAGTTTAATACCAACGAGCAAGATCAGCCATGAAAGGATGGCGGGCGGGCATAACGGGAGTTTATGGGTGCACGCGGATCGTGGCGGCCGCCTTCTTACGGCGCGCGGCGCATCTCGGCCACGAAGTCGTAATGGTCGCTGCGGCAATACGAATGCGTCAGTTCCACCGCCTCGCCCGTTTCCAAGTAGGCGATGCGCGTGATGAACAGCACGGCCTGGCCATCGGGGATGCCCAGTTGCTCGGCCAGCACGTCCGTCGCATTCATGGCGCGGATGTGCTGCAAGGCGCGCACGGGGGCCTTCTTGATGCTGCTCAAGTATTCATACAGCGAGTCGCCCATGGCGGCCGGGTCCGGCACGACGCTGAAGGGCAGCACGCTCACTTCATACGCCATCACCACGTCGTCAGCCAGGCGCAGGCGCTCCAGGCGCGCCACTTTCGTGTTCTGCGCCAGGCCCAGGCTCAGCTGCTCGTCGCTGCTGGCGATGACGACTTCGCGCTTGAGCCAGCGCGAGCCGGGACGGTAACCGCGCTGCTGCAGCTGCTCGGAAAAGCTCGACAGGTTCGACAACGGCTGCTCGATGCGCGGGGCAATATAGTTGCCCGAGCCACGGCGGCGCACGACGAGGCCTTGCTCGACCAATTGATCGATGGCCTTGCGGGCAGTCACGCGCGATACGTCGAGCAGTTCGGACAGGGTACGTTCGGATGGCAGGGCCTGGTCTACCTGGTAGCGGCCGTTGCGTACGTCATCGCTCAGCTTGCGGGCGATCTGCATATATAAAGGCGAATTGTCATTTAAATCGACCTTGAGTTCTACGCTGGTCTGGCTCATACAGTTCTCCTTGTCCTCCTAGTGTAATAGCGATGGCGCTTGCGCGTAGCCCGTCGACCCATGAATAAATGGAAAATGACCATAAATAACGGTTATACATTTAAAAAAACAATGTTTTACCGTGCGTATAGCTTTGCATTATAGATAAATAAGCAATTTTCATTGGCCTTGGAAACGATCCCGCCCTATGCTGGCGATGCCTCCACCACATTGCGACACAGGGAAACATGCACAATAAAATGACGGGTTTGCTGGGCTTGCTGCTGCTGGGCACGACCTGGAGCGCGTTGGCCGCGCCACCCGGCAGCGGCAAGGACCAGCAGCCTGCGCTCGATGCGGCCCTGTCCGCCATCGTCGGGGATGCGGCCCACCCGCTGGCCAGCCTGTCCGTGCTGGCCATACGCCAGGGAAAAGTATCGTATCAGCAACAATTTGGCTACCGGCACATCGGCGCCACGCCGGCTGACAGCTTGCCCGTGACGCCGGACACCCTGTTCCGCATCGCTTCCGTATCGAAGATGATGACGACCCTGGGCCTGATGCGCCTGCTCGAGCAGGGCAAGCTGAGCCTGGACCAGGACGTGGGCATTTATTTAGGCTTTTCCCTGCGCAACCCGCATTTCCCCCAGCGGCCCGTGACCTTGCGCAGCCTGCTCAGTCACACTTCCTCGCTGCGCGACGCGGGCGGCTATGCCTGGGGGCCGGAACGCAGCCTGCGTGACGTGTTTACGGCCGGCGGCGACGCGATGTGGGATTCCAGCGCGGCACCCGGCCGCTACTTTACGTATTCCAACCTGAACTGGGGCGTGATCGGCACGGTGATGGAGCAAGTCACGGGCGAGCGCTTCGACTTGCTGATGCGGCGCCTGCTGCTCGATCCCCTGCAGTTGCGCGGCGGCTACCATCCGGCGGCATTCTCTCAGGCAGAGCTGGCGGACACAGCCACCCTGTACCGCAAGCGCACGCTGGAGACGGAAGAGTGGCGGCCGCACGGCCCCTGGATCGCGCAAGCCGACGATTTTGACCAGCATCCGCCTGCCGGCATCGCGCGTTATGTGATCGGCAGCAACGCCACCGTCTTTAGTCCCACGGGCGGCTTGCGCATCTCCGCCGCGGGACTGGGCACCGTCATGCAGATGCTGCTCGACGGTGGCCGCCATGAGGGCAAACAACTATTGCAGCCAGCCAGCATCGCCTTGATGTTTGGCCGCCAATGGCAGCTGGCGCCAGACGCCCGCAATGGCAACAGCGAACGGGGCTTGTACCGCGCCTGGGGCCTGGGCAACCAGCAGTTCGATGCCGTGGCGGGGCAGGGCAACAGCCTGGTCGAGGGCGCCAGCTTCTCCGCCGTGGGCCACCTGGGCGACGCGTATGGCCTCGTCTCCGCCTTCGTGCTCGATTTCAAGCACAAGAATGGCATGGTGATGCTGGTGGGCGGTACGGGCAGCGATCCCGAGCGTTATCCGGGCGCGTATTCCGCCATGGGGCGCAGCGAGGAATTGATACTCACCACCTTGTATCGTGGTGCGATTGGCAATAATGAATAATTTGCACAAAAACAGTGCATTCCTGAAAGTTATGGCTGCACCATGATGTTTCATTGGCTCCCGTGATGGCCAGCCTCTAAGCTCTCATCGAATGCTCCCGCACCATGGGAGCGCAACGCAGCGAGGCAACATGCAGCAACACGTCATCATCATCGGCGGCGGCGTCGTCGGTCTGACATCGGCCTGGTGGCTGGCCGAGGCCGGCTACAAGGTCACAGTACTGGAACGCAATGAACAGGTGGCGATCGCCGCCAGCTACCGCAATGGCGGCCAGCTCAGCTATCGCTATGTGGCACCGCTGGCGGACGCGGGCGTGCCCTTCAAAGCCCTGCAATGGCTGCTGCAGAAGGATGGTCCGCTGCGCTTCCGTCCCGAGGCGGACTGGCGCCAATGGCGCTGGCTGGCCAGTTTCCTGCGCAATTGCAACAGCGCCAGCAATGCACGCACGACGGCCAAGCTGCTGCAACTGGGAGAGTTAAGCCGCGCCGGCATGGCGCAGCTGGAGTTGACCGTACCTCCCGAGGCGTATGCCTGGCGCGACGCGGGCAAACTCATCGTCTACCGCTCGCCCGCCATCTTCCAGCGGGCCGTGGCGCGGCCCGAATCGGAAGAGGCGCGCATCGTCTTGTCGCCGCTTGAAGCCGTACAACGCGAACCGGCGCTGGCCGCCTTGCAAGGCGCGCTGGCGGGCGGCATCTTTACCGAGGGCGAGGCGGTGGCCGATTGCCACGCCTTTTGCCTGGCGCTTGAAGCGCGCCTGCTGCAGCACCCGAATTATTCACTCCTGTTAAAAGGAGAGGCACGCCGTCTCCTCACGCACAAGGGCAGGATCACGGGCGTCGACACCAGCCTGGGCCTGTTGCAGGCAGATCACTACGTGCTGGCGGCCGGCATCCAGAGCCGTGACCTGGCCGCCACGGCCGGCATCTACCTGCCCCTGTATCCGCTGAAAGGCTACAGCCTGACGGCGCCCATCCGCGCGCAGCACCGGGCGCCCGAGATCAGCATCACGGATTTCGAGCGCAAGGTGCTGTATGCGCGCATAGGCGGCGACCTGCGCGTGGCCGCCATGGTCGACATGGTGGGCGCCGACAACAGCATCGACTGGAACCGCATCGCCGGCCTGACGCGGCTGGCGCGCGAAGCCATGCCGCACGGCGCGGACTACGACCAGGCTACGGCCTGGGCTGGCCTGCGCCCCGCCACGCCGAACAGCGCGCCGCTGGTGGGCGCCAGCAAAGTTGCGAACTTGTGGCTCAACGTGGGCCATGGCCCGCTGGGCTTTACCTTTGCCGCCGGCACGGCGCGCATCCTCGCCGATCTCATGGCCGGCAAGGCGCCGCCGTTCGCGCTGGACTTCCTCAGCCCGAAACAATAGCCGGCCAGGGCGGCGCGCACGCGCCGCTGCCGATATGGCGGATAATTGCGGAACTTTCGTGTTCCCAGTCCGCCACAGCATGCCCACACCTCCGACATCTTCCGCCTGCCCCTGCGGCGGCGCCTCCTACGCCAGCTGCTGCGGCCCGTATATCGCGGGCGATGCCTTGCCGCCCACGGCCGAAGCCCTGATGCGCTCGCGCTACACGGCGTTCACCTTGCGCGATGAAGCGTATCTGCGCGCCACCTGGCACGCCAGCACCCGTCCGGCCGACGCTTTATTTGCCGAAGAAGAAAAAGTCCACTGGCTGGGACTTGAGGTAAAATCTGCTTTACGTTTACGTCAACGTAAAGCAGAATCAGCAGATCAAGCCGAAGAGATACACCGCGATACCGTCGAATTCGTGGCCCGCTACAAGGTCAACGGCCGCGCGCACCGCCTGCATGAGGTAAGCCGCTTCGTGCGCGAGGCGGGCGAGGGCGGTGGTGCCCTGCGCTGGTTTTATCTCGACGGCAGTTTTCCCGAATAGCGCGACCCGAGAGACCGGGCGATCATAAAAAGGAACCGCAATGCCGCATATCGAAAGCAAACTCAATCCGCGCAGTGAAGATTTCAAGGCCAATGCCGCGGCCATGCAAGCCATCGTCGACGATCTGCGCGACAAGGTGGAAAAGATCGCGGCCGGCGGCGGCGAAGCGGCTGCCGCCAAGCACCTGGCGCGCGGAAAACTGCTGCCGCGCGACAGAGTCCAGATGCTGCTCGATCCCGGCACACCCTTCCTCGAGTTTTCCCAGATGGCGGCCTACGCCATGTACCAGGACGCCAAGGGCGTCGATGCGGCCCCGAGCGCCGGCATCATCACGGGCATCGGCCGCGTCTCGGGCCAGGAATGCGTCATCGTGTGTAACGACGCTACCGTCAAGGGCGGCACCTATTACCCGATGACGGTGAAAAAGCATTTGCGCGCGCAGGAAATCGCCGACCAGAACAACCTGCCCTGCATCTACCTGGTCGACTCGGGCGGCGCCAACCTGCCGAACCAGGACGACGTCTTCCCCGACCGCGACCATTTCGGCCGCATTTTCTATAACCAGGCGAATTTGTCGGCCAAGGGCATCCCGCAAATCGCCGTCGTGATGGGTTCTTGCACGGCGGGCGGCGCCTACGTGCCGGCCATGAGCGACGAATCGATCATCGTCAAGGAGCAGGGCACGATCTTCCTCGGCGGCCCGCCGCTGGTGAAGGCTGCCACCGGCGAAGTGGTGACGGCGGAAGACCTGGGCGGCGGCGACGTGCATACGCGGCTGTCCGGCGTGGTCGACCACCTGGCGCAGAACGACCTGCATGCGCTGTCGCTGGCGCGCACCATCGTCTCGAATTTGAACCGCACCAAGCCGCAGCAGATGGCGCTGCGCGAGTCCGTCGAACCGACATACCCGACGCAGGAATTGTATGGCGTGATCCCCGTCGATACGCGCAAACCGTTCGACGTGCGCGAGGTGATCGCGCGCATCGTCGACGGCAGCGATTTCGACGAATTCAAGGCGCGCTACGGCACCACCCTGATCTGCGGCTTCGCGCACATCTATGGCGTCAAAGTCGGCATCATCGCCAATAACGGCATCCTGTTCTCGGAATCGGCCTTGAAAGGCACGCATTTCATCGAATTGTGCTGCCAGCGCAAGATCCCGCTCGTCTTCCTGCAAAACATCACGGGCTTCATGGTGGGCCGCAAGTATGAAAACGAGGGCATCGCCCGCAATGGCGCCAAGATGGTGACCGCCGTGGCCACGGCCGCCGTGCCGAAATTCACGGTGATCATCGGCGGCAGCTTCGGCGCCGGCAACTACGGCATGTGCGGCCGCGCGTTCTCTCCCCGCTTCATGTGGATGTGGCCGAATGCCCGCATTTCCGTCATGGGCGGCGACCAGGCCGCTTCCGTGCTGGCCACCGTCAAGCGCGACGGCATCGAAGGCAAGGGCGGCGCATGGAGCGCGGACGAGGAAGCGGCCTTCAAGCAGCCGATCAAGGATCAATACGAACACCAGGGCCACCCGTATTACGCCACCGCGCGCCTGTGGGACGATGGCGTGATCGACCCGGCCGACACCCGCATGGTGCTGGGCCTGGGCCTGTCGGCCGCCCTGAACGCGGAAATCCCGGACACGAAGTTCGGCGTATTCCGCATGTAAGGGAGAGAAAAGCATGGAATTTGAAACCTTAAAGCTGGTCATCGAGGGCAATGTCGCCACCGTGACCCTGAACCGCCCGGACGTGCGCAATGCCTTCAACGAGACGACGATCGCCGAACTGGCGCGCGCCTTCGAGGGGCTGGGGCGCAGCGACATGGTGCGCGCCATCGTGCTGGCCGCGAACGGCGCGGCCTTTTGCGCCGGTGCGGACCTGAACTGGATGAAGAAAATGGCAGGCTATACGCATGCCGAAAACCAGGCCGACGCGCTGCAGCTGGCGCAGATGCTGCGCACGATTTACCTGTGTCCGAAACCCGTGGTGGCGAAGATCCAGGGCGACTGCTATGCGGGCGGCATGGGCCTCGTCGCCGCATGCGATATCATTCTGGTTGCGGAAGACGTGCATTTCTGCCTGAGCGAAGTGCGGCTGGGACTGATCCCGGCCACTATTTCACCGTATGTCATCAAGGCCATGGGCGAAAACGCGGCACGCCGCTATTTCCTGACGGCGGAGCGATTCTCCGCCCGGGAAGCGCTGCGCATCGGCTTTGCCCACGAGGTAGTCGAGGCAAGCGCGCTGGACGCGAAAACCGCCGAGGTACTGAAAGCCCTGACGGGCAACAGCCCGCACGCCGTGGCGCAAGCGAAAACGCTGGTGCGTGACATCGCCGGCCAGCCCGTCGACGACGCGCTGTTGGCGGACACCGCCGAGCGCATCGCGCAGATCCGCGCCTCGGAGCAGGGGCGCGAAGGCGTGCAATCCTTCCTCGACAAGCGCAAGCCGGGTTGGCTCATGGGCTAGTTAATAGTCCAAAGCTCATGGACTAAGAAAATCATTGGAGCAGTTTTGAAAGCAGAAAAACAATCGGGCTGGGTCGAACGCAGTCTGCGCAGCGTGTGGCATCCGTGCACGCAAATGCAGCACCACGAGACTGTACCGCTCATCCCCGTCAGCCATGGCCGCGGCGCCTGGCTGTATGACCACGAAGGACGACGCTACCTGGACGCCATCAGCTCCTGGTGGGTGAACCTGTTCGGCCATGCCAACCCGCGCATCAATGCGGAACTCAAGGATCAACTGGACCGCCTGGAACACGCGATGCTGGCCGGTTTCACGCATGAACCGGTGATCGAGCTGTCGGAAAAGCTCTCCGCGCTCACCAATGGCGTGCTTGGTCACAGTTTTTACGCGTCCGACGGCGCCTCGGCCGTGGAAATCGCCCTGAAAATGAGTTTTCACGCCTGGCGCAACAGCGGCAAGGGAGAAAAACAGGAATTCGTCTGCCTGAAAGGCAGCTACCACGGCGAAACCATCGGCGCGCTGGCCGTCACCGATGTCGCCCTGTTCAAGGATGCATACGGCCCTCTGCTGCGTGCCACGCAGACGGTGATGTCGCCCGACTTCCGCCAGGCGGCAGACAACGAATCGGCGCAGGACGTGGCGCGCCGCGCCGCGGCCGACGTGGAACGGCTGTTCCAGGAAAAGTCCGAAAGAATCGCCGCCATCATCATCGAGCCGCTGGTGCAGTGCGCCACCGGCATGGCCATGCACGACCCGCTGTACCTGTCGCTGGTGCGCGCCCTGTGCGACCGCTATCAAGTCCATCTGATCCTCGACGAGATCGCCGTCGGCTGCGGCCGCACGGGCACGTTCTTTGCGTGCGAACAGGCCGGCATCTGGCCCGATTTCGTCTGCCTGTCCAAGGGCATCAGCGGCGGCTACCTGCCTTTATCGCTGGTAATGACGCGCGAAGATATTTATCAGGCGTTCTACAGCACCGACGTGCGCCGCGGTTTTTTGCATTCGCACTCGTACACGGGCAACCCGCTGGCCTGCCGCGCGGCGCTGGCAACCCTGTCGATTTTCGAGGAAGACGACGTGCTGGCGGCCAACCGGGAACGCGCCGCCAGGATCACGCGCGCCCTGGCGCCGCTGGCGCAGCATGAAAAAGTCAAGAATTTCCGCCAGCAGGGCATGATCTGGGCCTTTGACGCCGTCGATGCGGCGCCCGACTTTTCGCGCCGCTTCTTCAGCACGGCGCTGGAACACGAACTGCTGATGCGCCCCATCGGCTCCACCGTCTACCTGATGCCGCCGTACATCCTCGACAACGCCGAAATCGCGGGCCTGGGCCAACAGACGCTGGCCGTCTTCAACAAAGTGATCGGAGCCTGAGATGGAACTGCTCACGCGCTTGAAGCAGCAGCTGCAGGGGCTGGAAGAGCGCAGCCTGATCCGCCGCCGCCGCACCGTCGACACGCCGTGCGCGCCGCGCCTGACGGTCGATGGCCGCGACATGCTGGCCTTTTGCAGCAATGACTACCTGGGCCTGGCGTCGCATCCGCGCATCGTCGATGCGCTGAAAGAGGGTGCCGACCTGTATGGCGCCGGCAGCGGCGCGTCGCACCTGATCAGTGGCCACAGCCGCGCCCACGCGCAACTGGAAGAACGGCTGGCCGCGTTTGTCGGCGCCAACCTGGAACAGGCGCGCGCGCTGTATTTCTGCACCGGCTACATGGCCAACCTGGCTGTGATCACCGCCCTGGCGGCGGGCGATCCGGACGCGGAGATCTTCTCGGAAGCGCTGAACCACGCTTCGCTGATCGACGGCACGCGCCTGGCACGCGTCAAGACGCGCGTGTATCCGCATGCGGATCTCGACGCCTTGGCGGCCCTGCTGGCGGAAAGCAAAGCCAAAACGAAAATCGTCGTCACCGACAGCGTCTTCAGCATGGATGGCGACCTGGCGCCGCTGCCCGCGCTGCTGGCCCTATGCGAGCAGTATGGCGCCTGGCTGGTGGTCGACGATGCGCACGGCTTCGGCGCACTGGGAGCCAATGGCCGCGGCGCGCTCGAACACTTCGGCCTGCACTCACCGCACCTGGTCTACGTGGGCACGCTGGGAAAATCGGCCGGCGTGGGCGGCGCCTTCGTTTGCGCGCACGAAGCCGTGATCGAGACGCTGATCCAGAAGGCCCGCCCCTACATCTTCACCACGGCGGCCGCGCCCGCGCTCGCGCATGCGCTGCTGGCCAGCCTGGACATCATCGCCGGTGAAGAAGGAAAACAACGCCGGATGCACCTGGCCGCGCTGGTGGCGCAATGGAACGACGGCTTGCAGCTGCAGCGCTGGCAAGCCTTGCCGTCGCTCTCCGCCATCCAGCCCGTCATCATCGGCGAGAATGCGGACATGCTGGACATCGCCGCCCAACTCTATAAGCAAGGCCTGTGGGTCGGCGCCATCCGCCCGCCCACCGTCCCTGCCGGCACGGCGCGCCTGCGCGTAACCCTGTCGGCCGGCCATACGGCGCAGGAAGTGGCGCAATTGATCAACGCAGTCAACACCCTGGAAAGGACTCGCCATGAGCCTTGATGACCCTATCGTGGCGGAAGTGCTGGCGGACCTGGCGCCGGCCGTGCAACCGGCGCCGGCAGCCATCGGCCTGCCCTCGCGCTTTGCCTGTTTCGTCACCGGCACCGACACGGAAATCGGCAAGACCTTGACGTCGTCGGCCCTGCTGCACGCGCTGGTGGCGCGCGGCGTGCGCGCCTGCGGCATGAAGCCCGTGGCTGCCGGCGCCGAGATGCGCGACGGCGAACTGCATAATGAAGACGCCGACAGCCTGATCGCCGCCGGCAACGTCACCATGCTGCGCAATATCACCACGCCGTATATGCTGAAGGAACCGGCCGCGCCGCACATCGCCGCCGCGCTCGAAGGCGTGAGCATCGAGTCCGTACCGATCCTGGCCGCCTACCTGGAAATCGC
This sequence comes from Janthinobacterium sp. GW823-FHT06H09, assembly GCF_058794735.1. Lineage (NCBI taxonomy): Bacteria > Pseudomonadati > Pseudomonadota > Betaproteobacteria > Burkholderiales > Oxalobacteraceae > Janthinobacterium > Janthinobacterium sp. GW823-FHT06H09. Next base: position 403,228 of record NZ_JBXAHC010000005.1, on the reverse strand, counting down.
CGCCGCGTCGGACGCCGTCGTGGTCGAAGGCGTGGGCGGTTTCCGCGTGCCGCTGTCGCCCGGTTTCGATTCGGCCGACCTGGCGCAGCAGCTCGACCTGCCCGTGATCCTCGTGGTCGGCATGCGTCTGGGCTGCATCAGCCAGGCCTTGCTGACGGTGGAAGCCATCGAGGCGCGCGGCCTGACGGTGATCGGCTGGGTCGCCAACACACTGGAAGTGGAAATGCGCTTCCTCGACGAAAATATCGATGCGCTGATCGAGCGCATCCCGGCGCCGCTGCTGGGCAGGGTGCCGCGCCTGGCGCAACCCACTGCGGAAGCGGCGGCGGCGTATCTCGATTTCACCGGCTTGCCCAACTGGCCGGCGCAGCATCCCAACACTTAAACGCATTCAAAAATAGAAACGAAGGAATCACATGTCTCACGTCCAAGAAGCAGCAAAAACCGTCGAACTGCACCGCCCAGCGGCGCGCATCACCGTGCCGGAAGCGGCCACCTGGCCCGTCGCCGACGTGCTGGCCCTGTTCGACCTGCCATTCAATGACTTGATGTTCAAGGCCCAGCAAACCCACCGCGTCAACTTCCCCGACGGCGACGTGGAACTGGCGACCCTGTTGTCGATCAAGACCGGCGGCTGCGAGGAAGACTGCGGCTACTGCCCGCAGGCGGCCCGCTACGACACGGGCGTGGAAGCGAAGAAAATTCTCGACATCGACACGGTGCTCGACGCGGCCCGCCAGGCGAAAGCCAATGGCGCCACGCGCTTCTGCATGGGCGCCGCCTGGCGCGGCCCGAAGGATCGCGACATGGACAAAGTCGAAGAGATGGTCAGCAAAGTGAAAGCGCTGGGCCTGGAAACCTGCGCCACCCTGGGCATGCTGGAAGAAGGACAAGCGGACCGCCTGAAAAACGCCGGCCTGGACTTCTACAACCATAACCTCGATACGGCGCCCGAGTTCTACGACAACGTCATCTCGACGCGCGAATACCAGGACCGCCTCGATACTTTGGGCCGCGTGCGCGAAGCGGGCTTGAAAGTGTGCTGCGGCGGCATCGTCGGCATGGGCGAGACGCGCTTGCAGCGCGCGGGCCTGATCGCCCAGCTGGCCAATCTGAATCCGTACCCGGAATCGGTGCCCGTCAACCACCTGGTGCAGGTGGAAGGCACGCCTTTGTTCGGCCTGGAAGCGCTGGACCCGTTCGAATTCGTGCGCACGATCGCCGTGGCCCGCATCACCATGCCGAAAGCGCGCGTGCGTCTGTCGGCCGGCCGCCGCCAGATGGGCGAAGCCGTGCAGGCGATGTGCTTCCTGGCCGGCGCCAACTCCATTTTCTATGGCGACAAGCTGCTCACCACCGACAACCCGGAAGCGGAAGACGACCGCACCTTGCTGGGTAAGCTGGGCTTGCAGACGCGCGGCGCCATGCTGGAATCGGTACAGAAAGAGAAGTGCGGCTGCTGATCCAGCCCTGTCGGGTTACGCCGTGCCGGCTAACCCGACCTACGATATACAGCCTCACCAATGCGTAGGTCGGCTTAGCGCAAAGCGCGTAAGCCGACACGCCAGCACACAACGTCCATGACAAGAGACAGCTGCCCCTTTTTGAGAGAATAGAGAGAGACCATGTTCACTAAAATCCTGATCGCCAACCGCGGCGAAATCGCTTGCCGTGTCGCCGCTACCGCGCGCCGCATGGGCATCCAGACCGTCGCCGTGTATTCGGAAGCGGACGCCAACGCCAAGCACGTCGCCGTCTGCGACGAAGCGGTGCTGATCGGCCCCGCGCCGGCCAAGGAAAGCTATCTGTGCGGCGACAAGATCATCGCCGTGGCGCTGGCCACTGGCGCCCAGGCGATCCACCCCGGCTACGGCTTTTTGTCCGAGAACGCCGACTTCGCCGACGCCTGCCACGCGGCGGGCCTGGTCTTCATCGGCCCGCCGGCGTCCGCCATGCGCGCCATGGGCTCGAAATCAGCCGCCAAGTCGCTGATGGAAAAAGCGAACGTGCCGCTGGTGCCCGGCTACCACGGCGAGAATCAGGATGCGGACTTCCTGCACGGCCAGGCCGACAAGATCGGCTACCCCGTGCTGCTGAAGGCTTCGGCCGGCGGCGGCGGCAAGGGCATGCGCGTCATCGACAACAGCGCCGACTTCAAGGCGGCGCTGGCCTCGTGCAAGCGCGAAGCGATCAGCTCTTTCGGCGACGACAAGGTGCTGGCCGAAAAATACCTGTCGCGTCCGCGGCATATCGAAATCCAGGTGTTCGCCGACACGCTCGGCAACTGCATCTACCTGTTTGAGCGCGATTGCTCGGTGCAGCGCCGTCACCAGAAGGTGCTGGAAGAAGCGCCGGCGCCGGGCATGCCGGCTGACCGCCGCGCGGCCATGGGCGAGGCGGCCGTCGCCGCCGCCAAGGCCGTCGGCTACGTGGGTGCGGGCACGGTGGAATTCATCGCCAACCAGGATGGCTCGTTCTACTTCATGGAGATGAACACGCGCCTGCAGGTGGAACACCCGGTGACGGAAATGATCACCGGCACCGACTTGGTGGAATGGCAATTGCGCGTCGCCTTTGGCGAGCCGCTGCCGAAAAAACAGAATGAATTGACGATCCACGGCCACGCCATCGAGGCGCGCATCTACGCGGAAAACCCGGAAAAGGGCTTTTTGCCGTCGATCGGCACCCTGCGCCACATGCAGTCACCATCGGCCGTGACGTTCGAACTGGGCGGCACCGTGGTGCCGGCGTCCGTGCGCATCGATTCGGGCGTGCGCGAAGGCGACGCCATCTCGCCGTTCTACGACCCGATGATCGCCAAGCTGATCGTCTGGGGCGCGGACCGCCGCGAAGCGCTGGCGCGCATGGCGCAGGCGCTGTCCGACTACCAGATCGTCGGCCTGGCCAGCAATATCGCCTTCCTGAAGCGCCTGGTCGAAGGCCAGGCGTTTGCCAGCGCGGACCTCGATACGGGTTTGATCGAGCGCAATCAGGCGTCGCTGTTCCCCGCCCTGCAGCCGGCACCCGACACGGCCCTGGCGCTGGCATCCGTCGCCCTGCTGCTGGAAGAAAAAACGGCCGCCGAAGCGCAGTCGGCCAACCGCGCCGACCCGTGGGGCAACGCCCTGGGTTGGCGCTTGAACAGCACTCTGGGGCGCAGCCTGTCGTTCGCCGATGAATTCGCACTGGCCAGCGACGACAAAACCTATGCCGCGCGCATCGCCTACAAGACCGATGGCTGGCTGTTCAACGGCCAGCCCCTGAGCTTGACGGCGCGCACAGGCAACGAGCTGCACATCAAGCTGGGCGAGCGTGCCGTGCATGGCACGGTGCTGCGCGACGGCGAGCAGTTCCACGTATTCACCGGCGGCTTGCATTACACGCTGCACTACAGCGACCCGATGGCGCATGCGGGCGAAGTGGAAGCGGAAGGCGGCCGCCTGACGGCGCCCATGCCGGGCAAGGTCGTCGCCGTGCTGGTCAACAAAGGGCAGGACGTCAGGAAGGGCGAGCCTTTGGTCATCATGGAAGCGATGAAGATGGAGCACACGATCGCCGCGCCGCACGACGGCCTGGTGGAAGACGTGCTGTACGCGGTCGGCGACCAGGTGGCCGATGGCGCGCCGCTGCTGGCTTTCAAGGCTGCCGCATAGAGGCAGCCACGATGCGCATCCTTTTACAACGCTCGGACGGCAAGGAAGCGGCGTGGATCGCCGATTTTAAAGACTTGCTGCCCGAAGCTGAAATCCACTTCTGGCGCGAAGGCGAGACGTTCGCGCCATGCGATTATGCCGTCGTGTGGCAGCCGCCCGCCGCCATGCTGCCGGCATTGAGCGAAGTCAAAGCCATCTTCAACACGGGCGCCGGCGTCGACGCGCTGTTGAAGTTCGGCGACGCGCTGCCGGCCCACGTGCCGCTGGTGCGCCTCGACGACGCGGGCATGGGCGTGCAGATGGCCGAATATGTGAGCCACGCCGTGCTGCGCCACTTCCGCCGTTTCGACGATTACGAGGCGCAGGGCCGCGCCGGCATCTGGCAGCCGCTGCCCGCCTTCGACAAGCTGGATTTTCCCGTCGGCGTGCTGGGCATGGGCGTGCTGGGCACGCGCGTGCTCGAAGCGCTGGCGCAGTTCGAATTTCCGCTGCGCGGATGGAGCCGCAGCCAGAAGCACGTCGATGGCGTGCATTGTTTTGCGGGCGAAGAGGGGCTCGATGCCTTTTTGCGCGGCACGCGCGTGCTGGTGTGCATGCTGCCGCTCACGCCGGACACGCACAACCTGCTCGACCGCGCCCGCCTGTCGATGCTGCTGCCGGGCGCCTACGTCGTCAACGTGGCGCGCGGCGCGCATATCGCCGAACCGGATCTGCTGACCCTGATCCGCTCCGGGCATATCGCCGGAGCGACCCTGGACGTGTTCCGCAACGAGCCGCTGCCGCAGCAGCACCCGTTCTGGCAAGAACCGCGCATCACCATCACGCCGCATATTTCGGCCGCCACCCTGCGCCGCGAAAGCGTGGCGCAGATCGCCGCCAAGATGCGCCGCCTGCACGCCGGAGAAGTGGTCGCCGGCATCGTCAACCGTTTGCAAGGATATTGAGATGAACCCTACTACCAGTTTGCCCAAGCAGGTCAAGATCGTCGAAGTGGGTCCGCGCGACGGCCTGCAAAACGAGAAGGACACCATCAGCGCCGCCGTCAAGATCGAGCTGGTCGACCGCCTGACGCAGGCCGGCTTCGCCAATATCGAGGCGGCGTCCTTCGTTTCGCCGAAATGGGTGCCGCAGATGGCCACCAGCGCGGAAGTGATGGAGAGAATCGCGCGCCGCCCGGGCACCATTTATTCGGCGCTGACGCCGAACATGCAGGGTTTCGATGCCGCCTTGGCGGCAAAAGCCGATGAAGTGGTAATTTTCGGCTCGGCCTCGGAGGCGTTCTCGCAAAAAAACATCAACTGCTCGATCGCCGAATCGATCGCCCGCTTCGAAGGCGTGGCGAAAGCGGCCAAGGAACACGGCCTGCGCCTGCGCGGCAGCATCAGCTGCGCCTTCGGCTGCCCCTACCAGGGAGACGTGCCGCTCGACGCCGTGGCCGACGTGGTGGGCCGCATGCGCGACCTCGGTTGCGACGAGATCGACATCGCCGACACCATCGGCGTGGCCACGCCGAGAAAGACGCAGGCGGTGATGCAGCGCGCCATCGCGGCTTTCCACGTGGGCGGCCTGTCCGGCCACTTCCACGACACCTACGGCCAGGCGCTGGCGAACATCTACGCCAGCCTGGAAACGGGCATTACGATCTATCACTCGTCCGTCTCGGGCCTGGGCGGCTGCCCGTACGCCAAGGGCGCCACGGGCAACGTGGCGACAGAAGACGTGCTGTACATGATGCAGGGACTGGGGATAGACACCGGCATCGACCTGGACCTGGTGGTCGATGCGGGCCAGTTCATTGCGCAGCAGCTGGGGCGCAAGGGCTCCAGCCGCGCCGGCAATGCACTGGCGGCGAAACGCCTCGCGGCGTAGGTCGGGTTAGCGCGTAGCGCTTAACCCGACAACAATGTTGGCCATGATCCTGGTGTTGTCGGATTACGCGCTTGCGCGCTAATCCGACCTACCCGAACCGTACAGACGAAAAAAAACCCAAGAGCCGAAACTCTTGGGTTTTTTTCTACAAATTTGGTCGGAGTACAAGGATTCGAACCTTGGACCCCCTGGTCCCAAACCAGGTGCGCTACCGGGCTGCGCCACACTCCGAAGACCAAGATAATACAGGCCGTATCGACTTCGGTCAAGGGTCAGGTGAAACTCTGTGTAAATTATTTACGCGCGGCACTGGGACTCATGTATTTTTCAAAACGATTGAAGTATGCGACACTGGGTTTGCAAGTTTTCCCGATCAGACATGAAGGCGACGACGGCAATGGAGTTCAGGATAGAAAGAAGCAGCGGCGGCGGCCAGCCCATGCCAAATCGCCGCGGCATCGCGCTGGGCGTCGGCGTGTCCTTGCTGCTGCATGGCGCCTTGATCTATCTGTGGCGCCACGTCCAGCCGCCTGTGCCGCCGGACACGGCCCCGCGCGTGGAATCGATCGCCGTGTGGATACGTCCACTGGCCGCCAAGCCGCCCCCGCCGCCTGTCGAGGTCGTCAAGCCGAAGCGCGAACCCAAGCCCATCAGCAAGCAGAAACGCGCCGCTGTCCGGGAAACGCCGGCGGCAGCCACCGCGCCGGCATCCAGCCCGCAAGCCATCACGGTGGTGCCGGCCTCACCAGCCACGCCGACGGCCAGTCCCGACACCTTCAGGCAAGAAACTGCGGAAACGCCGAAGTTCGACATGGAAGCGGCCAGGAAGACGGCGCGCAAGATGGCGGGCGAGCGCGATCCGTCCAAGGTGGGCACGGCCGTGGGGCAAATCCCCGACAAGCCGCTGCAAACGGAAACCCAGCTGGCGCGCGACATCGCCCAAGGCAAGCGCGGCGATTGCCGCACCGCTTATGCAGGGGCGGGCTTGCTGGCGCCCGTGCTGATGTTGCTGGACAAGAAGGATAGCGGTTGCAAGTGGTGAGGGCTTGCTTGACTATACCCATATTGGGTATTAACATACCCAATATGGGTATATATGCAGACACATTGTTTTCCAAAACACAGCAACGCGTGCTGGCTTTGCTCTTTGGCCAGGCGCAGCGCTCTTTCTATGCGAATGAAATCATCGCCTTCGCGGCCATCGGCTCGGGCGCCGTGCAACGCGAACTGGCCAAGCTGGCGAAATCGGCCCTGGTGACCGTCAAGAAAGTGGGCAACCAGAAGCATTACCAGGCAAATCATGATGCGCCGATCTTCGACGAGCTGCGCAGCATCGTGCTGAAAACCTTTGGCGTCGCCGATGTGCTGCGCGTGGCCCTGCAACCGTATTGGCAGGAAGTCGACCTGGCGTTTGTGTACGGTTCGATGGCCAAGGGCACGGAACAGGCGCACAGCGACATCGACCTGATGGTCATCGGCAACATGGCATCGAATGCCCAGTTGCTGGCAGCGCTGCAGCCAGCGCAGCAGCAACTGGGGCGCAGCATCAACCCCACCTTGTACACACATGAAGAATGGCGGCAAAGAATAGACGACGGCAAGTCGTTCGCCGTGCGCGTCCTCGAACAGCCCAAAATTTTTGTCAAAGGGGCCAATGATGACCTCCTCAAGCTCACAGGCGCTGGCGAACCTGGCGCGCATCGGCCAGCTCAAGGCTGAGCCACCGGACGCACGCGAACGGGCGGGCTTGCTGCGCTCGGCCACCGTGCGCCCGCACGATGCCAGGCAGCCGATACTGTCGCTGGAAAGCCGCTTCGACCTCGCGTATAACGCGGCGCATGCTGCCGCCTTGTCTGCGCTGCGTCAACATGGTTATCGCAGCGACAACCGCTATCTCGTCTTTCAAAGCCTGGAACACACGCTGAGTTTCACGCCGCAGCAATGGCTGCTATTCAATCAGGCCCACAAGAAGCGCAACCTGGCCGAATACGAGGGCGAGCTGGATGTCACGCAGGGCTTTGTCGACGAGTTGATCGAGCATGTGGAACAATTGCTCGCGGCGGCAAGTGCACTCAATGTCCAGCCGCCAAGCTAATCGCCTTATTCCTGCCCCTTCAACTGCAACGCCCGCTCATACAGGGCGTTTTTCTTGCGCCCCGTGATTTGCGCCGTCAGATTCGCCGCCTGCTTGACGCTGCATTCGGCCAGCAGGATGTTGAGGATGCGTTCCGCTTCCACGTCTTCCGCGTCCTGCGCTTGCGTGGCGCCTTCCAGCAGGACGACGAACTCTCCCTTTTCGCGGTGCGCGTCGGCACGGATCCAGCTTTCCGCTTCCGACAGGGGGCAGCGGTGGATTTCCTCGAACAGTTTCGTCAGTTCGCGCGCGAACACCACCTGGCGCGTCGGCTCGAACGCTTCCACCAGGGCCGTGGCGCAATCGAGGATGCGGTGCGGCGCTTCATAGAACACCATGGTCGCCGTCACGCCGCGCAGGCTGTGCAAGATGTTTTCGCGCTGCTTGGCCTTGGCCGGCAGGAAGCCGACAAAGTAGAACTGGTCATTCAACAAGCCGCTGGCGGAGATGGCCGTGATCGCCGCCGACGGGCCGGGCAGGGGCAGCACGCGCAAACCGGCCGCACGCACGGCGTCGACGATGCGCGCGCCGGGGTCGGACACGGCGGGCGTGCCCGCGTCGGAAACGAGGGCGATGCGCTCGCCGGCGTGCAGGCGCGCGATCAAGGTCTGCGCCACTTCGCGCTCATTATGTTGATGCGCCGCAATCAATGGCTTGTTCAAGCCGAAGCGCGTCAGCAGGTGCGCCGTGTTGCGCGTATCTTCACAGGCGACGGCATCGGCAAGGCTCAGCAAGTGCAGCGCGCGCAGGCTGATATCGGTCACATTACCGATGGGCGTGGCCACTATATACAATGTTGCGATAGGATAGACCTGGTGCGCCGCCTCTGTCATGATGGGCAGGCTGGCGATGGAACTGATTTCTTGTACGGTCATTTTGGAGGTTGAATGCTTGCTAATAGTGTGAAGTTACTGCTTGTTTGTGCCGCGACCGGCATGCTGAGCGCTTGCAGCACGCCTTGCGACGCGCCCGGGCAATTGTGCGCGCCTATTGAATCTAACACAAGGGCGCTGCCGCCACCGAAGCCGCTGCCGCCTCCCGTGCCGCCCAAGCCGCCCGCGCCCGAACCGGTCACGTTTGCCGTGGCCGTGCCCGATATTACCGCGTACGACGGCAGCGGCGCGCCGCTGGCGCCCACCACCACCAAGCCGGCAACGGGCACGCCGCAGGACATGCCGGCCGCCACGGCACCGGCGCCGTCCGACGGCAATCTGCACCACATCGGCCTGCTGCTGCCGCTGCGCTCGGCGTCCCTGGGCCCGGCCGCCGAACTGCTGCGCGCCGGTTTCATGGCCGCGTATGAGCGCGACCGCAGCGGCTTCGAAGTAACGGTGATCGACACGGGCGACGGCAGCAGCGACGTGCTGAACAAGTTTGCGCAAGCGCAAGAGGAACAGGACGTCGTCGTCGGACCGTTGTCGCGCTCGGCCGTGACGGCCGTGGCGAACAGCGATCTGGTACGCAAGCCGACGATCGCCCTGAACCACCCGGACAACCGCGGCGAAGCGCGCCTGCCGGCCAAGCTGCTGGTGATGGGCCTGTCGATCGAGGCGGAAGCGCGCCAGGTCGCCGCCTGGGCCGCCAGCGAACAGCCGGGCGCCAGCGCGCTGATCCTGTCGGCCGGTTCGCCTTCGCAGCGCCGCATCAGCGCCGCCTTCAAGCAGGAATGGCTGCGCCAAGGCGGCAAAGTCGATGTGATGGACTTGACGGCCACGAATGGCTACCTGAGCGATGCGGAACTGGTGCAGCTGCGCGCGCGCCTGGCCGCCACGCCGCCGGGCCTGCTGTTTGCCGCGCTCGACGCCGACCAGGCGCGCCAGCTGCGCGTGGCCATCGGCAGCGACCTGCCCCTGTATGGCACCTCGTCACTGAACCCCGGCGCCGGGCGCGGCGCCAGCGGTCCCGAACTCGACGGCGCGCGCCTGCTGGACCTGCCATGGCAGGTGCGGCGCGACCATCCGCAAGTGATGGTGTATCCGCAACCGCCGCAACCGGCCGACGCCCGCCTGACGGCCGACATGGAACGCCTGTACGCGCTGGGCATCGACGCCTTCCGCGTGGCGCGCGAAGTGGCGCTGCGGCCAAACGCGCCATTCACGCTCGACGGCGTGACGGGCCGCCTGGCCGTGCGCTTTGAGAATGATCAAAGCGTGTTCGAACGCACGGAACAGGCCGCCACCTACCAGCAGGGCGTGCTGGGCACCTGGCCACCGGCTCCGCCGCCACCTGCCACCATGCCGCCGGTACAATAAGGACACCGCCATGCCGCCCTTCTGGAACAAACGGGAACGGGGACGGCAGGGGGAAGACGATGCGCTCGCGTATCTGTTGCTGCAAGGCTTGGTGCTGCTGGAACGCAATTATCTGTGCAAGGGCGGCGAACTGGACCTGATCATGCGCGATGGGCCGTCCGTCGTCTTCGTCGAAGTGCGGCTGCGCAGCAGTGCCAGCTTCGGCGGCGCCCTGGCCAGCATCACGCCCGCCAAGCAGCGGCGCATGGTGGTGGCCGCGCAAACCTGGCTGCTGGGACAAAAAACCGTGCCGCCATGCCGCTTCGACGCGCTGGCCATCGATGGCGGGCGCATCAGCTGGCTGAAGAACATCCTCGATATGTAAGCATTTTTAACAGTGCTTGTCCGCCATGCCGCGCGCCTGCACTATAATCGGCAGACTATGAATAATCAACGCATCCTCTCGCACTTCCACGAAAGTGCCGAACTCAAGATCCAGGCAGCCACCGTACTGGCGCAACCCATTGCGCAGGCGATCGACCTGATGTTTTATGCATTGTCCAACGGCAACAAGATCCTCGCCTGCGGCAACGGCGGTTCCGCCGCCGATTGCCAGCATTTCGCGGCCGAGCTGGTCGGGCGCTTCGAACGCGAGCGCTTTCCGCTGCCGGCCCTGGCGCTGACGACGGATACGTCGATCCTGACGGCCGTGGCCAACGACTACAGCTACCGCGAGATCTTCTCGAAGCAGGTGCAGGCCTTCGGCCAGGCCGGCGACATCCTGCTGGCCATCTCCACGTCGGGCAATTCGGCCAACGTGATGGCGGCCGTGGAAGCGGCGCTCGAGCGCGAAATGCGCGTCGTGGCGCTGACGGGCAAGGACGGCGGCGCCATCGGCAAGATGCTGACGGACGCCGACGTGCATATCTGCGTGCCGGCCGAGCGCACGGCGCGCATCCAGGAAGTCCACCTGACCACCATACATTGCATCTGCGACGGCATCGACGTCGCGCTATTCGGAGGAGACGTGAATGACTAAATTCGGTACTGGCCCAGGCTGGAAACGCGTACAACGCCCGCTGGCCACCGCACTGCTGTGCGGCGCCATGCTCACTTCGCTCACCGGCTGCATCGAACTGATGGTCGGCGGCGCGGTGATGGGCGGCGTTGCCGCGGCGGACCGCCGCACCCTGGGCGCCCAGACCGAAGACAAGTCGATCGCCGTCAAGGGCGAGGCGCGCATCCCGTCCATCGTCGGCGATGCGGGCCACGTGAATGTCACCAGCTTCAACCGCCGCGTCCTGCTGACGGGCGAAGTGCGCGACGAGGCGATGAAAAATGCCGTCGAGCGCGAAGTGCGCAATATCGAGGGCGTGGAGTCGGTGGCCAATGAATTGATCATCGCCGGCCCGGCCAGCTATACCTCGCGCTCGAACGACGCGCTGATCACCACCAAGGTCAAGGCCAGCCTGGTCGACATGAAAACCATCTCGGCCGCCTCGTTCAAGGTCGTCACGGAAAACGGCACCGTCTTCCTGATGGGCCGCGTGACCCAGCGCGAAGGCACGGTCGCGGCCGACGTGGCACGCGGCGTGGGCGGCGTGCAGAAAGTGGTCAAGCTGTTCGACTACATTTCGGAAGCGGAACTGAAGCAATTGCAGCCCGATCCGCCGCAGCAGCGCACGACCAGCACGGTCAGCGATACGGTCCAGCAATAAACGCCTCCGCCGTTTGACCTACGGCGCCAGACTGACGATGCGTCTATAATGGCCGCATCGTTGCTCTACATTAGTGAAACTTTGCCATGTCCACTTCGCCCTCCGCAAGCAAGTCCTGGATCAAGCCAGCCCTCATCGCCGTGTTCGTGGCGGGCGTGGCGGCGGCCGGCTATCTGTCGCTGAACGACAAGCAACGCGCGCCGGACGTGACTTTCCACGGCATCCATGGCGAGAAGATCACCTCGGCCAGCCTGCGCGGCAAGGTGGTGATGGTCAATTTCTGGGCCACTTCGTGCACCACCTGCGTGGCGGAAATGCCGGACATGGTCGACACCTACAACAAGTACAAGGGGCAGGGCCTGGAATTCGTGGCCGTGGCCATGAAATACGATCCGGCCAACTACGTGCTGAATTTCGCCGAAACGCGCCAGCTGCCGTTCAAGGTGGCGCTCGACGTGACGGGCGAGGCGGCCAAGGCCTACGGCGACGTGGCCCTCACGCCCACCACCTTCGTGCTCGACAAGCAGGGCAAGATCCTCAAGCGCTACGTGGGCAAGCCGGAATTTGCCGAACTGCACAAATTGCTCGAAACGGCCATCGCGGGATAACACGGCACAAAACCCTGTTGCCAAGCGTTGTCAATCTGTTATAACCTTCCCAGGCGTGATCCCATTCACCTTGTGAAGGCCAGCCGTGTCCCCAGCCGCTCAATCGCTCGACCCGCAGCAACTGAAAACCTGGCTGCTTGCCACCGGGAACAAGGACGCCACGGCGTTCCGCCAGCTATATAACTCCACCTCATCGAAACTGTTTGGCTTCGCGCTGCGTATATTGCATAAGCAAGAGCTCGCTGAAGAAGCCTTGCAAGAGGGTTTTGTCGCCATCTGGAACAACGCCGCCGCTTACCAGAGCCATCTGGCCGCGCCGATGACCTGGATGGCCACCATCGTGCGCAACAAGGCGTTCGATGTGCTGCGGCGCAGCGACGATACCGTGGAAATCGATGCCAAACAGTTTGATAGCGAAGTCATGAATGCACTCCGGGACCCCCAGGCCACGCCGATCGAATCACTGCAGCTGAGCGGTGACGCCAAGGCGCTGGCGTTTTGCATGTCCGCCCTGGAAGGGCTGCACCGGCAGGTGGTCGCCCTGGCCTTCTATCACGACCTGTCGCACAGCGAAGTGGCGCAGCAGATGTCGCTGCCGATCGGCACCGTGAAGACGTGGATACGCCGCAGCCTGGAACGGCTGCGCACGTGCCTGGCGAAACGGGAGGCATCATGAATATCCGCGGCAATGACACCCTGCGCCAGAAACTGGCGTCCGAATATGTACTGGGCACCCTGAAAGGGGGCGCGCGGCGGCGTTTCGAAGGCTGGCTGCACAACGACGCCGATTTGCGCAATATCACGGCCGAATGGCGCCGGCGCCTGGAACCGATGGCCGAATTCGCCACGCCCGTGGCGCCGCCCAAGCGCGTGTGGCAGCAGATCGAGCAGCGCCTGCACCTGAAGCCGCAGGGCGGCTGGGCGTTGTGGCGCGATGCGCTGTCGTTCTGGCGTGGCCTGGGCATGGCGTCGAGCGCCATCGCCGCCTTGCTGGTGATCGTCTTGGCCACGCGCGTGATGGACGCGCCGCAGATCAGCTATGTCGCCAGCCTGACGGACGAGAAGGCGCAAACGGCATTGGTGCTGACGGCCGACAGCCGCCACGGCGCGCTCGAGGTGCGCATGGTGGCCAACGCGCCCGTGCCAAGTGATAAGGATCTGGAACTGTGGGCCGTGCCGAAGAGCGGCAACCCGCGCTCCCTGGGCTTGCTGGCGGACAAGGGCAATGTGAAACTGGCCCTGTCCCAGCGCGCCATCGGCAACGACGTGGCCTTGCTGGCCGTCACCCTGGAGCCGAAAGGCGGTTCGCCGAATCCGAACGGACCGACGGGACCAATCTTGTATAAAGGTAACTGGGTAAAAATTTAACCCTAACGCAAAAATCCGGGGTCAGACCCGTCGGGTCTGACCCCAGCAGTTGATTTGGGTTGCTTACCTTACTTTGGATACAGAATCATCTGCGTGCAGCGGAACAGGGCGATCGTCTTGCCCGTTTCCTTGCTTTTCACCACGGCATCCCACACTTGCGTGTTGCGGCCCTTGTGCTCGACCTTGGCGGTGCAAGTGAGCGTGCCTTCGCGGGCCGTGCCCAGGTGGTTCGATTTCAGCTCGATGGTGGTGAAATTGTTGGCGCCCTCGGGCAGGTTGACGATGCAGCCATAGCCTGACGCCGTGTCGGCCAGGGTCACCACGCTGCCCGCGTGCAGATAGCCATTCGGCGCCAGCAGATGCGGCAGCACGGGCAATTCCGCCGTCAGCTGGCCATCGCCCACTTCCGTGATGACGATGCCCAGGTGGCCGGGCAGGCGGCCTGTGCCGCGTTCATTCAACATTGCTACGGTGATCTCTGGATGGCTCATGCTGGTCCTTGTGCGGGTGACTCCGGACAGTGGATACGCCGGAAAATACTATGATGATAGCAACTTTCCCCGCAACGGTTTGGCGGCCGCTTATTTCCGGCCGCGCCGCCGTTTCCACCACACCAGGGTGCCCGTCAGCAGGAACAGCAAGGGCATCAAACCGAAGACGGTAATGAAGGCGCGCCCGGCCACGCCGAAGGCCTGGCCCGTATGCAGGGGGAATTGCCAGCCCAGGAAGACATCGCCGGCCGGCGCCCGCAAGGGATCGCGTACGCGCAGGGGCAAGCCGCTGCGCGCGTCCAGAGTGATGCGGGTGGCGCCGTCGCCGTGGGCGATTTCACCGGGCTGGCGCACGCGAATCTCGTAGGGCTGGTCCTTTTTCGCCGGCAGCACGATGCGCGACACGCGCGCCTGCGGATACAGCTGCTGCGCGGCGGCCATGGCCTGGCCCGCATCGAGCACGGCGCCATCCCGGGCCACATTTTTCAATTTTGCCGTGTCCGGCACCGTCGACACGAGCTCCACCAGGGGCACGATCAATTGCGGCAAATTGAAATAGATGCCGGAAAAGGCGAGCACGGCCAGCACGGGCGCGGCAAAGAAGCCCGCCGCCTTGTGCAAGGTGTAATTGAAACGGGGCCAGGAGCCGCCATGCGACACCGTCAAGGCGCGCCGGATCGCCGTCCACTGCAAGCGCGGCCACCACAGGTAAATGCCGCTCAGGGCCATCAGCAGCAGGGCCACGCCGGAAATGCCCGTGATCGTCTTGCCCGCGTCGCCGGACAATACATAGCGGTGCAAATGAAACATGCACGACATCAGCAATGGGCGCGAGAGGCCGAAGCGTCCCCAGTCGCGCTCGCCTTTGACTTGCAGGGTGTAGGGGTCGACCATCACCTGGCGCACGATGGCCTGGCTGAAGAGGGATGGCTTGCCTGGCTGGCGGTACGAGGCCACGTACACGTCGCGCGCGTCGGCGGGCGGATTGAGCTGGCTCGGCTTGCCGTAGGAGGGGTCGGCCGTAAGCCCATCCACCACCACCTGCAGCGTACGCGGCGTCACCTGGAACACCTGGCCAGGTGCGGGCGTGCTCGCCTGTAACAAGTTGGGATTCAGGTAAGCGTCGAGTTCCGGCATCCAGGCGATGGCGGAACCCGTCAAGCCCAGCAGGACGAACTGGGCGCCGAACCACAGGCCCACGTACAGGTGCAGTTTGCTGAGCAACCACTTGATCGAGCGTTGTGACATGGAAACTTTGGGAAATTTGGGCTGCGAAACGATAGCATGAAAGCCCCACAGTGAAAATCATGCACGGTCAGAAAGCGGCAAACCACACAACACGCTCATGCGAACGGCTAAAATAGAATAAAACGAGCGTTTCAGCACCATCAGCGAGCGCATCGGCATCGCGGGTAAATATTGCACGGCATACACTTTCCCCTATACTTATCGAAAGGAAAACTATGACCGCCTCCCGCTTCCTCGCCGCCACCTTGGGCCTCGCTCTTCACCTGGGCGCCCACGCCGCCGATTTCACGGTCACCAGCACCGACATCGCCCCCGGCCAGCGCCTGGCGAGCGCGCAAGTATTCCAGGGCTTCGGCTGCACGGGCGGCAACCTGTCGCCGCAATTGTCGTGGAGCAATGCCCCAGCCGGCACGAAAAGCTACGCCATCACCCTGTACGACCCGGACGCGCCCACGGGCAGCGGCTGGTGGCACTGGAGCGTGTTCAATGTGCCGACCAGCACCACGTCCTTGCCTGCGGGAACGACAACCGCCGCCTTGCCGGCCGGCGCCGTGCAAGGGCGCAACGATTACGGCGACAGCGCCTATGGCGGCGCCTGCCCGCCACCGGGCGACCAGGCCCACCGCTACCAGATCACGGTGTGGGCGCTGAAAACAGACAAGCTGCCCTTGGACCAGGGCGCCAGCGGCGCCATGCTCGGCTACATGCTCAACGCCAACGCACTGGGCAAGGCACAGCTGACGGGACTGTATGGCAGATGACATGGAAGCGGTGGCCCTGAGCGAGCTGCGCATCGCCCACGGCACCATCGAGGCGCGCCGCGCGCAAACCCTGCGCCGCGTGCCCGTCTTCCAGAGCGCCCTATGCCGCGTGCGGCAAGGAACCAAGCTGCTGGAATGGGGGGCACGCCAGGCGCGCGCCGGCACGCACGACGTGGTGCTGATGCCGGCCGGACAGGAACTGGGCGTAGCCAACCTGCCCGGCGCGCAAGGCTACCGCGCGGAAGTGCTGAGTTTTTCGCCGGCCCTGATCGCCCGTTTCCGCGCGCGCCATGGCGGCCTCGTCGATACCCAGCTGCGCCAGGCGGCCACGGCCAGCCTGTGCGTGCCGCTCGATGCCCACGCGGCGGTGGCCTGGGACCAGCTGACGGCCAGCCTGGCCAGCAGCACGCCGCCTGCGCTGCTGGCGCACCAGGCGGAAGGCTTGCTGCTGGCCCTGGCCTTGGGCGGCCATTGCGGCCCGCTGTTGCTGGACCGCCGCGACCCGCTGGCCGCGCGCGTGCAGCAAGTGCTGCTGCTGGACCCGGGCGCCGACTGGAGCGTGGCCAAGGTCGCCAGCCATCTGCACCTGGGCGCCTCGACCCTGCGCCGCCAGCTGGCCCTGGAACAGCGTCACTTCCGCGCCATCCTGGAAGACGTGCGGCTGGGACTGGCCTTGCAGGAATTACAATCTGGCATCTTACCCATCACCGACATCGCCGCCGCCTGCGGCTACGCCTCGCCCTCGCGCTTCGCGGCCCGTTTCCGCCAGCATTACGGCCTGTCGCCGCGCGACCTGCGCGCCACCTTGTAAGCCCGCTCTGGCGCAAATCAAGCAACAAGCGCTGACAGCGCGGCGATTTTCTTGCTACTATGCGCCCATGTCTTCCCGCCAGCCATCCCGCAAGCCTTACCCGGCGTCCGCCCTCGCGCGCACGCCGTGGCAGCTGTGCGTGGCGCTGTTCAGTGCGCTGGCCCTCGTGTTCCTGCTGTCGACGGCCGCCTCGCACCTGCACAAGACGACGCTCGACGCGGAAGAATGCGCGCTGTGCGCCACGGTCATCGACAAGGTGGCCGACATCGCCGTGCCGCCGGCCATCGCCGAGCCGCCCGCCCAGTTACTGCCGTACCGCTTGCTGGCCCTCGCGCCCGCTACCCTGGCGCCCGTCACCGCCCTCGTCCTGCCGCCCGTACGCGGCCCGCCTGCCGCCTCACTGTAGTTCCCACGCTGTTTTTATCCTTTTCAGGCTGCCCCTTGCCGCGCTTTGATGCGCGCCTGGCCGCCTGGCGTTGACTATTTTCGAGGTTTACCATGCAACACACACCACGCCTGAGCGCGCTGTCGCTCGCCCTTGCCAGCCTGTTTACCGTTTCCGCCCATGCCGCCGAGCCTGCCGAAGCCAGTACCGATGCCGCCCCGCCAGAAATGCAAAAGGTCGAGGTCACCTCCGCCCATCTGAAAAGCGCGCGCATCGAACTGTCGCCGAAAGTCGGCACCACCATCTACAGCATCGACAGCCACATGGTCGACATGCTGGGCCAGGGCGACAACACGCCGTTCAATGAAGTGCTGCTGCGCTTGCCGGGCGTGTCGCAGGATTCGAAGGGATCAGGTGCTTTGCATGTGCGCGACGACCATGCCAACGTGCAATACCGCATCAATGGCGTGCAGTTGCCTGAAAGCATCAGCGGCTTCGGCCAGTCGATCGACACGCGATTGATCGACAAGACGGATTTCATGACGGGCGCCTTGCCGGCCCAGTTCGGCCTGCGCACGGCCGGCATCGTCGATATTGAAACGAAGGAGGGCGGCATGACGCCCGGCGGGCGCATCGGCATCATGGTCGGCAGCCACGACCATGTGGAGCCGAGTGCCGAATTTTTTGGCAGCGTGGGCAAGTTCAATTACTATTTGTCCGGCAGCTATCTGGGCAATGCACTGGGCGTGGAAAACCCGCAAGCCACGCGCAGCGCCCTGCACGACAAGACGCGCCAGAATAAAACCTTCGGCAGCCTGTCGTATTTCCTCGATGACAATACCCGCCTGGGCGCCATGTTCGGCACCTATAACGGCCGCTTCCAGATCCCGAACAACCCGGACCAGGCGCCGGCATTCAGCTTGGCCGGCCACAGCGACACGCAGGCGGGCACGTCCAGCATCCCTTCCTCGCAGCTGAATGAAAACCAGCGCGAAGTGAACCGTTTTCTCGTGCTGTCGCTGCAAAAAAGCCTGGGCGACGTCAATTACCAGGTGTCGGCCTTCCACCAGAATTCGGAACTGCACTTCACGCCCGATGCCATTGGCGACCTGATCTACAACGGCGTGGCCTCGGACTCGCGCCGCGCGAACAGCGCTTCCGGTGCCCAGTTCGACATCAGCTACAAGTTGCAC
Source organism: Janthinobacterium sp. GW823-FHT06H09 (assembly GCF_058794735.1). NCBI lineage: Bacteria > Pseudomonadati > Pseudomonadota > Betaproteobacteria > Burkholderiales > Oxalobacteraceae > Janthinobacterium > Janthinobacterium sp. GW823-FHT06H09. The sequence continues at coordinate 384,758 of NZ_JBXAHC010000005.1, read as the reverse complement.
CAGGACCACACCGTGCGCGCGGGTCTGGCCTACACGCGCCAGAAGACGACGAGCGACAACACGGTGGCCGTCTTCCCCGCCATGGACGGGGCGCAAACTTCCACCACGCCGTTCAGCATTCTGGACAACAGCGGCAAGACGGGCACCCTGGCCAGTGTCTACCTGCAGGATGAGTGGCATATCAGCAAGCCGCTGACCCTGAACTACGGCGCCCGCTTCGACAAGGTCTCGGCCTACACGAGCGAACAGCAATGGAGCCCGCGCGTCAACCTGGCCTACCAGATCGCGCCGGGCACGGCCCTGCACGCCGGCTATTCGCGCTACTTCACGCCGCCGCCGCAGGAGCTGGCGGCGCAAGCCAGCATCGACCTGTACGCGAACACGACGAATGCGCCGGAAATCGGCCGGTCCGACAACGTCAAGGCCGAGCGCACGCATTACTACGATATCGGCATCAGCCACCAGGTCAATTCAAAACTGACCGTGACGGCCGATGTGTACTATAAAAAGATCAACAACTTGCTCGACGAAGGCCAGTTCGGCCAGGCGTTGATCCTGACGCCGTTCAACTATGCGGACGGCTACGCCAAGGGCCTGGAGCTGTCCGCCATCTACAGCGAGAAAAACTGGGGCCTGTTCCTCAACGCCAGCACGCAAAAGGCGCAGGGCCGCAACATCAATTCGGGGCAAGCCCTGTTTGGCGCCGATGAGTTGAACTACATCAGCCAGCACTATGTCTACCTCGATCATGACCAGAAATACACGCTGTCGGGCGGCGGCCACTATCACTTCGGCGATTCGCAAGTGAGCGCTGACTTCCTCTACGGCAGCGGCCTGCGCATGACGCCGGACGGCGGCGCACCGAATTCCGGCCATTTGCCGAGTTACTTCACCGTCAACACGGCGCTCACGCACACGTGGAAGAACACGCCGGTGGGCAAGGTGGAAGGACGGCTGGCCCTGATCAACCTGTTCGACAAGTCGTACCTGCTGCGCGACGGTTCCGGCGTGGGCGTGGGAGCGCCGCAGTATGGCGCCCGCCGCAGCATCTACGCCGGCCTGTCGACCAGTTTTTAACCGTTACCACCGTTACGCGCGAAGACAGCGGCAGGGAGCAACGCCTGCCGCTGTCGGTTGCCGTTAAGAAACGATCTCGTGGCGTCTATCGGGATGCTGTTTTAATGGGGAATATCGGCGATTGGTAGCAGCATGGTCAGCGGATCATCGGGGAGGGGCGTAAAACCATACTGTTGATAAAATTGCGTGCCTTGCGGCTCTTTGGCATCGACAAACAGGGCAAAACCGCCCACCTCCGCTGCGACCGATTGCACACGCTTCATGGCCGCTACCAGCAGCAATCGGCCAAAGCCGCGACGCTGATGCCGCTGCGCGACAGCAAGCCGCGCCAAGGTAAAGCCGGGTACGTTGCTGGGCAACTTCTTCATCATGGCGATGGGAATAGCCTCCTTGGGGGTCATGGTACGAATCGCCAGTGAAAAATAGCCAATAATTTCCGTAGGATCAGTTTCATCGACCAGCACGAACGTTCGCGATGCGCCATGCCGCTGATGCTGCCTTGCTATTGTCTGCAACCACGTATCCAATACCGGTGTGCCGCAATGAAACCTTGTTACATCATGTATTGCTTTCAGTGCTGTCACGAAGTACGCCATTCTCTACTTTCTGTGCATAATTTTCAAAAGCCTTCGTCAAAGCCGCATTCGGCCCCTGCGGGTTTTCCAGCAAATCGATCATCATGGCGGCGTCACGACGGGAATAGCGGATCAGGTATTCGCGATCGATGATCATTTCCGCCTTTTCCAATGCAGCTTGCACGAGGAATTGATTCAAGGTAGCGCCGGTCAGCTCAGCCGCTTCTTGAAGTTTCTCGGCAATTGAGCCGGAAACCCTGGCCGTAATACGGCCGCGTTCTTCAGTCACACTCATTATTTAGCTCGTGTCGTCGGGTTTGTTCGGATGTCGTCGGGTATCCCAATGAGCATAGCACATGATAGGGACAAAGCAACCCTTACTGGAGACAAAATGTCACCATTATTCATTGCCCCATTTGATTTCGGCATGATGATGCGCCTGCAGATACGCATTTGCCTGGCTGAACGGCTTACTGCCAAAGAAACCTTTGCTGGCCGACAAGGGAGATGGATGCGGCGCTGCCAGCACCAGGTGCTTGCCGGGGTCGATCAGGGTGCGCTTGGCTTGCGCATAGCCGCCCCACAGGATGAACACAAGGTGTTCGCGCTCGGCGGACAGGTGGCGGATGGCGCTGTCCGTCAGCTTTTCCCATCCCTTGGCCGCGTGCGAACCGGCCGCCCCGGCGCGCACCGTCAGCACGCTGTTGAGCAGGAACACGCCTTGCTGCGCCCAATCGGACAAATCCGTGCGCGTGCGCGCCACGCCCACGTCGCTGTGTAATTCCTTGAAGATATTCTGCAGGCTCGGCTGCGGCGGCGTGCCTTCGGGAATCGAAAAGCACAGCCCCATGGCGGCACCGGGCGTGTGATACGGGTCTTGCCCCAGGATCACGACTTTGACTTGCTCGAACGGCGTCAGGTCGAAGGCGCGAAAAATGTATTTACCCGGAGGAAAACACGGCCCCGCCGCGTACTCTTCCTTCACGAAGGCGGCCAGGCGCTCCCAGTAGGGCTGGGCAAACTCCCCCTCCAGCCGCGCCTTCCACGATGCGTCGATGCGTACGTCCATGGCTCCCCCGTCAATCATGTTTTTAAAACATCATTGATCAGTATAGCCGCGTCACGTCCGGTACCGCGTTACGGTACGGCTGGGCAATGCCTATTTGTCGTCATAGTGATAACGGCAGGCCGCCACGTAGATGCAGCCCGCGTCGGGCAGATACACGAGCCGGTGCTGGCGGTCGATGCGGCGCGACCAGAAACCCGTCAGGTCGCCTTTCAGCGGTTCCGGCTTGCCCGTGCCCTTGAACGGATCGGCCAGGCATGCATCGAGCAAGTCGTTGATTTTTTGCAGGATTTTCAAGTCGTTCTCTTGCCAGAACAGATAATCCTCCCAGGCATGATCGGTCCAGGCCAGCACGGCGGCGCGCGCCTGCTGCTTGTTTTCAGTCTTCCGGTTTTTCATGCCGCGCCAATGCCCGTGGCTGCGCCTTGCCCGCCTTGATCTGCGCCACGGACGCCATCAGCCGGCTGGCATTCTTTGCCGTGCCCAGCAAATACAGGGTTTCCTCGATGCTGTTGTAGTCCGACAAGGACAGCATCACCACATGTTCGCCATTCACGCGCGTGATCACCGTAGGCGTATGGTCGTTGCAGACGTCGTCCATCACGCTTTTCAGGCCCGCGCGCGCCTCGCTGAAAGTCAGGATATTCATGCCGTGCCACCACTCCATGGAAAGTACATGCCAATAATTGTACAGGATATTGTACATCACCTCAATCAGGCAAAAAAAAGCCGCCACGCTATCGCGGGCGGCTTTGATGTGGCGCAAACGGCTTAGAAATTCAGCGCCGATTCCACGCCGGCGCTGTGCGCCTGTTCATCCGCGTGGTACGAGCTGCGCACCATGGCGCCCACGGCGGCGTGGGTGAAGCCCATTTTATAGGCTTCTTCCTCGAACATTTTGAAGACGTCCGGGTGCACGTAGCGGCGCACGGGCAGGTGGCTGTTCGATGGCGCCAGGTACTGGCCGATGGTCAGCATGTCGATGTCGTGCTCGCGCATGTCGCGCATGACTTGCAGGATTTCCTCGTCCGTCTCGCCCAGGCCCACCATGATGCCGGACTTGGTTTTGACGTCCGGGTACATGGCCTTGAAATCCTTCAGCAGTTTCAGCGAGTGCATGTAGTCGGAACCGGGACGGGCTTCCTTGTACAGGCGCGGCGCCGTTTCCAGGTTGTGGTTCATGACGTCAGGCAAGCCATCCTTGAACAGATCCAGGGCTTTTTCCAGGCGGCCGCGGAAGTCGGGCACCAGCACTTCGATGCGGGTGTTCGGCGACAGGGCGCGCGTTTGCTGGATGCACTCGACGAAATGGCCGGCGCCGCCGTCGCGCAAGTCATCGCGGTCGACGGAGGTGATGACGACGTAGTTCAGGCGCAGCTTGGCGATGGTTTTCGACAGGTTGGCCGGCTCTTCCTTGTCCAGCGGGTCCGGACGGCCGTGGCCCACGTCGCAGAACGGGCAGCGGCGCGTGCACTTGTCGCCCATGATCATGAAGGTGGCCGTGCCCTTGCCGAAACACTCGCCGATGTTCGGGCAGCTGGCTTCCTCGCACACGGTCACGAGCTTGTTTTCGCGCAACACATCCTTGATTTCATAGAAACGGGTCGAAGCCGAAGCGGCCTTGACGCGGATCCAGTCCGGCTTTTTCAGGCGCTCGACTTGCTCGATCGGAATGATCTTGATCGGGATGCGCGAAGTCTTGCTGGCGCCTTTTTGCTTTTCGCTCGGGTTGTAGGCGGGAGCGGCGGGGGCGGTGCTGGAAATGGTCTCAGAAGTCATGGCTGCAAGCCCTTGACGGGCATGTTGGTTTGTTTGCTCAGGCATCCGCTGCCTGAGGCGCGCCTGCGGCGCTGTTTACTTCGCTTACATCGAGTAATACGGTCAATTCCTGGGCCAGGGCCCGCTGCACCTCGGCCAGCGGCGCCACGACGCCCATGCTGCGCATGTCCACCGTCTTCAGGCCGGAATAGCCGCAAGGGTTAATCCAGGAAAACGGCGCCAGGTCCATCGCCACGTTGAGCGATACGCCATGGTAGGTGCAGCCGTTGCCGCGCACTTTCAATCCCAGCGCGGCGATCTTCGCACCCTTGTCTGGCCCGCCGGCAATGTAGATGCCGGGCGCGCCATCGATGCGCTCGCCTGCGAGATTATACGCCGCCAGCACGTTGATGATGGCTTGCTCGATTTTATGCACGAACTGGCGCGCATACAGCTTGCCGCCCGGCTTGTTGCGGCGCAAGTCCATCAGCAGGTAAATCACCACCTGGCCGGGGCCGTGGAAGGTGACTTCGCCGCCCCGGTCCGTCTGCACCACGGGCACACTCTCGGCGCCGGCCAGCAGATGGCCGCGGTCGGCCGCCAGGCCCAACGTAAAGACGGGCGGATGCTCGACGATCCACAGTTCGTCGCGCGTGTCCGTCGTGCGCGCGTCGGTAAAGGCGCGCATGGCGGCAAAGGTCGGCTCGTAATCGACGCGGCCCAGCTCGCGGATCAGCGCCGTTTCGGTGCGGGTGGTGGTCATGACAGATTCTGTAATCAGCTGCCGGCGCCCTGCGGACGCTGCGGCGAAGCCGTGATTATAAGCCAGGCCGCCGTTTCATTCAGCCGCGGGCGCCGGCGACAACAGCAATCTGCCCAATTTTTGTGCAGCGTGGCGCACCTGGGCCAGGCTCAGGGCCGTGTAACCGAGCAGCACGGCCGGCGCCAGCCTGGCGCTGTGGCAAAAGTCACCGAGCGGCTGCAGGGCCAGGCCCTCTTGCGCCGCGCGCGCGCAAAACGCCCGTTCGTCGCCATCGGGCGGCAGCCACAGCACGCAATGAAAACCCGCTTGCTGGCCGGAAATCGTGTAGCGCCCGGGCGCCGTCTGCTCGAGGCAGGCCAGCAGCAGGTCGCGCCGCTCCTTGTAGGCCAGCCGCGCCTGGCGCAGATGGCGCACGAAAGCGCCTTCTTCCATCCAGGCGGCCAGCGCCAGCTGTTCCGTCACGCCCACGGACCTGCCCGTCAATTGCACGATGCGCAGCAGTTGCGGGCGCAAGGCGGGCGGCAGCACCATGAAGCCCACGCGCAGGCCGGCAAACAGGGTCTTGTTGAAACTGCCGCAATAAATCACGCGCTGGTACTGGTCCAGTGCCTTCAGGGCCGCCAGCGGCGCGCTGTGGTAATTGAATTCGCTGTCGTAATCGTCTTCCACCACCCAGGCGCCGCTGTCGTTCGCCCATTCCAGCAAGGCCAGGCGGCGCGTGACGGACATGGTCACGCCCAGCGGCGACTGGTGCGCCGGCGTCACGTAGGCGAGGCAGGCGTCCGTGTGCGCAGCCAGGGCGGCGCAATCGATGCCCCCGGCATCGACGGCAATGTCCACGGGCACGGCGCCGGCCAGGGCGAACAGGGCGCGCGCAGCCGGATAGCCCGGTTCTTCCAGGCACACCTTGTCGCCATCGCGCACGATGCCGCGCGCCAGCAAGTCGATCGCGTGGCGGATGCCGGTCGTGACAACGATATCTTGCGGGTCGCAGCGGATGCCGCGGTACTTGGCGAGGAAGTCGGCGATCTGCTGGCGCAGCTGGGGCAGGCCGGTCGGATCGGCGCTGCACAGCTGCTCCGGCGTGGCGGCCGCCAGCGCCCGCGTGGCGCACTTGGACCAGGCAGCCATGGGAAACAGGCTGGCGTCGGCACGCCGCGCCACGAAGGGCAAGCCGTCGCGCACGCCCGTGTCCGGGGCGGGCGCGGGCACGCTGGCCGGCGCGGCCGGGGCGGTATCTGCAAATCCTGCCATCAAAAAGCGTTCCGGCACCACGGCGCACACGCGCGTGCCGGAACCGGGCACGCGCGTCACATACGCTTCCGCGTGCAGGCGGTCGAACACGGTTTCGATGGTGCCGCGCGACAACTCCCACCGTTCGGCCAGGGTGCGGCTCGATGGCAGCCGGCTGCCCGCCGGCAGCATCTTCGTCAGGATGGCCGAGCGCAGCGCTTCATACGCGCCATCCTGCTTGTTGACGCCTGCCTTGTCGAGCCAGCTGGTGGGACGAGGCAAGTCCAGGGCGTGCGGTGATTTTCCTCGCGGCATGATGATCGTCCAAGTGGTCCAATGAGTTTTCTGATGAGTGGCACTTCGCATTACACCACAACCAACCTACTCTCACCGTTCCGGTGCGCCAGCGGGGCGCACGTTTGCAAGGATCGTATAAAACAATGCAGAAACACATCGCTTTATGGGCCTGGGGCGGCATCGTGCTGCTGCTGGTCTGCCTGTCGCGCATCAGCATCGACATCTATCTCCCTTCGCTGCCGGCCATGGCCGATGCCCTGCATGCCAGCGATGCCCAGTTACAACTGACCCTGAGCCTGTTCATGGCCGGCTCCGCCGCCTCGATGCTCGCCTGCGGACCGCTGGCCGACCGCTACGGACGCCGTCCCGTGCTGCTGGCCGGCACGGGCATTTTTGTGCTCGCCAGCATCGTCTGCACCTTCACCAGCGACGTGCACATGCTGATCGCCGCGCGCGTGCTGCAGGCGTTCGGCGGCTGCAGCGGCACCATCATCGGCCGGGTCATGGTGCGCGACCGCTTCGACCCCGCCACGCAGGCGCGCATGCTGGGCAGAATATCGATGGCGATGGGTTTGTCGCCGATCCTGGCGCCGCTGGCCGGCAGCGTGCTCGACGCGGCGCTCGGCTGGCGCGCCGTGTTTGGCGTGCTGTGCCTGCTGGGTGCGCTGTCGCTGTGGCTGATCGCCGCCTGGGTGCCGGAAACCAGGCCGGCCAGCGTCGTACCACAGGGCAATACCCTGTCGCTGTACTGCCGCCTGCTGGGCGACAGATATTTCCTGCGCTATGCGCTGGCCATCGGCTGTGTGTATTGCACGTATTTCCCGTTCATCGCGGAATCGTCCGTGCTGTTGCAAAGGGGCATGCACCTGTCGCCCGGCGCGTATGCGCTGGTGTTCGGGCTGACGGTGAGCGGCTATATCGCGGGCTCGAGCCTGTTCCGCGCGCTGGGACCGCGCCTGGGCGCCGATCACATGCTGGGCGTGGCTGTGCTGCTGAATGTGGCGGGGGCGGCCAGCCTGTTGCTGGCGGGTACGTTGGCGCCACAGCATGTGGCCTCGCTGGTGGCGCCCATGCTGCTGGTGATGGTGTCGGTAGGCATGGCGATTCCCGCCTGCCAGCTGGCCGTGCTGCAGCCGTATGGCGCCCAGGCGGGCAGCGCCTCGGGCCTGTTCTTCTTCGTGCAGATGGCCATCACGGCCGCCTGCGGCGCCGTCATCGCCGCCATCACGGACGGCAGCGAAAAACCGCTGCTGTGGGTGACGGCGGCGGCCAGCGGCGCCTTTGCCCTCGTGTGGCTGCTGACTAAGCCAGTTGCGGCAACGGCACGTTCGCCAGCCACTGCCGCACGGCAGGACGCTGCCACTGGGCCAGCGCATACGCGCGCAGCGCAGGCGGCACGGGCTGGCCGCTCTTGATCAAACGCAACAACATCAGGGCCAGGTCCGTGTCGGCGATGCTCCAGGCGCCGAACAGATGCTCGCCCTGCACCAGTTCGCCCGCGATCTGCAGCAGCTTGGCGCCAGCGGCCTGTGCCGCCGGCGACAGCGGCGCATGGTCCGCGCGGGGCGGGTGGAACACGACGGTGGAATCGCGCTCGTTGCGCAGCGCCAGCAGATCGCTGCGCAGCCAGGCCTGCACCTGCCGCGCCCGTGCCCGCTGGCGCAGATCACGCGGCAGCACGGAAGGATAATCGGGCGCGGCAAAGACGTCGTCGAGATAATCGGCGATGGCGTTCGATTCCGTCAGGATAAAGCCGTCGTGGTCGATGGCGGGCACGCGCTGCGTCAGGCTCAGGGCGCTGAACGGCGGCTGACGCGCCGCGCCGGCGTCCAGGTCGACGTCCTGGACGGTGAAGGGAAGCCGCTTTTCGCTCAGGGCGACATAGGTGGACAGGGCGTACGGACTGATGCGGTTGCGGTCGACATACAAAATGAGGGACATGGCGGGCCTTCCTGTGGATAAGTGAACAGGATTCATCATAAAGCGCCGTGTTAAGCTAACAAAACGAGTTATATTCGACGTGCTAGTTACTTTTATTCACATTAAACGCCATGTCCAGATTGCCGAATTTTTCAGCACTGCGCGCCTTCGAGGCGGCTGCCCGCCACGGCAATTTTTCGCGCGCGGCCGAGGAGTTGCACCTGACGCACGGCGCCATCAGCCACCAGGTGCGCAAGCTGGAAGAAGAGCTGGGCTTGCCGCTATTCCTGCGCAATGGCCGCCATGTGACGGTCACGCCACAGGGGCGGCAATTCGCGCTGGTGCTGGGCAAGGCTTTTACAGAGATCGCCACGGCGGCGCAAGCCCTGCGGCCTGCGCCTGCCAATACGCGGCTGACGATCACCGCGATTCCCTCGTTTGCGGCGCGCTGGCTGGCGCCGCGCCTCGGACATTTCATCGAACGCCATCCCGGCATCGAAGTGGTGCTGCAAACGAGCGGCGCCTTGCAGGACCTGGAAGGCGAAGGCATCGACGTGGGCATCCGCTTCGGCCGCGGCCATTATCCCGGCCTGCTGGTGCAGCCGCTGATGGGCGACGTGTATTACCCGGTCTGCAGCCCCCGTTACCGGGGCGGCAACTTGCCGGCCACGCCGGAGGCGCTGGCGCAGGTGACCTTGCTGCGCTCGCTCGAGCCTTGGCGGCCGTGGCTTGCGGCGGCTGGCTTGCCGCTGGCTGAACCCGTGGGCGGCGTACTGTACGAGGATTTGTCGATGCTGATCCGTTCGGCCATCGATGGCGATGGCGTGGCGCTGGTGCGCCATGTGGTGGCGTTGCAGGAAGTGGCCGCGGGACGGCTGGTGCGCCTGTTCGATATGGCGGTGCCCTGCGCCGACGCGTATTACCTGGTCAGCCCGCCCGCTGCGGCGCAGCGCGGGCCCGTGCACGCCTTCCGTGCCTGGCTGGACGAAGAAATCGCCGCCTTCCAGGCACGCGAAGCGCCCACCTTGCTTACATGACGATCTTGACCATCGGGTGGCCCGACAGCGCCATGTACAGGGCGTCGAGCTGCTCGCGGCTGATGGCGCGCACGGTCACGGTCAGGCCCGTGTAATTGCCCTTGCCCGATGGACGCTCTTCCATGCGGCCCACATGGAAGGTCGGATCGTGGCTGATGACCAGCTCGAGCATGGTCGGCGCGAAATCGACATGCGTCGGACCCATGATCTTGATGGGAAAATCGCTCGGGTATTCGATCAGCGATTCGCTGGGAGGAATCGTCACTTCGGTCGGTGGGGTGGTTTGCATGGGAAATCCAATCAGTGCCGGTCAGAACAGGCAGCGCTTATCGCGCGGCGGCTGCATAAAGGCGTATTGTAGCCAACTTTGGCAGCGCCTGCGCCGGCCGCCATGGCCCCAGGGGCGCGGAAAAAAAAAGCCAGCTGGGTAAGCTGGCGAAAACTATTTCGTTTGGACAAAATAGCCGGAAAAGTCGATGCTGTCACTTGGAGGATAAGCAGTGGCCGTACTGTAGCCAAACCACGGCAGCTTTACCTCCGGTATGTGACGAACTGCGCATTTCGCGGCTTGAACGTCGATACGGCGCGACAGACGGCACGGCCGTCAGCGCTCCGCTTCCTGCATCCGGCCATTGCGGCCGGGACCGCCGCGCTCGTTGTTGCGCTCATTGTTGCGTTCACGCGGCGGATTGGGACGCTCGGCGCTGCGCGCTTCCTGGGGCGGACGGGCGGCAGGGGCCGGCATCGGCGGCGCAGGGCGCGGCTGTGCCACGGGCGGCGGCGCAGGCAGGGAGGGCGGCGGCGCCGTCTGCAGCACCTCGCGGCGGGGGCCACGCTCGGCGCGGGGCCAGTCGGCGCGGGGCCGCTCCTCGCCACGCCAGCCGGGACGGGCCACATGGTCATGCACCGGTGGCAAGACCGGCATCGCCGGCATCACGGGCTGCGCCGGCATGGGTGGCTGCTGCGGCTGGGCCGGCACGGGCGGGCGGTTCGGCTGCATGGGATGCGGCGCCAGGTGCGTCTGGCCGTCGTCCGTCTGCAGGCGGCCAGGGCGGCTACCCCAGTCGCGCCGGGGCTCCCGGTCGCCGCGCGGCGCCTCAACGGGACGCTGCCAGTTGCCGGCCGGCGCAGGCGCGGTGCTCAACGGCAAGCTTTGCATGACGGGCGGCGGCATGGTGGTGCGGTTGCGGCGCGGCACGTCGACCGTGCGCGCGCCGCCAAAACGTTCGCCGGGCAGCATCGTCATGCCCGCACGGCGTTCGCGCTCACCCCACTCACCCCGCTCACCCATGACCGGGCGGCGCCCCTCGGCGACGCGGTTGATGCGGCGTTCATAGTCCGCGCTGGCGCGGTAGCCGGGCACGTAGCGGTCGTGCGGCGACAGGGGGAACCAGCCGATACCGGGCCCCGGCCGCTGGCCGTGCTGCTGCCAGTGGTTGCCGCCGACCCAGCCCACCAGGGCCGGCGCCCACGGCACGCGGCCGCGCTCGCGGCCGGGCGCCCAGCCCCAGCGCTGGCCCAGCAGCACCCAGCGGCCGTAGTGCGAGGGCGCATAGCCCCACGGCGCATTGTCGACCCAGGTCCAGCCCCACGGCGCGATCCACGTCCAGCGCCCGTCGCTGTACGGCGCCCAGCCGGCCGGCACGCTGCTCGGCAGCCACAGGGGCCCATATTGCGCGTCTTCCTGCCAGGCGCCGTAGCGGTCCAGCTCTTCATAGCCGGTGGTATCGTCCGTGACATAGCGCAAGGCCGGCGCGGCGGCGGGCAAGGCTTCGGGCCAGTTGTCGAAGGCGATCCGCTGCAAGGCGCCCGTGCGCAGCTCCTCGTCCGTCAGCTCGGCGCGCTTGCCGGCACGCAAGGTCACGCTGCCCGTCGCGCCATCCACGTCGGCCGCGCCGTCGAGCACGCTGACGACGCTGGTGCCGGGCTGGCGTCCCGCCTCGATGCGCACCCAGCCCGGCTGGGTCAGGATCACACGGGCCTGGGCCGTGGTCAGCTCGAAGCCGCGCAGCGCGTCCGGGTTGCGCACGCGCACGCTGACCGTGCCATAGCTGAGGTGCAATTTGAAACTGTCGTCATCGAGGTCGCTCACTTCCAGCTCGGAATCGCCATCGAGGCGCACGGCGGCCGCGCCCACGCGAAATTCGGCCAGCGCACCGCGCAGGGTGCTCAAGCGGTTATCCGTCGTGACGGGCCAGTTCAAGAGGGCGTTTTGCGCCTCGCCATCGCCGGCGCGCACCAGCACTTGCCCTTCGACGGTGGAAATGCGGCCCACGCGGGCGGGCGGGTCCTGCGCCAGGGCGAAGGTGCACGCCGACGACAGCAGCGCGGCGCACACGGTGTTCAGGAGGGGGAAGGGCAGGGTAGGACGCATGGCAGCGCTCCAGGCAGGACTTACAGGGATGATTGCCACCGATTACATCCGCATTCGACGGACCTCGCAAGCGGGCTTACAAATGTTTGCATATTGACTTCGTTCAGGATGCCGCCTGACTGCCCCGCTTGACGAAGAACAGGGCCGCGCCGACGGCCATCAGCAAGCCGCCAAAGAAGCGGTTCTGCTTTTTCACGGCGCGCGCATCGCGGAAAAAGCGCTGCATCGAGGAAGCCAGGAAGGCGTAGCTGTGCATGACGATCTGATCGATCGTACACATGGTGACGGCCAGGATCAGCAGCTGCGGCAGCAGCGGCGCTGCCGGGCTGATAAATTGCGGCAACACCGCCACCATGAAAATGATGCCTTTCGGGTTAGTCACGTTGGTCAGAAAGCCCGTCAGCACGCGCCGGCGCATGGAAGGCACCACGGCGTCGGCATGCAGGTCGCCCGTGACGGCCACCTTGGCGCGCCATTGCGACAGGCCCAAATAGATCAGGTACAGGGCGCCCACCGTCTTGACGATATTGAACGCCACTTCCGAGGCCAGCAGCAGGGAACCGACGCCGGCGCCGGCGATGCCCAGCACCACCAGCAGCCCCAGCTGCAGGCCCAGAATCGTGGCGCTGGCCTTTTTCACCCCGTACGACAGGCCGTGCGACATCGACAGCACGGCGCCCGAGCCGGGCGAGACGGCGATGATGGAAGCGGCGATGACAAAGGTGATCCAGGTGGCGAAATGCATGCGGTGTCCAAAAAATGGTGACGATGAGCAATTTTAACCCGGTCGGTGCGGCCTTGCCGGCCCGCCCTGAGGTAAGATCGCAGTCACACACTTCCTTGCCGTACAACCAAGAATAACATCATGAAAAACAACACTTTCCTCGCTCCACAATTTCCTGCCGCTACCGTGGGAGCGCGCTGAGATGGCCGGCTCCAGCCTGCTGGCCCTGCTCGACGACATCGCCAGCATCCTCGATGACGTTTCCCTGATGACCAAGGTGGCCGCCAAGAAGACGGCCGGCGTGCTCGGCGACGACCTGGCCCTGAACGCGCAGCAAGTGGCCGGCGTGCGCGCCGAGCGCGAACTGCCCGTCGTCTGGGCCGTCGCCGTCGGTTCGCTGAAGAACAAGGCCATCCTCGTGCCCGCCGCGCTGGCCATCAGCGCGTTTGCGCCGTGGGCCATCACGCCATTGCTGATGGTGGGCGGCGCCTATCTGTGCTTCGAGGGCTTCGAAAAGATTGCCCATAAATACCTGCATCCGGACGACAGCCACAAGGCCGAGCTGGCGCAGGCGCTGCGCGACCCGCAGGTCGACCTCGTCGCCCTGGAAAAGGACAAGATCAAGGGCGCCATCCGCACCGATTTTATTTTATCGGCGGAAATCATCGTCATCGCGCTGGGCACCGTGGCCGCGGCCACCTTTGCCGAGCAGGTGGCCGTCGTCGTCGGCATTGCCATCATCATGACGGTGGGCGTGTACGGCCTGGTGGCCGGCATCGTCAAGCTCGATGACGCGGGCTTTTATTTGTCCGCGCGCAAGGGTGCGGGCGCGCTGATGGATGGCGTGCGCGGCTTGGGCCGCATGCTCGTGTCGGCGGCGCCGAAACTGATGAAATTCCTGTCCGTCGTGGGCACGCTGGCCATGTTCATGGTCGGCGGCGGCATCCTGACGCACGGCTGGCCGTGGGCCAGCGCCATGCTGCACCATGCGGAAGAAGCGGTGGGCAGCGTGGCCGGCATCGGCCCCGTGCTGGCCGCCGTCACGCCCAGCCTGATCAATGCGGTGGCCGGCCTGATCGCCGGCGGCCTGGTGCTGGCCGGCGTCACCGCCGTGTCCGCTTTGTTGCGCATGATCAAGCCAAGCAAATAAACTTTCTGGTCTGATGAGGCGGCAGGCGCATCCGTGCCTGCCGCCCCGGCCATGCCGGCGGCGCCCGCTGCCCATGGAGACCTTATGCAGACTTCCCCCGCCCCACGCCCCAGCAGCGCCTTTATCGGCGCTTCCTGGGCGGCATTGCTGATCGGCATCGTCACTTACCTGTCCGGCCTGTGGAACGCCAGCATGGCCCTCAACGAGAAGGGCTATTACTTCACGATTCTCGTGTACGGCCTGTTCGCCGCCATCTCGCTGCAGAAATCCGTGCGCGACCGCGCCGAAGGCATCGCCGTGACGGGGATTTACTTTGGCCTGTGCTGGATTTCCGTGCTGCTGGCCTTGCTGTTATTGACTGTCGGCCTGTGGAACGCCACCCTGCAAAACAGCGAAAAAGGGTTCTATGCCATGGCGTTTTTACTCAGCCTGTTCGCCGCCGTGGCCGTGCAAAAGAACGTGCGCGACGTGGCGCGCGCCGCGCCGCTCGCGCCGCAGGACGTGCCGGGAACTTAAACGCCACCGCCCCGTCTATCTCCGTATCCATGTCGGGAGGGGATGATGGGCGACCAGCAGAAACGTTTGCAGATGGCACTGGAGGCGGCGCACATGGCCATCTGGGATTCGCGCATCGTCGATGGCCAGGTCATCGACGGCACGGTCAGCTGGTCGGCCAAGGGCGCTGCCTTGCTGGGCCTGGAAGAACGCGCGCTGACGCAGCCATTTCGCGCCTTTCTCGACTGCGTGCACGCCAGCGACCGCGACAAGGTCATGACCGTGCTGCAGGACGGCGTGCGCCGGCGCGAAGGCTACGCCCTGCAATACCGCGTCGTCTGGCCCGACGGCAGCGAACATTGGCTGGCTGCCAAGGCGCAAATTTTCATGGATGCCGACGGGCATCCCGAACGCACCCTGGGCATCATCTGGGATATCACCGAGCACATGGAGCGCGAACTTCTGATCGCCGAAAGCAAGGAACTGGCCGAAGTGACGCTCAGCTCCATCGGCGATGGCGTCATCACCACCGATCCTCAGGGCAAGACGCGCTACCTGAACCGGGTGGCCGAGCAATTGACGGGCTGGAGCAACGAGCTGGCGCAGGGCCTGGACATCTGGGAAACCCTCAAGCTCGTCGATGAACACACGGGTGCGCCGCTCGAACACGTGGCCATCAAGTGCTTGCGCCAGCGCCAGGCCATCGGCATTTCCACGCATGCGCAGCTGGTCACGCGCGAAGGGCGGCATATCGCCGTGGAAGACTCGGCCGCGCCCATCTGGTCGCGCGACGGCGAGATCCTCGGTGCCGTCGTCGTGTTTCGCGACGTCAGCCACGAACGCAAGCTGAGCCAGCAGCTGTCGTGGCAAGCCACGCACGACGCCCTGACGGGCCTGATCAACCGGCGCGAATTCGAACATCTGGTGGCCGGCGCCCTGCACACGGCCAAGCAGGACGGCCACACGCATGCGCTGCTGTACCTGGATCTGGACCAGTTCAAGGTCATCAACGACACCTGCGGCCACGGCGCCGGCGACGTGCTGCTGCAGCTGCTGGCCAAGATGCTGCAGGGGCGCATGCGCGACAGCGACATCCTGGCGCGCCTCGGCGGCGACGAACTGGGCGTGCTGCTGCCCCACTGCCCGCTCGACCATGCGCGGCAGATCGGCGAACAGCTGCGCCAGTCCATCCGCGATTTCCGCTTCGCCTGGGATAACCGCAGCTTCGAGCTGGGCGTGAGCATCGGCATCGTGGAAATCAACCAGGACAGCAAGTCCATGAGCGAGCTGCTGAGCGCTGCCGACCAGGCGTGCTACCTGGCCAAGGAGCAGGGCCGCAACCGCATCCATGTCTACCAGGAATCGGACGTCATGCTGGCGCAGCGGCACGGCGAAATGCTGTGGATTTCGCGTCTGAACGAAGCGTTCGCACACGATTATTTCCGCCTGTACGCCATGCCCATCGTGCACCTGCACGACCGCGAGGAACACCACGACGAAGTGCTGATCCGTATCCGCAACAGCAAGGGCGACCTGATACTGCCCGGCGCCTTCATTCCCGCCGCCGAACGCTACGACATGATGCTGCCCATCGACCGCTGGGTCATCCGCGCCGTCTGCGCGCATATCGAAAGCGTGCGCGACAGCCTGCCGCCGCTCGAGGCGCTGGCCGAAAGCCGGCGCCGCGCACCGGCCCTGTATTCCGTCAACCTGTCGGGCATGTCGCTGGCCGACACGGGCTTGCACGACTACATTACCGAGCAGTTCGTGCAATTCGCGATTGCGCCCGAGCAAATCTGTTTTGAAATCACGGAAACGGCCGTCATCGCCAACCTGCCCAAGGCGCAAGTGTTCATGCGCCAGCTTAAGGCCATGGGCTGCCGCTTCTCGCTCGACGACTTCGGCAGCGGCTTTTCCTCGTTCGGCTACCTGAAGGCCCTGCCCGTCGACTATCTGAAGATCGACGGCGTCTTCGTGCGCGACATCGCCACCAACGCCATCAACCGCGCCATGGTCAAGGCCATCAATGAAGTGGGCCACGTGATGGGCCTGCAAACGGTGGCCGAATACGTGGAAGACGAAGCCACCCTGGCCGTCATCCGCGAGCTGGGCATCGACTATGCGCAAGGCTACGCCGTGGGCGGCTTGCGGCCGCTGACGGCGGGCGTGGATTAGCGGCCAGGCTTCAGAGCTCGCAGGCCGGCGCCGCCGCCACGCACTGCGCATCGGGAAACGCGCGCACGCGGTAGCGCACCGGGTAGCAATCGATTTGCTCCATCAGGCCGCCGCCGATGGCTTGCGCCTCGTCCCACGCCAGCAGCTTGCTGCCGCTGCGCTCGCCATGCTCGTCGCGCACCTCGAGCGCCACGACATCGGTGCGCGGCAGCAAGGTATGCACGTCGCGGGCCCAGCTGCTCACGGAAAAGACGCGCTCGCCCGGCTGCCGTTCGATCAGCAGGCAGCTGGCGACGAAGACATCTTCGCCCGTGCTCGTGTTGAGTTGCTCCCACTCTTCCTTCTGCTGGTTGTAGAGATCGGCGCGCACGATCGTCTGGAAACGCCGCAGCGCCGTGGCGACGGCCGCATCGGCCGGTTCGCAGGCGACAATTTTCCCATCCCGCACGCCATACAGGGCGGTCGAGACCTGCCGCCCCTCGTCGCGCGCCAGTTGGTCGGCCAGGGCCACCATGGCCAGCTGTCCCGCCGCATGGTGCGACGACGCCAGCAGGAAGCGGCCGCGCGTGGGCACCATCACCAGCGGTTCGCCGCCTTCGCAGGCGCGGTACAGCAAGTCCGGCAGCAGCAGGCGCGAAGAATCATAGGCGTCGTTCCAGTCGCCCAGCAGCAAGCCGTTGCCCAACGCGACGAAACTGTGCGCCGTGCGGTCGCGCAAATTGTCCATGGCCGCCGCCAGCGCCTGTTCGAACGTCACGCCCCACTGCGCCAGCGTAGCCTGGCCGATGGTGGCCATATTCGCTTCCGTATCGTAGGCCAGCATGACGACCGCATCCTCGCTGAAGTCCTGGCAGGCAGTGGCAAATGCCGGACGCTGCGGCTCGGTCTGCGCCAGCAGGCGCAGATGGTCGCCCTGCCGGCGGCTGCGCAGTACGGGCATCAGGCTGGCGCGGGCGTCGGCAAAGCTGGATGGCACGCCGGGAGCCGAGTAGATGCTCAGGTAGTGCTGCACGACGTGTGCACGCTGCTTGCGCGGCGCGGCGCAATAGTCGCGGTAGGCATTGTCCAGATTGAAAACATGCCCGTCGTCGCTGCCCGACACGATGCGAAACTGTTCCCGTTCATAGCGGCTGTCGGATGCTAGGCCATCCTGGCCGATCTGCCGCAGGACGATCTGCGCAAAGGCATCGCGCGAGGGAGGGCTGCGGAAAAAATCGAATAAACCCATGCGTCTCCTGAAAAGGACCGCTGCTCTGGAAAATAGTGCAGCTTAGCAAAATAAATAGCCAATTTGGCACTATAAACGAAAAGCTGCCGGGACGAAATGGGACTGGCTTGAGAGCTGCGGCAAATTACCCGAGCCAATCTGGAGGATTTTGATCTACATCAATAAATTTGCGCAGGCGACTCCTTACACTGATCTCCATTCTTGCAATCGTGCAAGTCTTACTTACCAATTGCTCATTTAACCGACCAGGAAGCCGCGACCATGCGACAAAATTTGCCAGTGACTAACCGTGAAGTCCTCGTCCAGGACGACCAGGCCATCGTGTCGAAAACGGATATGAACGGCAATATCGTCTACGTGAATCCGTACTTCAGCCAGGTCAGCGGCTTCAGCGAGGCAGAGCTGCTCGGTTCGCCCCAGAACATCGTGCGCCACCCGGACATGCCGGCCGAGGCGTTTGCCGACCTGTGGGCGTCGATCCAGGCCGGCACGCCGTGGACGGGCCTGGTCAAGAACCGCTGCAAGAACGGCGATTTTTACTGGGTGCGCGCCAATGTCACGCCCATCCGCGAAGCGGGCAAGACCATCGGCTACATGTCGGTGCGCGTGAAGGCCGACAAGGATCAGGTCAAGGCGGCCGAGGAAGCCTACGCGGCCATCCGCAACAAGGAAGGCGGCAACATCGTCATCAAGCATGGCCAGATCGTGCGCCCGGGCCTGGCGCACCTGCTGCACAACCTGACGCACATGTCGCTCAACCTGCGCATCTGGGCCGCCACCTCCATCGTCAACTGCCTGCAGCTGCTGGTGTGCATCATCAGCCTGTTCGCCAGCGGCGGCAAGATCACCAATTACGCCATCTTCGGCGCCACCCTGTTCGGTTTCCTGATCAACGTCTTCCTCTGGTACACCTTGCGCATGTCCGTGCTCAAGCCGCTGGGCAAGGCCCTGAACGGCGCGCGGGCCATTGCCGCGGGCGACCTGTCGGGCAGTTTTGAAACGGACAGCACGGATGAAATGGGCCAGCTGCTGCGCGCGCTGCAACAGATGAACAGCAACCTGATCGCCACCATCCGCGACGTGCGCATCAACGTGGAAACCATGGCCGTGGCCACCAAGCAGATCGCCGTCGGCAATATGGACCTGTCGGGCCGTACGGAATCGCAGGCGGCCAGCCTGGAAGAGACGGCGTCGAGCATCGAGGAATTCTCGTCGACGGTGAAACAGAACGCGGACAACTCGGTGCAGGCGAATGAACTGGCCGTGGCCGCCTCGAAAGTGGCGGTGCAGGGCGGCGAGATCGTTTCCGAAGTGATCACCACCATGGACGACATCAACACCTCGTCAAAGAAGATCGTCGACATCATCGGCCTGATCGAAGGCATCGCCTTCCAGACCAACATCCTGGCCCTGAACGCGGCCGTGGAAGCGGCGCGCGCCGGCGAGCAGGGCAGGGGCTTTGCCGTGGTGGCGGGCGAAGTGCGCAACCTGGCGCAGCGCTCGTCCGTGGCGGCCAAGGACATCAAGCAACTGATCGAAATTTCCGTCGGCAAGGTGGGCGCCGGCATGCTGCAGGTGAACCGCGCGGGCGCCACAATGGAACAGGTGGTCAGCTCCGTCAAGCAGGTGACGGCGATCATGCAGGAAATTTCCATCGCCTCGCGCGAGCAGAGCATCGGCGTCGACCAGGTCAACCAGGCCATCGCCCACATGGACCAGGTGACGCAGCAGAACGCGGCCCTGGTGGAAGAAGCCGCCGCGGCCGCCACGCGCCTGGCGGAAGAAGCAGCCAGCCTGTCGCAAGCCGTGAGCCTGTTCAATTTCGGCAAGATGCCGCCACCGCGCCGCGTCGCCATGCCCGGCGGCAAGGGCGGCGCCGCGAACGCCGGCAAACCCGCCATGAAACGCCTGGCCGCCTAAACCTTTCAAGACATCAAAACACATCATGCCTACACTCCTCAGCAGTGCTTCCGCCGACCTGGACGCCGTCGTCGAATTCGACCCGGTCATCATCGGCAAGATGAGCCAGTCCGGCCCCCGCTACACGTCGTATCCGACCGCCGACCGTTTCAGTGCCGACTTTGGCTACGGCAATTTCCTCGAAGCGCTGGCCGCCCTGCGCATGCGCGGCGGCCGCCGTCCGCTGTCGCTGTACGTGCACGTGCCGTTCTGCGACACCCTGTGCTACTACTGCGCCTGCAACAAGATCATCACGAAAGACCGCAGCAAGGCCGCCACCTACCTCAGCTACCTGAAACAGGAAATCGCCATGCAGGGCAAGCTGTTTGCCGGCATGAACCAGATCGAGCAATTGCACTTCGGCGGCGGCACGCCCACCTACCTGAGCGAAAAGCAGATGGACGAACTGATGGCGCACCTGCGCCAGCATTTCGAGTTCGCGTCCGATGAAGACGGCGAATATTCGATCGAAATCGACCCGCGCACCGTGTCGCGCGAGCGCGTGTTTTCCCTGCGCGCGCAAGGCTTTAATCGCATCAGCCTGGGCGTGCAGGATTTCGACGCGGACGTGCAAAAAGCCGTCAACCGCATCCAGCCGGAAGCGGAAACGGTGGCCATCATGCAGGCGGCGCGCGACGCCGGTTTCCGCTCGATCAGCATCGACCTGATCTACGGCCTGCCCAAGCAAAACCTGGACACGATGACGGAAACCTTGCGCAAGGTGATCAACGCCAGCCCCGACCGCATCGCCCTGTACCACTACGCGCACATGCCGCACCTGTTCAAGCCGCAGCGCCGCATCCTCGACGCCGACATGCCCGACAGCGCCACCAAGCTGGCCATGCTGGGCCTGTGCATCGCGCGCCTGACGGCCGCCGGCTATGTCTACATCGGCATGGACCATTTCGCCAAGCCGACGGACGACCTGGCCGTGGCGCAGCGCCAGGGCCGCTTGCACCGCAATTTCCAGGGCTATTCCACGCGCGCGGAAGCGGACCTGATCGCCTGCGGCGTGTCGGCCATCAGTTCCGTCGGCGCGGTCTACAGCCAGAATGAAAAGACGCTCGACGCGTACTATGAAAAGCTCGACGAAGGCGTGCTGCCGATCGCGCGCGGCATCAAGCTCGATACGGACGATTTATTACGCCGTATCATCATCCAGATGCTGATGTGCAATTTCGAATTGTCGATCGCCACCATCGAGCAGGCGCACCCCGTGAAATTCCGCAGCTACTTCGCCACGGAACTGGAAAAGCTGCGCGAACTGGCGCGTGACGGCTTGCTCGTCATCGAGGAAGACTGGCTGACGGTGACGCCGAAAGGGCGCTTGCTGATCCGCAATATCTGCATGGTTTTCGACCGCTACCTGACCATGGCGCGCGCCAACGCGGCGCCGGACGCGGTGCAGCCGCTGCGCTACTCGAAAACGGTGTAACACCGCCCGATGGACGCCCTCAGCCTCGTGCCCATGTTCCTGGTCGGCCTGGCCGGCAGCGTGCACTGCATCGGCATGTGCGGCGGCATCGTGGGCGCCCTGTCGATCAGCGGCGGTGCCGCTCCCGCGCCAGCGCGCCCGGTGATCGCCATCGCCGTGGCGCGCCCGGCATTGCAGACAACCGTGCAGGCCAATGTGCTGCGCGTGCTGGCCTACAACGGCGGGCGCATAGGCAGCTACATGCTGGCTGGCGCCCTGGCCGGCAGCCTGGCCGGCGCGGGCATGCTGCACATGGCGTCACTGCAAGTGGCCGGCTACTGGCTGGCCAACCTGATGCTGGTGGCGTTGGGCCTGTACCTGATGGATGCCTGGCGCGGCCTGGCCCGGCTGGAAGCGGCGGGCAACGTCGTCTGGCGCCGCGTGCGCCCCCTGCTGAAACCGCTGATGCCCATGGATACGCCGTTCAAGGCCCTGGCCGTGGGCGGCCTGTGGGGCTGGGTGCCGTGCGGCATGGTCTACAGCGCGCTGCTGACGGCCATGATGCAAGGCTCGGCCCTGAGCGGTGCGGCCACGATGGCCGCCTTCGGCCTGGGCACCCTGCCCACGTTGCTGGGCATGGGCTTGCTGGGCACGCGCCTGCGCGCACAGATGCAGCGCCGCCCCGTGCGCATCGCCAGCGGCTTGCTGGTGCTGGGCTTTGGCTTGCTGGGCCTGCTGCGCGCCGCGAATGGCGTCTCGCTGGGCTGGCTCGACGCCCTGTGCGTCACGGGCCATCCATGAAAAGACGCATGAAAACAAACTTATGAATGCAGTTTTACAACCCTCCGCCTGCTTCCATTGCGGCTTGCCCGTGCCCAGCGGCTCGAGCTGGCACGTCACCATCGACGACGTGCCGCGCGCCATGTGCTGCCCCGGCTGCGAAGCGGTGGCGCAAACCATCGTCGACATCGGCCAGAGCGCGTATTATCGCGACCGCGACGAATACGCCGTCAACGCGGCTGACGCCACCATGGTGCCGCCCGAACTGCGTTTGTACAGCAATGACGACGCGCAATTCGCGCGCGACGCCAGCAGCTGCGAAGCGACCCTGTCCGTCGAAGGCATCCGCTGCGCCGCCTGCGTCTGGCTGATCGAACGTCAATTGACGCGCCTGCCCGGCGTGCAGGCGGCCAGCCTGAACGTCGCCACGGAGCGCCTGTACGTGCGCTGGAGCCGCGCGCAGTGCGAGCCGGGCGACATCCTGCAAGCCGTGCGGCAAGTCGGTTACACGGCCTATCCGTATGACGCCGTGCGCCATGGCGAACGCCTGCAAAAAGCCAGCAAGACGCTGGGCCGCCAGCTGTTCGTGGCCGGCCTGTCGATGATGCAGGTGATGATGTACGTGGCACCCGCCTACCTGGCGGCCGAAGACGGCACGCTGGACGACAATATGGCCAGCCTGATGCGCTGGGCCAGCCTGCTCTTGACCCTGCCCGCCATCTGCTATTCGGCCATGCCGTTTTTCCAGGGCGCCTGGGCCAGCCTGCGCGCGCGCACCCTGGGCATGGACGTGCCCGTGGCGCTGGGCATCCTGGCAGCGTTCTTCGGCAGCGTGGTGGCAACCTTTACGGGCCGCGGAGAGGTGTATTACGACTCGGCCACGATGTTCATTTTTCTACTGCTGTGCAGCCGCTATTTCGAGCTGCAGGCGCGCCGCAAGGCCGCCTCGGCCCTCGAGCGCTTGCAGCACGCCTTGCCCGCGTCCGCCTCGCTGATGGCGGGCTTTCCCGACAACCGCGCCACCACCCTGGTGCCGGCCGGCAGCCTGGCCGCCGGTGACATCATCCTGGTCAAGCCGGGCGAGGCGATCGCCGCCGACAGCGTCATCATCGAAGGCACGAGCGCGCTCGATTTATCGCTGCTGACGGGCGAGAGCGCGGCGCAGCGCCGCAAACTGGGCGAGCGGGTGCCGGGCGGCGCAATCAATGCCAGCGCGGCACTAATCTTGCGCGTACTGAAACCGGCGCGCGAAAGCACCTTGTCCGACCTGTTGAAGCTGATCGAGCGGGCCGGCAGCGGCAAGCCGCAGATCGCGCAGTGGGCGGATAAAGTGGCCGCCTGGTTCGTGCTGGGCCTGCTGCTGTTTGCCATCGCCGTGTTCGCCTTCTGGAGCTGGCACGATCCGTCGCAGGCGTGGCCCGTGGCCATCGCCGTGCTGGTCGTGTCGTGCCCCTGCGCGCTGTCTCTCGCCACGCCGACGGCGCTGGCGGCCGCCACCGACAGCCTGCTGCGGCGCGGCGTGCTGATCGTCCAGCCGCACGTGCTGGAAACCCTGCACCGCGCCACCCACATCGTCTTCGACAAGACGGGGACATTGACCCTGGGCCGCCCCGTGCTGAAACAGATCGAAGGCCTGGACGGCATGACGGAAGACGACTGCCTGCAGGTGGCCGCCGCGCTGGAGGCGGGCAGCGCCCATCCGCTGGCACAGGCGATCCTGGCAGCAGCGGGAGAAACACCGCGCACGCATGCGGAAAACCTGCAGGAAGTGCAGGGCCAGGGCCTCGAAGGCATCGTCGACGGCGTGCGCTACCGCCTGGGCAATGCGGCCTTTGTCGCCGCCATCGCGGGTCCGCCGCTGGGTGACACGGCCGTCGGCATGCAGGGCATGACGCCGCTGTACCTGGGCACGCAGGGGCGCTGGCTGACGCGTTTCCTGCTCAGCGACGCGCTGCGCCCGGAAGCGCGCGACGTGGTCGCGTATTTCCACCGGCACGGCAAGCAAGTCGTGCTGCTGAGCGGTGACCAGGAAGCGCTGACGCAAAGCGTGGCGGCGGAGCTGGGCATCGCCACGGCCTTCGGCGAATGCCTGCCCGATGAAAAGCTCGATTTCGTGCAGCAATTGCAGGCGACGGGCGCCGTGGTGGCGATGGTGGGCGACGGCATCAACGACGCCGCCGTGCTGAGCGGTGCCGACGTGTCCTTCGCCATGGGCTCCGGCGCCGCGCTGGCGCAAGCGCATGCGGACACGGTGCTGCTGTCGAGCCAATTGGTGTCCGTGCTCGACACGGCCAAGACGGCCGCGCGCAGCATGCGCATCATCCGCGAGAACCTGGGCTGGGCCACGCTGTACAATCTGACGGCCATCCCGGCCGCCGCGCTGGGCTTTTTAAACCCCTGGCTGTCCGGCGTCGGCATGGCTGCCAGCTCGGCGGTCGTCATCGCCAACGCCCTGCGCCTGCGGAAAGCCTGAACATGGAAGCACTGTATCTCCTCATCCCCCTGAGCGTCGTGGTCGTCTTCATCGCCCTGTGGGTGTATTTCACGGCCTCGGACAGCGGCCAGTTCGACGACCTCGTCGGACCGGGCCTGCGCGTGCTGCAGGACGACGATACGACGGTCAAGCCGGCGCCCGGCGAACCGCATCCCTGACCTCACCGCCCGGCCGGCGTCCCGCACGCCATGGCCGGCGCGTCTGCTCCACATGCCCTTTTTGCAGGGATCTTGTACGGCTTTTTTGATCGAAATATCACTTTATTTCGATGCCAGTTCGCTACGCTTATTTCATCCGGGGAATTTTGATCCACATCAAAGTTTTTTCGCGGTCAAACACTTACTCTCTGGCCACCATCATAAATAGTAATTCCAGGGAGAGTCTTTGTGGATCAATCGCTGAACTATAACTACAAGATCGTGAAGCAATTCGCGGTCGCTACTGTGGTATGGGGCATCATCGGCATGCTGGTTGGCGTTATCATCGCCGCTCAGCTGGCCTGGCCTGCCCTGAACCTCGACATACCATGGCTGACATACGGACGCTTGCGTCCGCTGCACACGAATGCGGTGATTTTCGCCTTCGGCATCTGCGGCCTGTTCGCCACCTCGTACTACGTCGTGCAACGCACCTGCCAGGTGCGCCTGTTTTCCGACAAACTGGCCGCCTTTACCTTCTGGGGCTGGCAAGCGGTAATCCTGTGCGCGGTCGTCAGCCTGCCCATGGGCCTGACCCGCGGCAAGGAATACGCCGAGCTGGAATGGCCTATCGCCATCCTCATCGCCGTCGTCTGGATCGCCTACGCCATCGTCTTCTTCGGCACCCTGATCAAGCGCAAGGTCAAGCACATCTACGTGGCGAACTGGTTCTTCGGCGCCTACATCCTGGCCGTGACGATTTTGCACGTGGTCAATGGCGCCGTCATGCCAGCCTCGTTCACCAAGTCGTATTCCGCGTATGCGGGCGTGCAGGACGCCATGATCCAGTGGTGGTACGGCCATAACGCGGTGGGCTTCATCCTGACCGCCGGCTACCTGGGCATGGTCTACTACTTCATCCCGAAACAGGCCGAGCGCCCCGTGTACTCGTACCGTCTGTCGATCGTCCACTTCTGGGCGCTGATCTTCACCTACATGTGGGCGGGCCCGCATCACCTGCACTACACGGCATTGCCTGACTGGACGCAATCGATCGGCATGGTCTTCTCGTTGGTCCTGCTGGCACCAAGCTGGGGCGGCATGATCAACGGCATCATGACCCTGTCGGGCGCCTGGCACAAGCTGCGCACCGATCCGATCCTGAAATTCATGATCGTCTCGCTGTCGTTCTACGGCATCGCCACCTTCGAAGGTCCGATGATGTCGATCAAGACCATCAACTCGCTGTCGCACTACACCGACTGGACCGTTGCCCACGTGCATGCGGGCGCCCTGGGCTGGGTGGGCTTCATCACCATGGGTTCGATCTACTACCTGCTGCCGCGTCTGGCGGGCCGCACGCAGATGCACAGCACGCGCCTGGTCGACGTGCACTTCTGGGTGGCCACCATCGGCATCGTGCTGTACATCGCCGCAATGTGGATCGCCGGCGTGATGCAGGGCCTGATGTGGCGCGCGGTCAATCCGGACGGCACCCTGACCTACACCTTTGTCGAGAGCGTGAAAGCAACGTATCCGTACTACGTGGTGCGCGTGGCCGGCGGCCTGCTGTACCTGTCGGGTATGTGCATCATGGGCTACAACACCTGGATGACTCTGCGCGGCAGCAAACTCCCCGTCGCCCGCATTCCGGAACTGAACGCGGCGCACGCCTGATAGGAGCGAAAGCAAATGAAATTTTCACATGCATGGATTGAGAAAAACCCCTGGCTGCTGATCGCCCTGGTCACGGTGGTGATCAGCATCGGCGGCGCCGTCGAGATCGTCCCCCTGTTCTTCCAGAAGAGCACGACGGAGCCCGTCGCCGGCCTGAAGCCGTATTCGCCGCTGCGCCTGGCGGGCCGCGACATCTACGTGCGCGAAGGCTGCTACAACTGCCATTCGCAGATGGTGCGTCCGCTGCGCGCGGAAACGGAACGCTATGGCCACTATTCGGTCGCCGGCGAGTTCGTCTACGACCGTCCGTTCCAGTGGGGTTCCAAGCGCACGGGGCCGGACCTGGCCCGCGTGGGCGCCCGCTACAGCGACGAATGGCACCGCACGCACTTGAACAACCCGCGCGACGTGGTGCCCGAGTCGAACATGCCGGCCTACCCCTGGCTGGCGAAGACCAAGCTGGTGCCTGACGACATCATGCCGAAGATGCGCGCCCTGAAACGCCTGGGCCAGCCGTACAGCGACGAAGAGATCGCCGCCGGCCCCGCGCAGCTGCAGGACAAGACGGAAGAAGACGCCCTGGTCGCCTATCTGCAAGGCCTCGGTACATTAATCAAAACAAGGAATTAGCATGGCAATCGAAAACCTGTTTGACAGCGCCAGCAGCGTCATGACGGTGGTTTCCTTTATGACATTCGTGGGCATCCTGTGGTGGACGTTCAGCCGCAGCAATGGCGACTTCGACGCGGCGGCACGCCTGCCGTTCGCCGACGAGGCGCTCGACTATCCGGCCGATGCCGCGCCGGCACAAGGGGAGCGCAACCATGGCTGACTTTACCAATGGCTTCTGGAATATCTACATCGTCGTGCTGTCCCTGCTGGGCATCATCGGCTGCGGCGTGCTGCTGTACTCGCAGTCGAAAGTGAAAGTGGCCGCCGGCGCCCCCGCCGACGGCACCACGGGCCACGTGTGGGACGAGGACTTGAAGGAACTCAATACGCCGATGCCGCGCTGGTGGATGTGGCTGTTCTACATCACCATCGTCTTCGCGCTGGCCTACCTGTTCCTGTACCCGGGCCTGGGCACCTACGCCGGCAGCCTGGGCTGGAAATCGACGGGCCAGTACGAGGAAGAGCTGAAGAAGGCGGAAGCCGACTACGGCCCCCTGTTCAACAAGTACCTGAGCCAGGACTTGAAGACGGTGGCCGCCGATCCGCAGGCGCAAGCGATCGGCCAGCGTCTGTTCCTGACCTACTGCGCGCAGTGCCACGGTTCGGATGCCCGCGGCAACAAGGGCTTCCCCAACCTGACGGACAAGGACTGGCTGTATGGCGGTGATCCCGACATCATCAAGACCACCATCATGCACGGCCGCAATGGGCAGATGCCGCCGATGGGCGCCGCGCTCGGTTCCGAAAAAGATGTCGAGAACGTGGCCCATTACGTGCTGAGTCTGTCCGGTTCCACGTCGGACCCCGTCAAGTCCGTGCTGGGCAAGGCCAAGTTCGGCGCCTGCATGGCCTGTCACGGTGCCGATGCGAAGGGCAACCAGATGCTCGGCGCGCCTAACCTGACGGACAAGATCTGGCTGTACGGCGGCAGCGCCGATACCATCATGGAAACCGTGCGCAAGGGTCGCAACAACACCATGCCGGCCTTCAGCGACTTCCTCGGCGAATCCAAGGTACACGTGCTGTCGGCGTATGTCTGGAGCCTGTCGAATCCCCAGACGCCCGTGAAATGATGTAATGGAACCTCAAGTCATCAAGATGTATGCGGCCCGCGAGCAAATCTACCCTCGCGAGGCCAAAGGACGCTACGCTACCTGGCGATGGGTATGCGTATGGCTTACCCAGCTCGCGTTCTACGGCTTGCCGTGGTTGACCTGGAATGGCAGGCAAGCCCTGCTGTTCGATTTGACCACGCGCAAGTTCTACATTTTCGGCGTCGTGCTGTGGCCCCAGGATTTCATCTATCTGGCGGCCCTGCTGATCATCTGTGCGTATTTGTTATTCCTCGTCACGGCCATTGCCGGGCGGGTGTGGTGCGGGTTTTCTTGCCCGCAAACGGTATACACGGAAATCTTCCTGTGGGTCGAACGCCGCATCGAGGGCACGCGCAGCGCGCGCATGGCCCTCGACAAGCAGGGCCCCTCCGTGCGCAAGGCGTTCAAGAAGACGGCCAAGCACCTGGTATGGGGCGCCATCGCCCTGTGGACGGGCTTTACCTTTGTCGGCTACTTCACGCCGATCAAGGAACTGGCGCGCGAGGTGACCACCCTCAATTTCGGTCCCTGGGAATGGTTCTGGGTCTTGTTCTACAGCCTGGCAACCTACGGCAACGCGGGCTGGCTGCGCGAGCAGGTGTGCAAATACATGTGCCCCTACGCGCGCTTCCAGAGCGCCATGTTCGACCAGGACACCCTGATCATCACCTACGATGCCAAGCGCGGCGAACCACGCGGCGCCATGAGCAAGAAGGCCGGCAACAACGACAAGCTGGGCGACTGCATCGATTGCACCCTGTGCGTGCAGGTGTGTCCGACCGGTATCGATATCCGCAACGGCCTGCAGTATGAATGCATCGGCTGCGCCGCCTGCGTCGATGCCTGCAATACCGTGATGGACAAGGTCGAGCGGCCGCGTGGCCTGATACGCTACAGCACCGACCATGCGATGGAAAACAACTTCAATTCGAAGCAGATCCGCCAGCGCGCCATGCGCCCGCGCGTGCTGATCTACACGTCCATCCTGGCCCTGATCATCATCGCCGTGTGTACGTCGCTGGCCCTGCGCACGCCCCTGAAAATGGACGTGATCCGCGACCGCGGTTCGATGGGACGCGAGGTGGAAGACGGCATGATCGAAAACGTCTATCGTCTGCAGATCATGAACACCTCGGAGCAAAGCCAGCACTTTAAAATCAGCGCTTCCGGCTTGCCGGGCCTGACCTTGCTGACGCGCGACGAAGTGACCTTGCAGCCGACGGAAACGCTGGGCTGGCCGATCCGCCTGCGCGTGCCGCACGGCGTCGGCGAGAAGGGCTCGAACAAGATTGCGATCGAATTGCACTCGCTGGACGACCCGTCGCTGCACGTGCGCGAAAGCGCGGTGTTCATCGTGCCGCGGTGATGTTGATTTGGGGTCGGCCCCTCCGGGTCCGACCCCGTTATTTCGCCGTAGGGGTATCATCAATCATGCGTTAGGGTCACTTGATTTTCAACCCGGAAGCAAAAGCTGGAGTCGGACCCAAAGGGTCCACCCCCAAGGAGAACACAATGTCCGACAGTCTGAAACTGCAACCTCCCGTTGCCCCGTGGTACAAACACCGCTGGCCATGGCTGCTGATGATCGGTCCCGGCCTGTCCGTGGTCGTCGGCAGCTTCATGGGCTATATCGCGTTTACGCAGCCCGATGCGCTGGTGGTGGGCGACTATTACAAGCAGGGCAAGGCGATCAACCAGGATTTGAAGCGCGACACGATCGCCAGCGACCTGGCCATGGATACGACCCTGTCGTATGACGTCGCTGCAGCGCGCCTGAGCGGCTCCGTGCACAGCTTCGGCAAGGCGTACCAGGGGCCTTTGCAGCTGCACCTGGCGCATGCGACCCTGCCGGAAAAGGATATCAAGCTGCTGGTGCAGCCCGATGCGGCCGGCAATTTTTCCGTGGCGCTGCCGATGCTCGAGCGCAGCCGCTGGCAAGTGCTGGTGGAAAACGACAAACGCGAGTGGCGCCTGTCCGGCATCTGGACCTGGCCCGTGCAACGCAGCATCGCGCTGCATGCGGATGAAGAGTTATAACGTACAGCGCCGGGAAAAAACCGTAGCGAGCGGCAGTGATTTGTGGCTGAGAAGCACAGCTGTGCTATAGCACAGCGAGCATCGCAGGCCGCAAAGCACGACGCGCAGTAGGTTTTGACGGTGCTGTTACTTGCAGACGTCGGTGCCGGCTGTAATGGCTTTTAACTTGGCCGGCTGCAAGATCTCGATCTCGCGGTTGGAGACGCGCAGCCAGCCTTCCTTCTTGAATTTCGACAATAAACGGCTGACGCTTTCGATGGTCAGGCCCAGGTAGTTGCCGATTTCCTCGCGCGACATGCGCAACTGAAATTTGCTGGCCGAATAGCCGCGCGCTTCATAGCGCGACGCCAGGTTGACGATAAAGGCGGCAAAACGCTGCGTCGCCTGCATGTTGCCCAGCAACAGCATGACACTTTGCTCGCGCGTGATTTCCTGGCTCATCATGCGGTGGAAATGGCGCAGCAGGGTCGGCATATTGCCCAGCAATTGTTCCAGGCTGGAAAACGGGATTTCACACACTTCGCTGTCTTCCAGCGCCACCGCATTACAGTGGTGGCGGTCGGCGCTGATGGCGTCCATGCCCAGCAGTTCGCCAGCCATCTGAAAACCCGTCACCTGCTCTTCGCCGCCCGGATTGATCTGGTAGGTCTTGAAGTGGCCCAGACGGATCGCATACAGGTTCTGGAACGAGTCGCCGATGCGGAACAGCGAAGCGCCGCGCACGATCTTGCGGCGGCGGCCGATGATCTGGTCCAGTCTGTCCATGTCGCCCACGTCGAGGCCCATCGGCAGGCACAATTGATGCATGCTGCAGGTCGAGCATCGCGCACGCAACGCTTCCACGGTCACTGTGGGCGAGGTTGGAGTGAGTAGCGCTTCAGTCATGTCGGTACCTTTTAGAAAATGCAACAACAAGTTTACTGCATACAGGGTTGCCGTGTGCCAATTTCACCGCAATTTCGCTGAATAAACGACGTTCCGACTTTAATTATATGGCAACATCGTCAAAAGCCCATGCGGAGAGGGCAATTTGCGTGGCGGCGCTTGCCAAGCTGGGGTATTGATAGGAAAATTCCTGACAGCATTATCTGCCGCCTGTGCCGCCCGGTACTGAAAAGGAAATCATGAAGCCTCTCGGCATCAAAGCAAAAGTCGCGCTGGCCACCAGCCTGACCTCGATCGCCATGATCGCGCTGGTCACCATGATCCAGGTGCAGCACATGCGCGACGATTTCACCAAGGTACTGTTGAGCCAGCAGTCGTCCCTGATCAGCCGCACCGCCGCCGAGCTCGACGACAAGCTGGGCATGCTGCTGCAGATCGTCACCCTGACGGCCCGGCAGCAGCCGCCAGAACTGATCACCCAGCCCGCCCAATTGCGCGACTACTATTCGCGCCGCTCGATGCTGGTGCTGTTCGACGACGTGCTGGTGCTCGACGCGCACGGCGCCGTCGTGGCCGACATGCCGGAAGTGGCGGGGCGCGCCGGGATCAACGTCGCCGAGCGCGAGTATTTCCAGACCGTGCTGCGCACGCGCCAGCCCATGATCACCGAGCCGATGCTGGGCAAATCGAGCGGCATGCCCATCGTGCAGATGGTCGCGCCCGTGCTGGGCGCCGATGGCCAGGTGGCCGGCGTGGTGATCGGCGTGCTGCGCCTGTACAAGGATAACCTGCTGGGGAGGTTGCGCTCAGAAAAGATCGGCAAGAGCGGCTATTACTTCGTCCTCACGCGCGGCGCCGTGCCGCGCTATGTGCTGCATCCCGACACCAGCCGTTTGCTGCAGCCGCGCCTGCCGAACGCCAACCTGACGACCACCCGGCTGCTGAAGGACGATGGCGAAGGCACCATGGTCAGCACCAACAGCCGCGGCATCACGGCCGTCAACAGCTTCAAGCGCCTGAAATCCGTAAATTGGCTGCTGGCCGCCTCGCTGCCCCTCGACGACGCCTTCGAACCGTTCGACGGCGTGCTGTACCGGCTGGTGCTGTGGAGCATCCTCGCCTCGCTGCTGGCCGCAGCCGTGCTGGGCTGGGTCACCGTGCGCCTGCTCTCGCCGCTGGTGCGCCTGCGCGACACCCTGCAGGCGCTGCGCGCCAGCGGCAGCCGTTTCACTCCCGTGCCCGTGCAGCAGCGCGACGAGATCGGCGAGCTGACGGAAGCGTTCAACGGCCTGATGAGCGAGCGCGACCGCTTGCAGCAGGAGCTCGAATCGCGCGCGGCGGAGCTGGAACAGGAGCGCGACCGGGCCGAGGCGGCCAACCGCGCGAAGAGCGATTTCGTGGCCAACATGAGCCATGAAATCCGCACGCCCCTCAATGCCGTGCTGGGCATGGTGTATTTGCTGGGCAATACCAAGCTCGATACGGAACAGCGCAAGTATCTGACCATGGTGCGCGTGGCCGGCCAGTCGCTGCTGGGCATCCTCAACGACGTGCTCGATTATTCGAAGATCGAGGCACGCCGCATGGAATTGTCGCCCGTCGAATTCGACCTCGACGAGGTCATGAACACGCTGGCCACGACGATGACGATGAATGCGGGCGAAAAGGAGCTGGAACTGGCGATTGCCGTCGAGCCCGACGTGCCGCGCCGCCTCATGGGCGACGCCCAGCGCCTGCAGCAGATTCTCGTCAACCTGGCCGGCAACGCCATCAAGTTCACCGAGAGCGGCGAAGTGGTGGTGGCCGTCAGCCTGTCCGAGAAAGACAAGGGCCGCGCCTGGCTGCGCTTCGAAGTGCGCGACACGGGCATCGGCATGACGGAGTTGCAGCAACAGCAGCTGTTTGCCGCGTTTTCGCAAGGCGACCAGAGCATCACGCGGCGCTTCGGCGGCACGGGCCTGGGCCTGGCCATCAGCAAACAGCTGATCCACATGATGGGCGGCGACATCGCCGTCGCCAGCAGCGAAGGCAAAGGCAGCCGCTTCTGGTTCAGCGTGCCGTTCGAGATGCTGGCGCAGCCGGCCGAAACGCGGCGCACGCCCACCCTGGGCCAGCTGCGCCTGCTGGTGGCCGACGACAACCGCACCACGCGCGAACTGATCGTCAAGCTGATCGAGGCATGGGGCTGGCTGGCCGACGAAGTGGACTCCGGCTTTGCCGCTATCGAACTGTACCGCGAGCGCCTGGCGCAGCAGCAGCCGTACGACGTGGTGCTGGCCGACTGGCACATGCCCGTGATGGACGGCCTGGCCACGGCCAAGGCTATCCGCCAGGCAGCCAGCGGCCAGCGCCAGCCCATCGTGGTGATGGTCAACGCCTTCGCCCGCAACCACCTGGAGGAAATCTCCAGCGCGGCCGAGGCCGACGTCGTGCTGATGAAGCCCATCACGGGCTCGAGCCTGTTCGACGCCCTGCACCAGGCGCTGATTACCAAGCACGACGGCGGCGAGCAGCGCATGCTGCAGCAGCCGCTGGGCACGGAACTGGCCGGCGTGCATTTCCTGCTGGTGGAAGACAACCATTTGAACCAGGCCGTGGCGCGCGGCATCCTCGAACACATGGGCGCCACCCTCGACGTGGTGGGCGACGGCTTGCAGGCCGTGGAACGGCTGCGCACGGAAGCGCTGCGCTACGACATCGTGCTGATGGACATGCAGATGCCCGTCATGGACGGCTTCAGCGCCACCCACATCATCCGCACGGAACTACGCTTGAGCCTGCCCGTGATCGCCATGACGGCCGGCGTGCTGGCGTCCGAGCGCGAGCGCTGCATGACGGCCGGCATCAGCGATTTCATCGCCAAGCCCGTGGTGGTGGAAGAGATGATGGAAGTGATCCTGCGCCACCTGCCCAAGCGCCCGCCAGTGCAGACGGCGGGGCCGGCGCCCGTCGCCGATGAGGAAGTGTTTTCCATGGCGCCGCTGATGCGCGTGATGGGGCGCGACGCGAAAGGGCGCGGCGTGCTGCGGCGCATGGTGGAAGACGCGCTGAACAAGGGCATGACGCCCATGCGCGACGCCGAAACAGCATTGCAGGCAGGCCGCCACAGCGACGTGGCGCGCATCCTGCACAGCGTGCGCGGCTCCGTCGGCACCCTGGGCACGAAACGCCTGATCCGCACCGCGTTCGCCACCGAGGAAGCCATCGATGCGGGCCGCCTCGACGAGGTGCCGGCGCTGCTGGCGCAGACGGCGCAGGAACTGGAGCAGGCGCTGGCGGCGGCGGCCGATTGGTTGTCCAGGCTGAAGGATTAAGCCTGCAACGTAAAACTGGGGTCAGACCCCGGAACCTTGTCGGATTACGCGCTTGCGCGCTAATCCGACCTACCCCATTTACGCGGGCACGCCCAGAATCACGCTGGACGCCTTGAAAATCGCCGTCACACTGCTGCCGATCTCGATGCCCAGCTCGGTGCTACTCTGGTTGGTGATGATGGCGGCGATCGTGCCGCCACGCGGCAAGTCCAGCACCACTTCCGTGTTCACGGCGCCCGTCTGCACGCGCGTCACCAGCCCGGCCAGCTGGTTGCGCGCGGAAAAGCGCGCGCCTGCGCTGTCGGCCACGAGGATGATCGACGATGCCTTGATCAGCGCAAACGCTTCCGCGCCCGGCACCAGGCCCAGGCTTGCGCTGCTGCCTTGCGTGACGATGGCCACGATGTGCTGGCCACCCGGCAATTCCAGCGTGACTTCGTCGTTGACGGCGCCCTGTTTCAGTTCGGCCACCTTGCCCAGGAATTGGTTGCGTGCCGTGGTTTTCATGGCCATTCTCCGTATGAGTAAAAGATCGTCGGCGATGCCTTCGGCCTGGCTGCCCAGCTGGCGCAGGTAGCGCGCATGCTCGCGCTCGATGATGCGGAAATTGTCGACCAGCTGGCGTCCCCGTTGCGTCAGCCGCGTGCCGCCGCCGCCCTTGCCGCCCGTCAGGCGTTCGACCAGCGGCTCGCCGGCCAGGTTGTTCATCGCGTCGATCGCGTCCCAGGCCGCCTTGTAGCTCATCTTCACCAGCTTGGCCGCCTGCGTGATGGAGCCGCATTCGGCGATGGCGCCCAGCAATTCCACCCGACCGGCGCCGCCCAGGTGCTCGCCGCCCACCGTCATCCATACCGAGCCTTGCAGGCCGATTTCCGCTGCCGCTGATTTATCCAATGCGTTCACCCAATGCCATGTGTTCTTCCCTGTTATCGATCTGTCCGTCGCGCAAGTACAGCACATGCTCGCCCAGGATGCGCGCATCTTCCGGATCATGGGTGATCAGGATCATGGGCACGTCCAGGCGCTGCTGCCACTGGCTCAGTTCCAGGCGCATTTTGACACGCAGGGCCGGATCGAGGGCGGCGAACGGCTCGTCGAGCAGCAACGCGGCCGGTTCCGCCACGAGCGCCCTCGCCAGCGCCACCCTTTGGCGCTGGCCTCCGGACAACTCGTCGGGAAACTGGTGCGCCAGTTCCTGCAAGTGGAAGGCATCGAGCCAATGCTCGACCGTCTGCAATTTTTCGCGCGCACGCGGATTGAACCAGCCGCGCGCCAGGCCGAAGCCCACGTTCTGGCGCACCGTCAGGTGCGGGAACAGCGCGTAATCCTGGAACAGGTAGGCGACATTGCGCTGCTGCGGCGGCAAGTTGATGCCGGCGGCCGAGTCGAACAGGGTACGCCCGTTCAGGCGGATATGGCCCGCATCCGGTGTAAACAGTCCGGCAATGGCTTTGAGGGTCATGCTCTTGCCGGCGCCGGACGGGCCATACATGGCGATGCGCTGGCTGCCGGAGGTGCATTGCACGTGCAGGTCGAAACGGCGTTTGCCGGAGCGCAAGGTAGCGCGAATGTCGAGGTCGAGTTGCATGGACGTCATCATAGGCCTCATTTGTGCGCGACGCGCCCGGGCGCCAGGCGGCCAGCCGACAGCAGCACCACGATGCAAACTAGCGAGATAATCACGACCAGCGTATTGGCCACCTCATCCTGGCCCGCCTGCACGGCTTCATACACGGCCACCGACAGGGTCTGCGTCTTGCCGGGAATGCTGCCGGCCACCATCAGGGTGGCGCCGAATTCGCCGAGCGCGCGCACGAAGCCCAGCAGCACGCCGGCCAGGATGCCGCGCCAGGCCAGCGGCAAGGTGACGCGAAAGAAAATCGCCAGCTCCGAGATGCCCAGCACGCGGGCCGCCTGCTCGAGCTGCCCGTCAACCGCTTCGAAGGCGGCGCGCGCGGGCTTGAAGACGAGGGGAAAGGCGACCACCGTGGAAGCGATCACGGCGCCCTGCCACGTAAAGATCAGGTTGATGCCGAAGTTGTCCTGCAGCCAGACGCCCAGGGTGCCGCGCCGGCCCAGCAGCACCAGCAGGTAATAGCCGAGCACGGTGGGCGGCATCACCATCGGCAGGGTCAGCAGGGCGTCGAGCAGCTCGCGCCCCGGAAAACGCGTGCGCGCCAGCAGATAGCCCGTACCGATGCCGAGCAGCAAATTGAGCGCCGTGGCCCAGGCCGCAACTTTGAGCGACAGGGCCAGCGCGGTCCAGGCGATATCCATGTACAGTCTTTTTACTTTATGGCTTTTTAAACCCGTACTTGGCCAGGATGGCTTGCGCAGGTGCCGTCTGCAGGTAGCTGACGAAGCGCTTCGCTTC
The DNA here is from genome assembly GCF_058794735.1 of Janthinobacterium sp. GW823-FHT06H09. NCBI lineage: Bacteria > Pseudomonadati > Pseudomonadota > Betaproteobacteria > Burkholderiales > Oxalobacteraceae > Janthinobacterium > Janthinobacterium sp. GW823-FHT06H09. The sequence continues at coordinate 348,049 of NZ_JBXAHC010000005.1, read as the reverse complement.
GGCGGCATTGCCGCTGCCCTTGATGGTGGCGATCGGGTACAGCACGGGCGCGTCGAGCGGCACGTCCAGCACCACGTTCACCTTGTCTTTCATGATGGCCGCGTCGGTGGCGTAGACAAAGCCCGCATCGACTTCGCCGCGCGCCACATAGTCGAGCGACTGGCGCACGTTTTGCGTGCCGATGGCTTTCGGCTGCACGGCTTCCCACAGCTTCGCCTTCTTCAGCGCGCCTTCCGAATAGCGGCCGACGGGCACGCTGGCCGGGTTGGCGATGGCCACGCGGGTCACGCCCTTGTGCGTCAGGTCGGCCAAAGCTTTGATGCCCAGCTTGCTATCGTGCGGCACGATCAGCACCAGGCTGTTGCCGACGAAGTCCATGCGGTCGGCCGGCAATACCAGGCCCTGCTTTTGCGCCGCATCCATGGTTTCCTGGTCGGCAGAGGCAAACACGTCGACGGGCGCGCCCTTGACGATCTGCTGCAGCAGCACGCCCGAGGCGGCAAAGTTCAGGGACACCTTGCTGCCCGGATACTGCGCCTCGTAGCTTTGCGCCGCATCCTTGAACGCGTTCGTCAGGCTGGCTGCGGCCGACACGACCACTTCGCCGGCAAGGGCGGAGGTAGCGGCAGTGGCGAGCAGGGTGACGCCAAGCAGGCGGGCGAGGGAGGTGAGGCGCAAGGTGAGGCACATGAGCGTATCCTGAATGAGAAAAGAACCAGGTCCGTAATATACACCGATATATAGCGTTCTGCCATTGCACAGATCAAGCCGGTACCAGGCCGATTCCCTGATATACTGTATATAAACACAGTATATCGAGGTGCACCATGGAATTGACGGACAAGCTGGAAATCCTGGCCGACGCGGCCAAGTACGACGCTTCCTGTGCCAGCAGCGGCGCGCCGAAGCGCGATTCCATCGGCAAGGACGGCTTTGGCGCCACCTCGGGCATGGGGATTTGCCACAGCTACACGCCGGACGGGCGCTGCGTCTCGCTGCTGAAGATACTGTTGACCAATTACTGCCTGTACGATTGCCAGTACTGCGTCAACCGCCGTACCTCGAACGTGCCGCGCGCGCGCTTTACGGTGGCCGAAGTGGTGAAACTGACCAGCGACTTTTACCTGCGCAACTACATCGACGGCCTGTTCCTCAGTTCCGGCATCATCCAGTCGGCCGACTACACGATGGAGCAACTGGTGCAGGTGGCGCGCGAGTTGCGCGAAGTACACCAGTTCCGCGGCTACATCCACCTGAAAACCATCCCCGACGCCGATCCGGCCCTGGTCGCGCAGGCGGGCCGCTATGCCGACCGGCTCAGCGTCAACATCGAATTGCCGACCCAGGACAGCGTGCAGAAGCTGGCGCCGGAAAAGAGCGTGCACACGATCAAGCTGGCCATGGGCGCCATCCGCCGCAAGCTCGATGAAAAGGCCGAAGAACCGCGCTCGCCGCGCTTCGCGCCGGCCGGGCAAAGCACGCAGATGATCGTCGGCGCCGACGCCAGCGACGACCAGCAAATCCTCGCCACGGCCGAGACCCTGTACGGCAGCTATAAACTCAAGCGCGTGTACTACTCGGCCTTCAGCCCCATCCCCGACAGCCCGAAAAGCGTGCCGCTGGCGCCGCCGCCGATGCTGCGCGAACACCGGCTGTACCAGGCCGATTTCTTGCTGCGTAGCTATGGTTTCCAGGCCAGCGAACTGCTGCCCGCCAGCGGCGGCAACCTGGCGCTCGACATCGATCCGAAACTGGCGTGGGCGCTGGCGCACCGCGAACATTTTCCGCTGGACTTGAACCGCGCGGCGCAGCACATGATCGCGCGCGTGCCCGGCATCGGCCTGCGTAACGCGCAGCGCATCGTCGACCTGCGCCGTTTGCGGCAAGTGCGCTATGCCGACCTGTCGCGCCTGCGCTGCAGCATGAAAAAGATTGCCCCCTTCATCATCACGGCCGACTACTTTCCCGCACGCGACACCACCGCCTCCGAACATTTGCGCCGCGCCATGGCGGACGCACCGCAGCAATTGAACTTATGGCCGGAGCTGCAGGCAGCATGAGTACGTTCGTGCGGCTGGCGCAATCGTTCGACGCGTGGCGCGCGGCCGCGCGCGAACTGATCGCGCGCGGCGTGCCGCCTGCCGACGTGGCCTGGCAATCGCAGCCCGGCGACGGCGACCTGTTTTCCTCCACGCCAGAGGCCACGGATACCGGCGCGCCACCGCTGCGCCTGCCCCGCCAGCTGGTGGAACTGCTGGAAAGCGCCGCCTGTTTCAACGTGCATGACCGCTGGGCCTTCCTGTATCAGGTGCTGTGGCGCTGGCAGCAGGGCCAGCACGACGTGGTGTCCCCGGCCGACGCGGACGGCGCGCGCCTGCACGCCATGGTCAAGGCCGTGCACCGCGAGGAGCACGACATGCATGCCTACGTGCGCTTCCGCGAGCGGGCCGAAAGTGACGGCGCGCCCCGTTTTGTCGCCTGGTTCGAGCCCACGCACGCGGTGCTGCCGCAGGTGGCGCGCCACTTCGCGCGCCGCATGGGAAAGGCCAGCTGGATGATCGCCACGCCCGGCGCCAGCATGCTGTGGGATGGCGCCACCTTGCACGCGGGACCGGCCCTGCTGCGCGGCGCGGCCGACATCGACGATGCGGGCGAAGCGCTATGGCTGACGTACTACCGCAGCATCTTCAACCCCGCGCGCGTGAATGCGGACTTGCTGCACAGCCATATCCCTTCGCGCTTCTGGAAAAATTTACCCGAAGGCGCCATCGTGCCCACCATGCTGAGCGGCGCGGCCAACGGCGAGCGGCGCACGGGCCAAACCGCCAGCGTGGGACAGCGGCAGGGCGCCGCCATGATCCCGATCAGCGCAGAGCGGGCCCAGCCGGTGCGCGAGGCCGCCACGACACTGGACCAGTGCCGCCGCTGCGCACTGTGGCAGCACGCCACGCAAGCCGTGCCCGGCACAGGTCCGCACACCGCCCGCATCATGCTCGTCGGTGAACAACCGGGCGACCAGGAAGACCTGGCCGGACTGCCGTTCGTCGGCCCGGCCGGTACACTGCTGGACCAGGCCATGCAGGAAGCGGGCCTAGCGCGCGACAGCATCTATCTGACCAATGCCGTCAAGCATTTCAAGTGGGAACCGCGCGGCAAGCGCCGCCTGCACAAGACCCCGGCCCAGCGCGAGATCCTCGCCTGCCATGGCTGGCTGGAAGAAGAGATCGAACGTGGCAAACCACAGGTGATCGTGGCGCTGGGCAGCACGGCATTGAAATCCGTGCTGCAGGATGGCGCGGCCAGCATGACGCCGCTGATCGGCACGCCCATCGAACACGACGGGCGCTGGGTGGTGACCGTGTATCACCCGTCATATGTGCTGCGCGCACGGGACGAAGAGAGCCGGCGCCAGGCCTACGCGGTGATTGTCGATGGCTTGCGGCAGGCGCTGCGGCTACTGCAGGAGCCGCATCACGGCGTCGCCGCCGGCACTTCCTGCGCCTCATCGCGCCGCGCATAGCGCTGCGCAATCACGGCGCAGATCATCAATTGAATCTGGTGGAACAGCATCAGCGGCAAAATCACCATGCCCAGCGAGTGCGTGGCGAACAAGACCTTGGCCATCGGTACGCCGCTGGCCAGGCTTTTCTTCGAGCCGCAAAAGACGATGGCGATCTCATCTTCCTTGTTAAAACCCAGGCGGCGGCTGATGAACGTCATCAGGCCCAGGACCAGGGCCAGCAGCACGATGCTGAACACGCCCAGGGCGACCAGGGTTTCCACCGAGATCGTGTGCCACAGGCCTTCGCTGACGGCTTCGCTGAAGGCCGTGTAGACCACCAGCAAAATGGAACCCTGGTCGACGAATTTCAGCATGGCCTTGTGGCGGTCGACCCAGCGGCCTATCCAGCGGCGCAGGAACTGGCCGGCCAGGAAGGGCAGCAGCAATTGCATGACAATCGATAAAACGGCGTCGACCGACGACTTGCTTTCCGCGCCTTTCGCCACCAGCAAGCCCACCAGGATGGGGGCAAGAAAAATGCCGATGAAATTCGAGGCCGAAGCGCTGCAGATGGCGGCTGGCACATTGCCGCGCGCCATGGCCGTCAGCGCGATCGACGATTGCACGGTCGACGGCAAGGCGCACAGGAACAAAATGCCCACGTACAGCTCGGGCGTGAGGAAGGTCAGCGCCAGCGGCCGCAGGGCCAGGCCCAGCAGGGGGAACAAAATAAACGTGCTGGCCAGCACCAGCAAATGCAGGCGCCAGTGCATGACGCCGGCCACCACAGCTTCGCGCGAGAGCTTGGCGCCATGCAGGAAGAACAGGGCGCCGATGGCAACAGTGGTGATATTGCCGAAGACCACGGCCGTCTGGCCCGTGCAGGGCAGGAAGCTGGCCAGCGCCACGGTGACGAGCAGGGCGATGGTGAAGTTGTCGGGTTTCAGATTGCGCAGCAGGGCGGCGGAAGAAAAAGAAGACATGCGGTAGCCTGGTAGCGGCCCAGCCTTGCAACACTGCGCCATGGATGACAAAAAGCGCCGGAATCGGCGCCAGTGCTGGCTATTCTAACCCTATCGCCGGACTACCTGCCTGGAAGCAAGCGTGGCTTGTGGACACAATGGCACAAAAAAAATGCCCTGTCCGCAGACAGGGCAACCCGGAGTAAAGTACAGCGCGAGGGATTAACCGGCGGCTTTGACTTTCAGCTCGTTCTTGATTTCTTTCACGCCGCTCACGGAAGCGACGATCTGCACGACGCGGTCACCCGCTTCGGCGCTCGGTACATCGCCCGACAGGACGACCACACCTTGCTGGGTTGCTACCTTGACTGGCAGGGCAGCGGCTTGCGCATCGGCGCTCAGGGCGGCCTTGGCCGAGGAAGTGATGGTTTCATCAGGGACGGCAGCGGCGGCGTTGGCGGCCACGACGGTGTCAGCAGGAGCTTGTGCTTTTGGGGCGGAGTCAGCTGCATGCGAAGCGGTGATCGAGGCGCCCGACAGTACGATAGCGGCAACCAGGGTATTGAACAGTTTCGATGTTTGCATGGTAGTTCCTCTCAATGAAGTTAAAAGCTTCTTACTTGGATAAAGCAACACTTTGAAGCGTCACATCTACCCATACAGCAAGCACCGTGCCAGCTTTTAATTTCCCTTAAAAATCAAGTACTTATATTCAAATCCGATTTTTCCAGCCCATTTCCGCCGGATCCGGCCCGAAAAACGGGGCTTTTTGTCGCCTGCCAGCGACAGCTTGTGGCAACAATATCAATGTTTCAGACTAAGACGCTGATTTTTAACGCTTTATTTTTGTCGCTAATCAGCGACAGGGTCGCCGTCGGCCCGGAACAGGGCCGGCGTCAGCTCGTATTTCTGCAATAAACGGTAGAACTCCGTGCGGTTGCGGTCAGCCAGGCGGGCCGCGTCGGCCACGTTGCCGTCCGTCAGGCGCAGCAGCTGGATCAGGTAGTCGCGCTCGAAGCGCTGCTTGGCTTCGTTATAGCTGAGCGCTTCGAGCGACGGCACGCGCAGGGCGCGCTGCACCAGCGACAAGGGCACCAGCGGCGCCGTGGCCAGCGCGCAGACTTGCTCGACGACATTGACCAGCTGGCGCACGTTGCCGGGCCATGGCGCCGCCACCAGGGCCGTGAGGGCGTCGGGCGCGAAGCCGTTCAGGGTTTTTTGGTACTTGGCCGCCAGTTTCTGCAGGAAATGGTTCGCCAGCAGGGCGATATCTTCGCGGCGCTCGGCCAGCGGCGGCAGGGTCAAGGTCACGACGTTGAGGCGGTAATACAGGTCTTCGCGGAATTGCCCTTCCGCCATGGCCACATCGAGGTCGCGGTGCGTGGCGGACAGCAAGCGCACGTCGACAGGCCGCGTCTGGTCGGCGCCCACGGGCCGCACGGCCCGCTCCTGCAGCACCCTCAGCAATTTGACTTGCAGCGGCAGCGGCATGTCGCCGATCTCGTCCAGAAACAGGGTGCCGCCATCGGCCGCCTGAAATAAACCTTCGCGGTTGCCCACGGCGCCCGTAAACGAGCCTTTCACGTGGCCGAACAGTTCCGATTCCAGCAGTTGTTCGGGAATCGCGCCGCAGTTGACGGCGATGAACGGCGCCTTGGCGCGGCGGCTGGCGTTGTGCAGCGCGCGCGCCAGCAATTCCTTGCCCGTGCCGCTGGGGCCGCGGATCAGGATGCTGGCGTCGGAACCGGCCACCAGCTTGGCTTCGGCCAGCAGCTCGGCCATCTGCGCACTGCGGCTGATCAGTTCGGCACGCCAGCTTTCGTCGCCGGACGCGGGCGCCGGCATGACGGTGGACAAGTTGATGGCGTACGCCACCTTTTCCATCAAGAGCTTGCCGTCGAACGGCTTCGTCAGATACGCAAACGCGCCGCGCGCCGTGGCATCGACGGCGTCGGGGATGGTGCCGTGCGCGGTCAGTAAAATGACAGGCAGGGCAGCATGCTGGCGGCGGATCTCATCGAACAAAGCCAGGCCGTCGCGGCCCGGCAATTGCACGTCGGTAATGACCAGGGCCGGCAATTCCACGGCCAGGCGCGCCAGCGCCGCTTCCGCGCTGCCCACGGCCGTCACGCGGTAGTTGCCCGCCTTCAAGCGGATGGTCAGCAAACGCAACAGGTCGGGGTCGTCGTCGACCAATAAAATGTGGGCGTGCTCGCTCATTTCGCCGCTCCCGCGGCAGGGCGCACGGACAGGCTGCGCTCGATGTTTTTCAGTGCCTCGAGTTTTTCATTGAGCAAGTCGATGCGGCGCTGCGCGTCGCGCAACTGCGTGTTGAGCTTGTCGATGCTGTCTTCCTGGCGGCGCAGTTCCGCGTACTGGCTGCCGAGCAATTGCGCCAGCGGCGCCAGCAGCTGCGCATCCTTGCCCGTGGCCGTGGCCAGCGGTTCCAGCAACGCTTGCGCGCGGGCCAGGTCGCCGGGGCCGCGCACGGTCGCCTGCAGCATGGCGCGGCGGATCGTGTTGTGCGGCGCGTGGTCGGCCTTGGCCTGGTCCAGCTGCGCTTTCGCCAGTTCCGACGGCGTCATCAGGCGCAAGGCGCTTTGATACGCGAGCAGTTCGGCCAGCTGGGGGTCGGCCACGACCACCACGCGCGGCGGCGTCTGTACCAGCACGGGCGTCTGGACGGGGGACTTGGCGGCGCAAGCGCCCAACAGCAGCGCACAGGCGGCCATGCCGGCCAGGGAAGTTCTCGTCATCATAAGGGCAGTTCTATCCGAAAATGCGCGCCAGCCTGGCGCGGTAAAAGAGTGACGCTGCCATCGTGGGCGGCGATATATTCGCGCACGATGGACAGGCCGATGCCATTGCCGTTGCGCGCGCCGGCCGCCTGGCGCACTCCCTGGTAAAACGGTTCAAAAATGCGCGCGGCATCCTCGGGCGCCACGCCGGCCCCCTCGTCGATGCAATCGATGCGCACACGGCCGCCTTCGCAAGACAAGCTGAAGCGCACGGTGCCGCCCTCCGGGCTGAAGCGCACGGCATTCGACAGCAAATTCGCCAGGGCGGTGGCCAGCTTGTCGCGGTCGGCCTGCACGATCAGGGACTCGCCCTGCACCTCGACCGTCAAACGGCGCGCCAGCCATTGCAGGCGCTGCGCGGCCACCACATCTTGCAGCAAGACCAGCAAGTCGACCTTGCTGTGCGCCAGATGCTGGGCATCAAAAGCGGCGGTATTGTAGCGCAGCAAGTCTTCGATCTGGGTTTGCAGCGAGGCCGTGTTTTGCTGCAAGATGCCGGCGATTTCGCGCTGGCTGTCGCTGAGCTTGCCCGCCACCTCGTCTTCCAGCAAGGCCACGCCTTCGCGCAGGGCCGCCAGCGGCGTCTTCAGCTCATGCGAGATGTGGCGCAGAAAACGTTCCTTGTCGGCATCGAGGTCCGCCAGGCGCTGGCGCAGCCAGTCCAGCTGCTGGCCCAGGCGGCGCGTGTCGGCCGGGCCGCCGACGACGATGGGCTGGTCGTAGCGCTTCTCGCCCAGGCGCTCGATGGCCGTCTCGATGCGGCGCAGCGGACGCGAGAGTAAAAAACCGAAACAGGTGGCCAGCACGGCCGCCAGCAGCACGGCGCCGCCCACCAGCAGGCCCAGCAGGCGGCGCTGGCGCTCCAGCTCGGCCAGCAGCGCGTCATTGCGGCTGCCGATTTCCGTCTTGCTTTCGCGCGCCAGGCTGTCATTGATCTGCGTCATGCGGGCAAACGCGCGGTACACGACGGCGTGGCCATCGCGTTTGCGGCGTTTTCCAGCTTGCAACACTTCCCACGCCGATTGCGCCTGCACCGTCCATTCGTCGGCCAGCTGGGGAGCGAATTCGGGCGTGGCGCGGTTCAGCACTTGCAGCGCCGCCGTCGCTTCCTCGCGCGCCGCCGCGTAACGCTCGCGGAACACGGGGTCGTCCAGCACGAGGAACTGGCGCGCGCTGCGCTCCATGGCCAGGGTGCGCTCGGACAGGCGCTGCGACTGTTCCGTCAGTGCAATCGCCTGCGCCGCCGTCTCGCGCCCCAGCCGGGCCAGGTGCTCCAGGGTCAGCAGGGCTTGCACGGAAGTAGCCGTCAAGATACCCGTCGTCAAAATGAAGGCGGCAAATAACAGTTGGCGAAAGGAAAGTCGGGACAAGGTAGGCGCCTTCGGTTCAGTCTGGAGTGCAAAAGGCGCATGGTACGCTAAGCTTTCATTCGGAGACGCCACCCACCTTGTAATGATCAATTTTGCAACACTGTCGCTTTTCCGGCGGCCAGCAAGGCCCCGGCGGCGGCGCACGAATACTCCTAGTACAATAGGGAAAAACTTCACGCAGGCATCAAAGTAGCCCACGGCCCTGGCATTGCGCCACTTTGCCCCCACATGTGATGCAGCCCCACCGACACTCCGAATCACCTACCGAAGAGATCCCATACCGCATGAGCACATTTGAAAAAGTCAGCAGCAACTTCATTCCAGTCTTGCAGGCAACCATCGAGCAATATGTCGAGCCAGCAACGGGCATGCGCCATATCCACATGCATACCGAGCAGGCTGAGATGGTGTTCCTGGTGGCCTTTCCCACTGTGCCGGAATTGAGCGACGGACGCGCCCACATCCTCGAACACCTGGCCCTGTGCGGTTCGTCGCGCTACCCGGTGCGCGACCCGTTCTTCTCGATGCTGCGCCGCTCGACGGCCACCTTCATGAATGCGATGACCTATCCGGACCGCACCGTGTATCCGTTCGCCAGCACCGACCGCAAGGATTTCTTCAACCTGCTCGACGTGTACCTCGACGCCGCCTTCTTCCCCAACCTCGATTACCTGAATTTCCGCCAGGAAGGCTGGCGCCATGCGTTCGAAGGCGACAAGCTCGTGTACCAGGGCATCGTCTTCAATGAAATGAAGGGCGCCTTCAACAGCCCCATGCGCGCACTCGACAGCGGCATCGCCAGCGCCTTGCTCAAGGGCACGACGTATGAAGTGGAATCGGGCGGCGATCCGCTGAATATCCCCGAGCTGACGCATGCCATGCTGAAAGAATTCCACGCCAGTCACTACCATCCTTCGCAAGCCGTGATCATGACCTCCGGCAATATCGAAGCGTCGGCCGTGCAAGAGCAGGTCGCCGAGCGCGTGCTGTCCAAGCTCAGCGGCTTTAGCCCGCGCCGCCTGCCGCAGCTGGCGCCCGCGTGGACGGCGCCGCAGGAAAACATCGTCAAGATTCCTTCGCAGGAAGCGCGCGACGATGAATTCGGCCTGCAATTTGCCTGGCTGATGGGCGAATCGAGCGACCCCATCGCCTACTACCACGCGCATTTGCTGTCGCACGGCTTGCTCGGTGAATCGTCGGCGCCCGTCATGCGCGCCATGGAATCGGCCGGCTATGGCCGCCCATCGGACATGAATGGCCGTGACGCGGGCATCCGCCAGATGGTGTTCCACATCGGCATGGAAGGTTTGACGCAGGAACAGATCGCCGATGCGCACCAGCGCATCTGGACGGCCTTGGAAGAAACGGCGGAAGAGGGCATACCCGCCGCCGTGCTGCACGCGGCCTTGCGCGACATCAAATACAGCCAGCGCGAAATCAGCAGCGGCCGCATGCCTTACGGCCTGGGCCGTTTGCTGCACGCCTTGCCGCTGGCCATGTACGACGGCAACGTGATGGATGCCTTCGACAATGCGGCCATCCTGGAAACCCTGGAACAGCAGATCGACGACCCGGCCTTCTTCAAGCAGCTGGTACGCGAGCTGATCGCCAACCCGACCCGTTTGACGACGCACGTGGTGCCCGACAGCGCCTATTTTACGGACCGCGCCGCGCAGGAAGACGCCAAACTGGCGGCCCTGCAGGCAAAGCTGACGGATGCCGAGCGCGAACACATCGTGGCCGAGTCCGCCGCGCTGGAAGCGCATCAGCAACTGCCGTCGAATTCGGAAGTGCTGCCGCGCATCCGCCCGGGCGACGTCAGCGCCGCGCCGCGCCCGGCCCTGCCGATTCCACCGGCCGTCGATGGCGCCGTGGCGTTCAGCATTGCCTCGAACGGCATCAGCTATGCCAATGTGCTGTACGACGTATCGGGCTTGCCGGAAGCGTCGTGGCCCTGGCTGCGCCTGTACACGGACCTGGCGCCGGAACTGGGCGTGGGCGACATGTCGTTCGACGACGCCAGCGCCTGGCGCCAGAGCATGGTGCCGTCGTTCCACATCGGCCTGGAAGCCATCCCGCGCCCGCAGCAAGCGATGCGCGTGGAATTGTCGTTCTCGGCCAGCGGCTTGCGCGAAGAACACGCGGCGATCGCCGCCGTGCTGTCGGCCTGGATCGCCAAGCCACGCTTCGATGAAGAAGAGCGCCTGGCCTTCCTGATCGAAAGCCTGGTGCAGGACAAACTCTCCAGCCTGGCCGAATCGGGCAACCGCTACGCCATGCTGGCGTCGGCGGCCCCGCTGTCGCCAACGCGCCGCTTCGACGACATCGTCGGCGGCCCGGCAGCTTTGCCGTTCTACCGCCGTTTGCAGCAGTTGAGCAAGACGTCGGCAGGCTTGCAGGAAATCGCGCGCGAACTCGACACCCTGCATGCGCACATCATCGCCCAGCCGCCGACCGTGCTGTGCGCGGGCCTGGAGCAGGATGGCATCACCCTGGCACGTCTGCTCGAGTTGCCAGCGGCCAGCAAAGATGCGGCCGCACCAGCCGTTGCCGCCGCTCCGGCTGCCTTGCCACTGGCCAACACGGCCCTGCATGCGACGAGCCAGATCAACCATTGCTTCGTTTCCTGGGCCGTGCCAGGCGTACACAATCCGGACGCTGCGGCCCTGGCCGTGGCTGCCGAGCTGATGACCAACCAGGTGCTGCATACGGCCCTGCGCGAAAAAGGCGGCGCGTATGGCGGCAGCGCCAGCTACGCGGCCGGCGCCGGCACGTTCACGCTGAGCTCCTACCGCGATCCGCGCCTGGCCGGCACGTTTGCCGACTTCGGCACGACGCTCGACCAGATCCTCGACGGCGATTTCTCGCAAGAGCAGGTGGAAGAAGCGATCATCTGCGTCATCAAGGGCCTCGACAAGCCGCACTCGCCGTACGCGGAAGCGCTGACGGCGTGGAACATGCAGCAGCGGGGCACGACGGAAGCCGTGCGCCAGCAGTTCCGTACCGGCGTGCTCAATTGCACCCTGGCGCAGATCAAGGACGTCACGCGCACCTGGCTGAAAAACGGCCAGCAAAGCCGCGCCGCGTTTGCGGGCAATACGACGCAAGACCTGGCCGGCCTGGACGTGGTCGATTTGCTGGCGCTGGCTTCCTAAGCTGGCCGGAGACGTCGGATTACGCGCGGCTTTGCCGCGCTAATCCGACCTACCCGATCTGCCTGAGCCGTAGCGTAGGTCGGATTAGCGGCGGCACGCCGCGTAATCCGACACCACCACCGATCAGCCAGGTACGGCGCCTGCTTCCATGTACATCAATTCCCACTGATGCCCATCGGGATCCTGGAAACTGTGGCCATACATGAAGCCGAAATCGATCGGCTCCTTGTAGATGCTGCCGCCCGCCTGGACGGCTTTTGCCACCAGCGCATCGACTTCGCCCCGGCTCTCGGCCGACAAACACACGAGCACTTCCGTCGCCACCTTGGTATCGCACAGCTGCTTGGGCGTGAATTGCTTGAATTTGTCGTGCGTCAACAGCATCACGAAGATATCGTCGGCAACGATCATGCACGTCGCCGTTTCATCCGTGAAATGGGCATTGAAACTGAAGCCCAGCGCCGTGAAAAACGCCACGGAGCGTTCCAGCGACTGGACGGGCAGATTGACAAAGATTTTGCGGGCCATCATGTCTCCTTGTGGGTCGTAGTTATGGATGCTGCCCGCCGATTCTACACCGGCTTTTTACGCGCCCGCGCGGCCCACGGTCTTCGGCGCATAGCCGAAATAGCGGCTGAAGGCGGCACTGAAATTGGCCGGGTGGCGGTAGCCCGTTTGCCAGCCCGCCTGCGCCACCTGGCAACCATTTTCCAGCAGTAACTTTGCCCGCTGCATGCGCAGCGCCAGCAGGGTGCGCTGCGGGCTGTCGTTGTAGCGGTAACGCCATCCCTGCTTGAGTTTGAACAAGCTCAAGCCCACTTGCGCGCACAGGTAATCGAGCGTGAGTGCCTGCGCCATCTGCTCCTGCATCAGCGCGTAGACGCGTTCCAATTTGACGATGTCGGCCTCGGACCAGCGCGGTACAAGAACGGGCGCAGGCCGCAGTCCCCGCAGCTGTTCCGCCAGGATACTGAGCACGCTGATATGCACGGCCAGCGGGTCCGTCGCGCGCAGCAGCGAGCGGGCGTGCAGGGTAGCGGCCGCCGTGGTGGCCGCATGCGCCAGCTGGCGCGCGCCGCCGTGGGGCAGCAGGGACGCCAACCCCTCCGGCCAGTAGCGCGCCAGCGCCTCTTCATCGACCAGCACGCGCAATTGCGCCGCCCGTTGATGCGCCTCGAAACGGCGCTCGCCGCTGACGTGCCGGAACACCGTCATCGTTGTATGGCCACCCTGGAAACGCAATTGTTCGCCATCGCGCGTGGCGTAGGCGGACGCGCCTTCCAGGCCGATGGTGATCACCATGCCGCCCCCGTCGTCATGCTGCGATGGCTCGACGAGCGCAAGCCGTGGCCGGTAGTCGGAATGCACGAGCAGCAAGCCCTGGTCGACCTGGCGCTGGTCGGCGCGGCACTCTTTCAACCCCGGGTCCAGCTGGCGCCGCGTCCAGCCTGCCGCTTCCCTGTCCTGTCCCCTCATCGCTCCTCCCTGTCCTTGCGCGCCGTCGCGCATACGAAATACGCCGTGCCGCATATAAATGCAAATGATAATTATTCTCATTGTTGCATAAAATGACGCTGATGCCCACCTCGCCGAAAGGAAGATCATGTCATTCGATACGCAACACGCCTTGCAACCATACTGGGACCTGGCCGTCGCGCCCGTCCAGGCCGATGGACTGGCCGCCGCCCTGGAACTGGGTATTTTCGAGGTGCTGGCCACGCCGCACACGCCGGCGCAACTGGCGGACGTCCTGTCGCTGCATGGGCCGCACACGGCCCTGCTGCTGGAATTGCTTTGGAGCATGCAGGTGCTGGAGCGCGACGGCGCCGATACTGAGGCACTACGCTACCGCTGCACGGCCACCACCTTGCAGTATTTCTGCCGCGACTCTGTTGCCTTTTGCGGCGACGCCTGGCTGTACCGGCTGCACGCGCTGCGCCATTTCGCCACGCAGCTCAACACCCTGGTGCGCGACGGCGGAAAAGTAACGCCCTACAGCACGGCGAGCGGGGTCAACTGGGCCGCCGCCGCGCAGCAGCAGATCGGCCAGGAGCAGCGCGCCGTCACCATGCGCGCCGCCCTGTGCGTGATGCAGCGCGTCGCCCCGTTTGCGGACGGCAACACGCCGCTGCGCCTGCTCGACGCGGGCGGCGGTCCCGGCTGGGTGGCCATTGCGCTGGCGCAAGCCCATGCGGGCGTGCACGGCTGCGTTTTCGACTGGCCGGAAACGGTGGCCGTGGCGGCCGCGAACATCGCCCATGCGCAACTATCCGACCGCCTGGAGACCCTGGGCGGCGACCTGGACAGCGACGATATCGGCGGCGGCTACGACCTCATCTGGTGCTCGTCCGTGCTGCATTTCGTGCCAGACATGGCGGCTGCCTTGAGCAAGATGCAGGCGGCCTTGAAGCCCGGTGGCGTGCTCGTCTGCGTGCAGGCGGAAATCGCGGCGGCGCCGGGCGACGCGGCGCGGGTGCTGCCGTATTACTTGCCGATGCGCATGCTGGGCCGCACGGTGACACGGCACGGTGAATTGGCGCAGCTGCTACGCGACACGGGCTGGCGGCAAGTGGAGCAATACGGAGCCAGCGATTTTCCCATGGCGCCCGTGCAGGTGCTGATTGCTCGTGCCTAACAATTACCATTTGGTAATTATCTTTTTTATAGCAAAAAAGGACGCAAATGCGCTAAGCTGTGCCGGCATTGATCGATGTCATCCGCAGCACTGTGCTGCCTTCACAAGGAACCCATCATGAGTCAAGCTATTGCAGGGAAAGTCGTCCTCATCACCGGTGCCAGCAGCGGCCTGGGCGAAGCCACCGCGCGCCATCTGGCCGCGTTGGGCGCCTGCGTCGTGCTCGGTGCGCGCCGCATGGATTTGCTTAATACCATCGCCGAGGAAATCACGGCCGCCGGCGGCCAGGCCGCCATTGCCCAGACCGACGTCACTCAGGCGGGCGACCTGAAACGCCTGGTCGACACGGCCCTGGCCGTGTTCGGCAAAGTCGATGTGATGATCAACAATGCGGGGCTGATGGCCATCGCGCCGATGAGCGCCTTGCAAGTCGACGAGTGGAACAACATGATCGATATCAACATCAAAGGCGTGTTGAACGGCATCGCCGCCGTCCTGCCATACTTCCAGGCGCAAAACAGCGGCCACTTCATCAATATCTCGTCGGTGGCGGGGCTAAAAGTCTTCAGCCCGGGCGGTACCGTCTACAGCGGCACCAAGTTTGCCGTCAGCGCCATTTCGGAAGGCTTGCGCCACGAGCTGGCGGCCAGCGGCGGCACCATCCGCACCACCGTCATTGCGCCGGGCGCCGTCGACACGGAATTGAGCCAGGGCAGCAGCCACGCAGAGAGTGCCAAGGCCGTCAAGGAGTTCTACCAGATCGCCATTCCCGCCGATGCCGTGGCGCGCGCCATCGCGTATGCGATCGAGCAGCCGGCCGACGTGGCTATCAATGAGATCGTGCTGCGCCCGACGGCGCAGGCGTTTTAAGCGGCATCCTGTTGCAGCGATTCGATGATCAAGCCGGCCAGGCGCTCGACGGGCGGCCTGGACACGCTTGAGGCGCGCAGCAATTCCAGCGACAGCGGAGGCAGGGCGGGCAAGCCCGCTTCCACGTGATCGAGCGCGCGCACGGTCGAGGGCAAGCCCAGGCCCGTGCGCACCGTCACGCCCAGCCCGGCCGCCGCCGCCGCCCACAGTCCCGCCAGGCTGGGACTGGTAAACGCCGTGCGCCAGGCGATGCCGGCCCCATCGAGCGCCTGCGTGGCGCAGCGCTGGAACAGGCATTCGCGGTCGAACGTAATGAGCGGCAAAGGCTCGCCCGACTCGGGGCGCCAGGCCAGACTGGAGGAGGCGATCCAGCGCATGGACGGTTCGGCAATATGCTGGCGCTGCTGCTGCGGATATTCGGCCACGTCGGCGATACAGGCGCCGCCCCACAGCAGGGCCAGGTCCAGCTGGCCCATGGCCAGCCCTTCCATCAGGGCCGTGTTGCGCGCCACGTGCGCCTCGATGCGCACTTTCGGATGCGCGCGGGCAAAACGCCCCAGCACGTCGGGCAGCAAGGCTTCGCCAAAATCCTCCTGCAAGCCCAGCCGGATCCACCCTTCCAGCTCCGCGCCGCGCAAGGCGACGGCTGCCTCGTCGTTGAGTTCCAGCAGGCGGCGCGCATAGCCGAGCAGCACGTCGCCGGCCGGCGTCAGCGCCAGGCCCCGGCCATCCTTGCGGAACAGGGGCATGCCCGCCTGCTCCTCGAGTTTTTTCAGCTGCGCGCTGACGGCCGAGGTGGAGCGGCCCACCTTGTCGGCCGCGCGGGCAAAGCTGCCCAGCTCGATGCCAGCCACATAGCTGCGCAGAAAGGCGATGTCGAAATTAAGCAGGCTCATGGCGCGGAAGCAATCGTCCGGTTTTTTGGGATGGTACAGCGTAAATTATCTGATATTCAGAATGATCGTAGCGCGCGACACTGTCAGGGTCAACCACTTTTCTCTCCCTGCCATGAGCCCCCGTTGCCAAGCCATTCCCGTTCCTGTCCCCGTCACCGCGCCCGTGCTGGGCGACGCCCACCGCTGGAAAGTGCTCGCCGTCGGCGTGGCGGCCAATGCCAGCTTTTCCGCCGCCGCCAACGGCATGCCCACCACGGCCATCTGGCTGCGCAGCGGCTATCACCTGAGCAATACAGAACTGGGGGTGGCGCTGGGCGCCATGGGCCTGGGCGTGGCCCTGACCGAATTGCCATGGGGCATGGCCACCGACCGCTGGGGCGACCGCCCCGTGCTGCTGACCGGCTTGCTGGGCACCATGCTGGCGCTGCTGGCCTTGCTGCTGTGGATTACGCCCGCTGACGGGTCCGTGCCGCCCTTATGGGCGCTGGCGGCGGGGCTGGCCCTGGTCGGCGTGCTGGGCGGCAGCGTGAACGGCGCCAGCGGCCGCGCCGTGATGCGCTGGTTCGGCCCCGGCGAACGGGGTTTCGCCATGAGCATCCGCCAGACGGCCGTGCCGCTGGGCGGCGGCCTCGGCGCCCTCGTCCTGCCCAGCCTGGCATCGCGCTACGGCTTCATGCCCGTGTTCGGCGCCCTGGCCCTCGTATGCGGCCTGTCGGCGTTTTTTACGTGGCGCTGGATGCATGAGCCCGATTTCTCTGCCGAGGCCGCCAAGGGGCCGCACAATGCGTCCAAAAGCCTGTCCGGGGTCAAGCCACTGCCACCGTTACGCAATCGAAAGGTCTGGCGCATGGTAGCCGCCATCGGCTTGCTGTGCGTACCGCAGTTTGCCGTGCTCAGCTACGCCACCGTCTTCCTGCACGACCATGGCGGCCTGGGCCTGGCGGCCATCACGGCCGTGATGGTGGCCCTGCAGGCGGGCGCCATGGTGATGCGCATCTGGAGCGGACGCCATACGGACCGCCACGCGAACCGGCCCGCCTACCTGCGCGGCTCGGCCCTGGTGGCGCTGACTGCATTCATTTTGCTGGGATGCATCGCCTGGCTGGAGTCGCCGGGCTGGCTGCTGATGGCCGCCGTGGTGCTCGCCGGCATCGCCGTGTCCGCCTGGCATGGCGTGGCCTACACGGAGCTGGCCACGGAAGCGGGCGGCGCCAACGCGGGCACGGCCCTGGGCATGGCGAACACGGCCGTCTACGTGGGGCTGTTCCTCACGCCGATGGCCATCCCGCACCTGCTGGCGGCCAGCAACTGGCCCGTCGTATGGTGGCTGGCGGGACTGGTGGCGCTGCTGACCTGGCCGCTGTTTCCGAAGCCTTAAGAAAGCGGCGAAATCCTGTAAACGCAGCGCATCGCGTTCGCCAGCACGTGCTGCTCGCGCACGATGCTGGCGCTTGGCCCCACCACTTCCTGGAACAGCTGCAGTTCGGAGCGGCAAAAGCCCTGGCAGGTGCGCGCCGCGGCGCAGATGGGGCAGTGGTCTTCGATCAGCAGCCAGTCGTCGCCGTCCGCTTCCACGCGCGCCATATACCCCTCTTCATCGCGCACGGCGGCCAGCTGCTGCAGCCGCGTGGGCAAGTCCGGCGCCGAACACGCCAAGGCGTACGCGCTGCGGCTTTCCTCTTCGCGCTGCGTGATCAGTTTATCCAGCCCCGCCTCGCCGAACAGCTGGCGCACGGAACCGATCAGCTTGATCGTCAGCTGCGCATGCGTGTCGGGAAAGCGCGCATTGCCCGCTTCCGTCAAGACCCAGTTCTGGCGCGGCCGTCCCGCGCCCGCCTGCGCTTCCTGGCGTCCTTCGATCAGGCCCGCCGCCACCAGCTTTTGCACTTGCTGGCGCGCCGCCTCGCCCGTCATGTCCAGGGTCTTGGCCAGGCTCGCCGTGGAGACGGGTCCTTTGGTCTTGATGAAATACAGGATGCGCTCCGTCGTTTGCGGCGCCTCGCTATTATCCAAACGTTTACTTGTGTAATTCATTTCGCTCAACTATCATGGGGCCAGTTAACCAACTAATTGCTTGCATAATAGGCCGGTAGCTCCCCGCTGTCGAGGAGTTTCCACGCCTGCATGCCGGCAAGGTACTCTTTTGACAGGATTTTCCCATGCAACTGTCTCACTCGATCTGGCTGTTTCACGCCATCCTCGCTACCGGCCTGGCCTCCTGGCTGACCCTGGCTGCCATCAACAACCTGCACGCCTTCCACGGCTCCGTCTGGGCCATCGGCAACACCATGCGCATGGACCCGCTGCGCCAGGACCCGACCATCCAGACGCCGCTGCTGCGCCGCGCGCTCACCTCATTGACCTTGCACCGGCTCTCGCTGGGCGTGGTGCTGGCGCTGCAACTTGGCGCCGCCATCGCCGCCTGGACGGGCGTGGCGCTGTTGTTCGGCGGCGGCCTGGCCGCTGGCTTGCCCTGGCTGAACCTGGCCTTGTGCGCGATGGCCGCCTTTTTGCTGCTGATGCACCTGGGCGGCCTGTGGTTCGGCTACTGGATCGCGCAGGAAGGCTTGCAGACGACGCACCTGGTGCTGCTGCTGTGGACCATAGCCCTGTTTGTACTCTTCAACGCGCAGCGGACCTGATCAGCCTCCGCTGCGCCTCTTCTTCCCTTTGTACTTTTCCCTTTGTACTGCTGTAAAGGACTTCATCATGAATACGAAAATCGTCGGCGCCTCCGCGCTGGCCATCGCCCTGGCCGTCGCCGGTGCCGCGCTGTACCCCCGTGCCGAATCGCATGCGGCCGATGCCGCCGCTTACCCGGCCACCAAGGTGGCGCTGGTCCCTGTCGTGCTGGGCACGCAGGAACGCTTTTTTGCGGGCGTGGGCGAACTGGAAGCGGCGCGGCAAGTACAAGTGGCGGCCGAAACGGGCGGCCGGATCACGCAAATCCGCTTCGAATCGGGCCAGAGCGTGGCGGCCGGCGCCGTGCTGGTACAGCTCAATGACGCCCAAGAACAGGCAATGCTGCTGCGCCAGCGCGCACAGCTGAAAAACGCGGAAAGCAGCCATGCGCGCACGCTGCAGATGGTCAAGGAAAAGGCGGCCACGCAGGAGCAGCTCGACACTGCCCTGGCCGCGCGCGATGCGGCCCTGGGCGACGTGCGCCAGACGGAGGCGCTGATCGCGCAAAAGACCATCCGCGCGCCGTTCGCGGGGCAGCTGGGCATCCGCAAGGTGCACGCGGGCCAGTACCTGAACGCGGCCGACACGGTGGCCAGCCTGATCGACACGAAGTCGCTGCTGGTGAACTTCGCCCTCGATGAACAGAGCAGCGCCAAGCTGGCGCCGGGCCAGGCCGTGCAAGTGCTGGTGGACGCGTATCCGGGCGACGTCTTTACGGCGAAGATCAACGCCATCGACCCGCTGATCGCCCGCTCGCGCATGGTGCAGGTACAGGCGGCGCTCAGCAATCCGCGCGGCGCCTTAAAAGCCGGCATGTACGCGAATGTGCGCGTGGCGCGCGAGGCGGGCCAGCAGCTGACGGTACCGGAAACGGCCGTGACCTACAGCGCCTACGGCGACACGGTCTTTGTCGCGCAGCAGGAGGGCAAACAGCCGCTCACCGTCAAGCGCGTGGGCGTCAAACTGGGCGAGCGGGCAGGGGGCCGTGTCGCCATTATCGATGGCTTGCGCGAAGGGCAGCGCGTGGTCGCTTCGGGCCAGCTGAAACTGGCCGACGGCATGGCCGTGCAGGCCGTGGCCAACACCCTGGACGAGGCCAAGCGCGCCGCGCCCAAGGCCGGTTCCTAAGGAGCGCACACGATGAAATTTACCGATTTATTCGTGCGCCGCCCCGTGCTGGCGCTGGTGATCAGCACCCTGATTCTAATGCTGGGCGTGATCGCCATCCTGCAACTGCCGATACGCCAGTATCCGATGCTCGAATCATCGACCATCACCGTGAAAACCACGTATCCGGGCGCCTCGGCGGAACTGATGCAGGGTTTTGTCACGCAGCCGATCGCGCAAGCCGTGTCGTCGGTGGAAGGCATCGATTACCTGACCTCGTCGTCGGTGCAGGGCAGCAGCACCGTCACCGTGCGCATGGAACTGAACCGCGATTCCACGCAGGCGTTGACGGAGGTGATGGCCAAGGTCAACCAGGTGCGCTACAAGCTGCCCGAAGGCGCTTTTGACCCCGTCATCGAGCGCTCGGCCGGCGATTCCTCGGCCGTCGCCTATGTGGGCTTTGCCAGCGAGAGCGTCTCGGCGCCCGCGCTGACGGACTACCTGGCGCGCGTGGTGCAGCCGATGTTCGCCACCATCGACGGCGTGGCCAAGGTCGACGTGTATGGCGGCCAGCAGCTGGCCATGCGTTTGTGGATCGACCCGGCAAAATTAGCGGCGCGCGGCTTGACGGCAGCCGACGTGGCCGACGCCGTGCGGCGCAATAACTACCAGGCGGCGCCGGGCAAGGTGAAGGGACAATTCGTCGTCTCCAACATCAGCGTCAACACGGATCTGACCAGCGTGGCCGAGTTCCGCGACATGGTCATCCGCAAGGGCGGCGATGACAGCGCGTCGCTCGTGCGCCTGAAGGACGTGGGCACGGTGGAACTGGGCGCGGCCGCGACGGAAACGAGCGGCATCATGGATGGCGTGCCGGCCGTGTACCTGGGCCTGTCGCCCACGCCGGGCGGCAACCCGCTGGTGATCGTCGACGGCATCAAAAAACTGCTGCCCGAGATCCAGAAAACCCTGCCGCCCGGCGTGAAAGTGGAGCTGGCGTTCGAGACGGCGCGCTTCATCCAGTCGTCCATCGACGAGGTGGCGCACACCCTGCTCGAAGCGCTGCTGATCGTCGTCATCGTCATCTACCTGTGCATGGGTTCCTTGCGCTCCGTGCTGATTCCCGTCGTGACGATTCCGCTGTCGATGCTGGGCGCGGCGGCGCTGATGCTGGCCTTCGGCTTCAGCATCAATCTGCTCACCCTGCTGGCGATGGTGCTGGCCGTGGGCCTGGTGGTCGACGACGCCATCGTCGTGGTGGAAAACGTGCACCGGCATATCGAGGAGGGCAAGACACCCGTGGCCGCCGCGCTGGTCGGTGCGCGCGAAGTGGCCGGCCCCGTGATCGCCATGACGATCACGCTGGCGGCCGTGTATGCGCCGATCGGCATGATGGGGGGCCTCACGGGCGCGCTGTTCAAGGAATTCGCGCTCACTTTGGCCGGCGCCGTGGTGGTGTCGGGCGTGGTGGCATTGACCTTGTCGCCCGTGATGAGCTCATTGCTGCTGCAGCCGAAACAATCGGAAGGGCGCATGGCCCGCGCCGCCGAGCATTTCTTCGAGGGTTTGACCAGCCGCTATGCGCGCCTGCTGGACCGCTCGCTGCACCACCGCTGGCTCAGTGCCGGTTTCGCCGCACTGGTGATGGTGAGCCTGCCGTTTTTGTACCTGCTGCCGCAGCGCGAACTGGCGCCGGCGGAAGACCAGGCCAGCGTGCTGACGGCGATCAAGGCGCCGCAGCACGCCAACCTCGATTATGTCGAGCGCTTTTCGTACAAGCTCGATGCCATCTACAAGCATATCCCCGAAACGCACTCGCGCTGGATCATCAACGGCGGCGAAGGTCCGGCATCGAGCATCGGCGGCATCAACCTGACGCCGTGGGCCGAACGCGCGCGCAACGCGGCCGTCATCCAGGCGGAATTGCAGCACGCCGTGGGCGACGTGGAAGGCACGAGCATCTTCGCCTTCCAGCTGGCGCCCTTGCCGGGATCGAGCGGCGGCTTGCCCGTGCAGATGGTCTTGCGCAGCGCGCAGGATTACGCCACCCTGTTCCGCACCATGGAAGACGTCAAGCAGCGCGCGCGCGATAGCGGCCTGTTTGCCGTCGTCGACAGCGACCTCGATTACAACAACCCCGTGGTGAAAGTGCGCGTGGACCGCTCGAAGGCGAACAGCCTGGGCATCCGCATGCAGGACATCGGCGAATCGCTGGCCGTGCTGGTGGGCGAAAATTATCTGAACCGCTTCGGCATGGATGGCCGCGCCTATGACGTCATCGCGCAAAGCCCGCGCGAACAGCGACTCACGGCGCAAGCCCTGACGCAGCAGTACGTGCGCGCCGACGATGGCAGCCTGCTGCCCCTGTCCGCCGTCGTCTCGGTGACGGAACAGATCGAGCCGAACATGCTGACCCAGTTCAACCAGCAAAACGCGGCCACCTTCCAGGGCGTGCCGGCGCCCGGCGTGACCCTGGGCGACGCCGTCGCCTTCCTCGACGGCGTGGCGAAAACCCTGCCGCCCGGCTTCAGCTACGACTGGCAGTCCGACGCGCGCCAGTTCGCCACGGAAGGCAATGCCCTGCTGCTGGCCTTCCTGGCGGCCGTCGTCGTCATCTACCTGGTGCTGGCGGCCCAGTACGAAAGCCTGACGGACCCGCTGATCATCCTGATCACGGTACCGCTGTCGATTTGCGGCGCCCTGATTCCGCTGGCGCTCGGCTACGCCACCGTCAACATCTACACGCAGATCGGCCTGGTGACCCTGATCGGCTTGATCAGCAAGCACGGCATCCTGATGGTGGAATTTGCCAACGAATTGCAGGTGCATGAACAGCTCGACCGCATCACGGCCATCCGCAAGGCGGCGCAGATCCGCCTGCGCCCGATCTTGATGACGACGGCCGCCATGGTGGTGGGCCTGGTGCCGCTGCTGTTCGCTTCCGGCGCGGGCGCCAACAGCCGCTTCGGCCTCGGTGTCGTGATCGTCTCGGGCATGTTGATCGGCACCTTCTTTACCCTGTTCGTGCTGCCCACCGTGTACACCTTTCTGGCCCGCCGCCACACGGCCGACCATGCCACGCCGCGCGCCCGCGACCTGTCGCAGGCGCTGAAGGAATCCCCATGAAAAATTACCGCTATCTTGTCGCCCTTTTCCCCGTGCTGGCCGGCTGCGCCGTCAGCCCCGCCTACGTCACGCCGGGCACGCCCGCCATCACCCTGGCCAGCCCGCAGCAAGCGCAATTCGCAGCTGGCACGGGCGCCGTCAGCGAGGCCGCGTGGTGGACGTTTTTCGATGATGCACGGCTGTCGCAGCTGATCGCCAGCGCGCTCGCACACAACCTCGATATCGCGCAGGCGCAAGCCAACCTGCTGGCCGCGCGCGCCGTCTTCGACGAGCGCCGGCTCGACGAACTGCCCGCTGTCACAGGGCAGGCGGGCTGGCAGCGCACGGTGCAGCAAAACACGCCCGACAGCCGCACCGCCAGCGCCAGCACGCGCGTGGGATTCGACGCGCAATGGGAGATCGACCTGTTCGGCCGCCTCGCGCACATGAGCCGTTCGGCGCAGGCGCGCGCCGATGCGGCGCAGGCGGACTTGCGGCAAGTGCGGCTGACGATAGCCGCCGAGGTGGCGCGCAATTACTACGAGGCGCTGGGCTACCAGCAAAACCTGGCGCTGACGCAGGCGCAGGTACAAAGCTGGCGCGATACGGTGGCATTGATCGACGCGCGCATCCGTGCCGGCAGCGGCTTGCCGGAAGAACGCCACAACGCGCTGGCCAACCTGGCGCGCAGCGAGGCGGCATTGCCACCGTTGCAGGCGGGCTTGCGCCAGGCGCAGTACCGGCTCGATGTGCTGAGCGGGCAAGCGCCTGGCGCCATCGCGCTGGCGACCACACCGCGCCAGCAGGCGCCGCTGGCCGGCCAGCTTCCCCTCGGTGACGTGAATCAGCTGATCAAGCAGCGGCCCGACGTGGTGCGCGCCGAGCGCCTGCTGGCCGCCTCCAGCGAAGACGTGGGTGCCGCCACGGCCGACCTGTATCCGCGCCTGAGCCTCGGCGGCTTTCTGGGCTTCTTCGCACTGCGCGGCAGCGGCGTGTTCGATGGCGGCGCGCGCGCCTTTGAGGTGGCGCCCTCCGTCAGCTATCCGGCCTTCCGCCTGGGCAGCGTGAAGGCGCGCTTGCGCGGCACGCAGGCCGAGGCACAGGGCGCGCTGGCACGCTATGAACACACGATGTTATTGGCGCAGGAAGACGTAGAAAACGCCGTCACGCAGCTGGCGGAAAACCAGACGCGATTGGCCTCCCTGCTGGAATCGGCGCGCCACGGCAACGCGGCCCTCGGCATCGCCAGCACGCGCTATGCGGGCGGCGGTGGCAGCTATCAGGCGGTGCTGGAAAACCAGCGCGCCTTGTACGATATCCGGCGCGAAGCGCTGCTGGCGGAGACGGCGTCCTACATCGATGCGATTGCCCTGTACAAGGCGCTGGGATGGGGGCAAACTATGTAGCATTTTTCGATCAGGAGGAAATCCGATGTTCACGCAAGGCAGCTGGCTCAATCCACCGGAAAACTGGTCCGCCGACGGCGCGCAATTGCGCGTAACGACGGATGCGAACACGGATTTCTGGCGCAAGACCTCGTATGGTTTTATCCGCGACAGCGGCCACTTTTTCGGCACGGAAGTCGATGGCGATTTCACGGCGCAGCTGCACGTGGCCGCGCAGTACGCGGCGCTGTACGACCAGGCCGGCATGATGGTGCGCATCGACGAGCAACACTGGATCAAATGCGGCGTCGAATTTTCCGACGGCCAGCTGCTGTTGAGCACCGTGCTGACGGTGGATAAATCGGATTGGGCCGTCAGCATCGCGCCCGCCATGCCGGACGGTTTCTGGCTGCGCGTGACGGTGGAAAAGGGCGTCATCCGGGTGCAGTATTCGACCGATGGCAAGCTGTGGCCGCTGATGCGCCTGGCGCCGTTTCCCGAGGCCAGCCACTACCGTGTCGGACCCATGTGCTGCACGCCGGAACGCGGTGGACTCGAGGTCGCATTTTCGCATTTTACGGTGGGTCCGGTGCAGCGCAAGGACCTGCACGACCTCACTTGAGCGCCGGCGTGTGCATGGCGCGTCAGACGGCGGCATCGAGCCACTGATTGTCGACGCACCATTGCCGCACATCGGCGATCAGTTGCGCTGAAACAGGCTGAAGTCCCGGGAGTTTTTTCTCGTATTTCTGGATGCTTGCCACAAAAAAAGTGAAAAAGGCGGCGCCGATCAATTGGCGTTGTGCCGGCGTGTTTTTTTTCACCGGTACAAAGTCTTCCTCATCCATGGCGATATCGAGGCCAAACATTTTATCGCCGGCGTAGTAACGGCAAAAGGTTTTTCTCTGCAAGTCTTTCGGCAGGCAGCGCAGGCAGACAAACAATTCCCAGTCGAGATCAGGATATTTTTCTTCCATCACGGGACCAAGCTGCCGCAGTTCATCAGCAATGTCAAAGACTTTGCTCCAGCTTGGCGAGTCCGATGTCGTGTCTATGCGCATGTTTGTTTTCTCCGAGTGCAGGCATCGCATGATACGTGCATCGTCCTTCAGGCAGCGCACGAGCACAGTGCCATCAACTCAAGGCAGTATCGAGCACCATCATCAGGAGAAATCCGAACACCAGTGCGGTACTGGCAACACCGCCATGGCCGCTGCGGTGCGTCTCGGGAATGGCGTCGTGCACGATGACAAACAGCATGGCGCCGGCGGCGGCGGCCAAGCCCCATGGCAGCAGGGTCGAGGACATGCCGATCAGCGCCTGGCCCGCCATGGCCGCCACGGGTTCGACCAGGCCGGAGGCGGCGCCCATGGCCACAGACAGGCGCCGGCCATAACCGACGCCACGCAGCGCCAGCGCCACCACCAGCCCTTCCGGGATGTCCTGGATGGCAATGCCGGCCGCCAGCGCATTGGCCTTGTCCAGATCGATGCCCGCATAGCCGACGCCGATGGCCAGCCCTTCGGGCAGGTTATGCAAGGTGATGGCCAGGACAAAAATCCACGCGCGTTTCAGGCTGCTGGCAGCGGCGGCATCGAGCGCATCGGCCTGCACGTGCGGGCGCACGGCGACATTGAGCGCGATGATCAGCGCCACGCCAGCGCCCATGGCCATGGCAACCGTCAGGCCGGCCGCCATGGGCGTGGCGCCGTGTGCGCGTGCGGCAGCCAGGGCCGGCAAGATCAGCGAGAATGCCGTTGCCGCCAGCATCACCCCGGCGCCGAAGCCGAGAAAACCATCGTAGCCGCGCTGTGAAAACCTGTGCGACAGCAGCACGGGCAAGGTGCCCAGTGCCGTGGCACCAGCGGCCACGCCGCCGCCCAGCAGCGCTGCAGGCACGCCGGCGTGGCGCCATGTCAGTTCGCCCAAGGCGGCCGCCAGCAGGAGCAGGGTGGCGCCGCCGCACAGGGCAAGGCCCGGCAGGCGCCGGCCGGACAGCTGCCTGGCTACGCTCGCCAGGTTGCGCTGCCTGCTCACTGCCGGGCGCTGCCGCCGCACGGCCTACAGCGGCATGTCCGGCGCAGCGCCATTGTTGCGGCCGTTGGGCCGCATCCCCAGTTCCGCGCCCGTCAGCGGATCGGCATCGGGATTCGATGCCGTGCGCGCCGCCATCTGCTGCACGGTGGCCAGTTCGTCCTTCGGCAATTTCACTTCCGCCTCGCCGGTGCCGCCGTCCACCGCCATCTGCTGGCGCGGATCGGAAACATACTGCCACTTGCCGCCCTGGTTCCACGGCCCCCGTTCCTCGCCCGGCCCCTGCGACATATTGAAATACACATCCGCATACTGCGGGTCGCCTGGCAGTTTGCCCGGTGGAAAATTGGGCTCGATCGAATACAGCGCTTTTTCAAACGACTTCTGGTGCGCCACTTCGCGCGTCATCAGGAAGCCCAGCGCCTCCTTCACGCCCGGATCGTCCGTCAGGTTGATCAGGCGCTCATAGACGATCTTGGCGCGCGCCTCGGCGGCGATGTTCGAGCGCAGGTCGGCCGTCGGTTCGCCGATGGTGTCGATGTAGGCGGCCGACCATGGCACACCGGCCGAATTGACCAGCGGCGCGCCGCCGCCATACAGCACTTGCGTCACATGGCTGTCGTTCCCCGCGCCCGTGATATTGCGGTACAGCTCGGCGGCCTGGTCGACGCCCTCGGCCAGGCGCCCCCTGGCGCCCTTGTTGAGCATGACGACGATATTGCCGATCACTTCCAGGTGGCTCAGCTCTTCGGTGGCGATATCGAACAGCATGTCCTTGCGGCCCGGGTCGTCTTCAGCCAACGCTTGCGTGAAGTAGCGGCAGGCCGCTGCCAGCTCGCCCTGCGGGCCGCCGAATTGTTCCAGCATCAGGTTGGCCAGCCCGGGATTGGGCTGCTCCACCCTGACCGTATATTGCAGTCGCTTGTTGTGTGCAAACATGGTGCTCTCCTCATTCCCGGCACGCAGCCTACTCGTGCTGGTTCAATGACCTGTGGATGTCCTTCGACTCGTTGCGGCCCGGCCTGTCGTCGGCCAGCTTGCCCGCTTCGCTCTGCGGCTGCTGGCTCACGCCTTTGACGTGGTCGCGATGCTCGGGCTGTCCCAGGGTGGCCATGTTTTCCTGCTCCACGGGATCGGGCCCGCCCTGCGGCGTGATGACGTCATTCGCCCAGTGCCCGCTGTTGACGTTGCCGCTGGCGAGCTTGCCGCCGCCCTGGCTGGCGTAGGCGTCGCCCGCCGCCTTGCCGGCGTCGGTCTTGTCCATGCGCGTATTGCGGCCCTGGTCGGTGGGATGCTGGGGCGTATTACCGTGTTTTTCCTGCATGGGATTCTCCTGACGTGATGAGGGAAGCACCATGCTACTGGCGCGCACGCGCCGGCAAGATAGGCGCGCGGCGTGGCGCCATGTAGGAAAGCATCCCGTGCGTCAACGCCGCCGCAGCCACAGCGCGCCGGCGGCCAGGCCGATGCCGAAAGCGCCATACACCAGCAGCAGCGACGGGCGCGACAAGCGCATTTCGTAGCCCGGTTGCAAACGGTGCGGCGTGAGCTGGTAGTCGGTGAAACAGGCGATGGCCGTGGCGCCGGCCGCCGCCGCCACGGTCGACGCCGCGCGGCGCCGGTCGAGGATGCGCGCCGCATAGCGCTCGAACAGCACGCCCCAGAACATGGCGCTGCAATGGTGGATGGCGTAGCCGAGCACCGTGTGCTTCAGCGTGGCGTCATCGCGGCGCGCCGCCCGGTCGCCCCACAGCCAGTGGCTGATGGCGTTGACGGCAGAGAACATGCTGCCCGTTTCGCGCCGGCCGCAAACGGCCAGGGCGACGGCGGACAAAAGGGAGGCAAGGCTGCCCGAAAGGGCGCCATAACGCAGGGCCAGTGGCAAGGCAGGCATGGTTTTTCTCCAGTGGTGTATGCGCACAGTGAACTGAAACGCAAAAGGCCTATCCAATCCCCATCAGAAGGGGGCATGCATGCGCATACTGCTGACGGGGGCGAGCGGTTTCATCGGAACGCATGTTTCGACCGCGCTGCTGGCCGAAGGTTTCCAGCTCGCGTGCACGACACACCGTGCGCGTCCCCATGCCCGCATCGGCGCGGAGCCGCGCGTGCGCCTGATCGACGCCGATTTCGCACGCGACACGGCCAAGGCCGCATGGCTGCCCCGCCTGGACGGCATCGACGTCGTCATCAATTGCGTGGGCATCATCGCCGAGCATGGCGCGCAGACGTTTGCCGCCTTGCACACGCAAACGCCGTGCGCCCTGTTCGCCGCCTGCGCCGAAAGCGAGGTGCAGCTGGTAATCCAGCTGTCGGCCCTGGGCGCCGACGCGGGCGCCGTCTCGCCCTACCACATGAGCAAGAAGGCGGCCGACGAGTTTCTCGCCAGCCTGCCGCTGCGCGCCGTCATCGTCCAGCCCTCGCTCGTGTATGGCGACGAGGGCGGCAGCGCGCGCCTGTTCCGCATGCTGGCCAGCCTGCCCGTCTATCCCCGCTTCGGCCGCGCGCCGCAGCTGGTGCAGCCCGTGCACGTGGACGACCTGACCGATGTCATCGTGGCGCTGGTGCGCGGCGCGGGCGCGCTGGGCGGCCAGAAGACGCGCCGCGTGCCCGTCGTGGGATCGCAGGCGCTGCCGTTTACTGCCTACCTGACGGCCCTGCGCGCGGCCATGGGCCTGGGACGCCTGCGCGTCGTGCCGCTGCCCAGGCGGCTGATGCCGCCCGTACTGCTGCTGGCCAGGCTGCTGGGCTTTGCCATGCCGGACCGCGCCACCCTGGGCATGCTCGAACGGGGCAATACCGCCGATGCGGGGCTCACGCGGCGTTTACTGGGGCGCGCGCCACGGCCCGTGGCGCAGTTCATCAGCGACGCGCGCGGTGCGGCCGTGCGCGCCCAGCTGGACTGGCTGCTGCCGATACTGCGCCTGTCGCTGGCCATCGTGTGGATCGTCACGGCCATCGTCTCGGCCGGCGTCTATCCCGTGGAAGACAGCTACCGCCTGCTCGCGCGCAGCGGCGTGCCGCCCGATTGGGCGCCGCTGCTGCTGGCCGGCGCCTGCCTGCTCGACCTGCTGTTCGGCCTGGCCACCATGGTCCTGCGCCCGCCGTGGCGGCGCTGGCTATGGCCGGCACAGGGCGCGCTGATCCTGTTCTATACCGTCTGGATCGCCATGCGTCTGCCCGAATTCCTGTGGCATCCGTATGGCCCCCTGACGAAAAACCTGCCCATGCTGGCGGCCCTGTGGCTGCTGTACCAACTGGAGGAAAAGGAATGGAATACCTGACCATCAAGTGGCTGCACATCGTCTCGTCGACCCTGCTTTTCGGCACAGGTATCGGCTCGGCCTTCTACCTGCTGTTCACGAGCCTGAGCCGCGACGTGCGCGCCATCGCCGTCGTCAGCCGCCACGTGGTGCGGGCCGACTGGCTGTTTACGGCCACCACGGTGGTATTCCAGCCCCTGAGCGGCTTTTACCTGGTGCACCTGGCCGGTTTTCCCTTGAGCAGCGGCTGGATCGTCTGGTCAGTGGCCTTGTACCTGGTGGCTGGCGCTTGCTGGCTGCCCGTCGTGTGGCTGCAGATGCGCATGCGCGACATGGCGCAGGCCAGCGCGCGCGACGGCCTGGCCTTGCCCGCGCTGTACTGGCGCTACCTGCGCATCTGGGCCGCGCTGGGCGTGCCCGCCTTCTTCGCCCTCATCATCGTGTTTTATTTGATGACGGCCAAGCCGGCCTGAGCGCCGTGGCGCAGCACGACTCCGTGCCCCGATTCGGTGCCTGGAGTCAGTGCTTGCGGCCCTGCTTCTTGCCGCCGCCGGCGCCCTTGCCGGTACCGGCCTTGGTATGGCTGGCCGCCTCCTTGCCCCGCCTGGCATTGTCGTTGCCGGTGTCGCTTTTTTCTTCCGTGGGGCCGGCCGATTGGCGGTTCTGGCCAGCTTGTGATTTTTGCTTGGTCATGAGGCGCTCCTGATGAACGAGGGGACGCTGTCAGCCTAGCCGCCGCAGCGCCATTGTCCATCGGCGCGCCCGCCGCCACGCTGTAGGATCAATCCGCCCGCACGGCCCACGTTTCATGCAGGTGGCGCCACAGCAAAGCGCCATCGGGCGTTTTTTCATACACGACGGTGGACCAGCGCTCGGTGTTTTCCGCGCCGGGCAGCGACTGGAATTCGCGGTAGGACACGGTGGCGCCGGCCGCACTTTCCTGTATCAGAACGAGATCCGAAATGCGCATCTGCAAGCCAGGACGGCTGGCGCCGGCGGCGCGGAAAAACGCTGCCAAGCCCGCGCCATCGAGCTGCTTGCCGCCCGGTGACACCATCGTGAAAGCGGGCGAAAAACGCGCGAGCAAACCGGCGCAATGTTCGGGTGCCGTGGCTGCGCCGGAAAGCCATGCGCGGATCAGCACATGCGTGGATAAGACGTCGTCAAAATAAAGATTTGTAGCATTCATTTTTTGCTTGCTCCATGGTGATGTAAAAGGTCGAGAACGGCGCGGTTGTCGATGCGCATGCACAGCGCCAAAGGCAGCACGCACGCGCTGGCGGCCAAGGCAAAGCACCAGTGAAACACCTGCGCCGCGCGCGCATGCAGGGCAGGGTCGTCCAGCGATGCGATACCGTGCGCCGCCAGCAAGCCATTGAGCAGTACGCTGAGCAGCGCCACGCCCAGGCAAAAGCCCAGCTGGCGGTTGATATTCCACACGGCGCTGGCCTGGCTCAGCTGCGCGTCCGGCGTGCGCAAAAACGCCGTGCTTTGCGCCGTGCTGCTGCACAAGCCGCCGCCAAAGCCCATGACGGCATACGCGCCGGCCAGCCAGAATAATTGATCTGCGGAGTCCACCCACAACAGCATCAGCATGCCCGCCGCCTGCAGCAGGGCGCCCGCGATGAACAGCGGCTGCGGCCCCACGCGGCGGTAGCTTTTACCGGTGAGCGAAATGGCCGCAAACGAGGCCAGCGCCCATGGCAGCATCAAGGCGCCCGCCGTCGATGCCGGCATGCCCAGCACGCCCTGCAGATACAGCATGGCCAACAGGCTCACGCCCATGAACACGCCCGGCACCAGCAGGTACATCAGCATGGCAATGCGCAGCAGCGGCTCGGCGGCCAGGCGCAGGTTGAGCAGCGGCGTCGACTTGCGCAGCGCGCCGCGCACATAGCCCCACGCGCAGGCGGCGCCCAGCGCCAGCACGCCGGCGCCGGTCAGCAACTCGCCCGGCGTACCGAGCATGGTCAAGCCCAGCAGCAGCAGCAACACCGCCGTGCTGCCCGCCAGCAGGCCGCCCACGTCGAGACGGGGCACGGCCGCGCGCGGCGGATCGGGACGCAGCCAGCAGGCGGCCAGCAGCAGCGCCAGCGCCGCGAACGGCACGTTCAAATAGAAAATCGCCCGCCACGACAGGCTGTCAACGATCACGCCACCCAATGCGGGCGACAGGGCGGGCGCCAGCAAGCCCACCAGCATGATGACGGAGGACAGGCCGGGGCGCTCCGCAGGTTGATATAGCTGGTAAGTCATGCTTTGCCCCAGCGGAATGAGCAAGCCGCCACCGAGGCCCTGCACGCAGCGCCAGGCGATCAGCGCCTCAATCGAGGGCGCCAGGCCGGCGCCGATGCTCGCGCATAAAAAAGTTAGCAACGATGCCATGAACACGGTTTTGCTGCCATAACAGGCAGCCAGCCAGGCACTGGCGGGAATGACGATGGTCAGGCCGAGGATGTAGGCGGTGCTGATCCAGGCCAGCTGCGCCACCGAGGCGTGCAAGGCATGGCCGATGTCGGGGTAGGCGACGCTGGTGATGAACATGTTGATCAGGTCGACGAAAAACCCCAGCAGATAGATGGCCGCCACTTTTTTGCGATAGTCCATGGTGCTCCAAATGGCAAACGGCCAGCTTAAGCGTCCATCGTCATTTGCGTAACGGGCCAGCGCCGATTACACTGTCAAACCCATTTTGACAAAGCCCTGCAAGCCGCATCTTTCTTTTTATCTATGATCAGTCTTGACCGCCTGGGTATTTTCATTGCCATCGTCGACGCCGGCTCCCTGACGGCTGCCGCCGCCGTGCTGGGCCAGAGCAAGGCCGTCGTCAGTTTTAATTTGAAACAGCTGGAGGCGGAGCTGGGCGTGTCGCTGCTCACGCGCAGCACGCGCAGCCTGGCGCTGACGGACGTGGGGCGGCGCTTTTACGAGGATTGCCAGCGCGTGCTGAGCGAAGCGCATGGCGCCATCGAGACGGCGCGCCAGGGCCAGCAAGGCTTACGCGGCACCCTGCGCCTGACCACCACCGTTGAATACGGCAGCCGCACGGTGATCCCCGCGCTGATCGCCTTTGCCGCCGCCCATCCGCAGTTGCAGATCCAGCATTCGTCGTCGTCGTCGCACGAAGATCTGATCTCGGGCCGCTATGACCTGGCCATCCGCATGGGTTCCCTCAACGATTCGAGTTACCGCGCCGCGCTGATCGAGCCGTACGCGATCTGGCCCGTCGCCTCGCCCGCCTACCTGGCCAGCCGGCCCGGCACGAAGATCGCCACCTTGGACGACTTGCAGCGCGCGCGCTGGCTGGCGCACAGCCGCCTGGCCTCGCCGCTGCGCTGGGACGTACAGACACCCGACGGCCCCGCCGCCTTCGCCGTGCAGGACGACGCCGCCATCCATTCCGACTCCGCCTCGGCGCTGCTGGGCTTTGCCCTGGGCGGCTGCGGCGTGGCCCTGCTGCCGCAGTGGCTGGTGGAAGGGGAGGTGCGCGCGGGACGCCTGCGCCGTCTGCTGCCCGACGTCGTCTTCCCGGAACAGGGCGTGTATGCCGTGTATCCGAACACCCAGCATATTGCGGAAAAGGTGCGCGCCTTTATCGACTTTTTGCGCGCGTTCGTGGGCGCGCCCGACTGAGATTTCAATTCGTCAATATTTGATGAGGTCAACGATTTCCAAGGGGCAAACGGGCGCCCCTTTCGGTGTGTACGGCCTACACTGAAGGGACGTTGTTCATCGAATGGAGACCATCATGGCACATACATTGGCAGCAGTTTTCGCCGTGCGCGACATGGCCGAGCGCGCCCGGCACGACCTGATCACGGCGGGATTTCCCAGCGCCAACATCCGCCTGCACGATGCGGGCAGCGACGAATTTTCCGCCACGGAAAATATCCGCCGCGACGACAGCGACAGCCTGCTCGACAACATCAAGCATTTCTTCACGGACCTGTTCGGCAGCCACGCCGACCGCCACATCTATGCGGAAGCCGTGCGGCGCGGGCATGTCGTGCTGACCCTGGAAGGAGCAAGCGACGCCGATATCCAGCGCGCCACCGACCTCGTCGAGCGCTACGCGCCGCTCGACATCGATGCGCACGCCGAGCACTGGCGCGCCGGCGGCTGGCAAGGCGCGCCGCAAGACGACAGCGCGAGGCGCCAGGGCGCCAGCATGCAGTCCGGCGCGCCATCGCAGCAAGGCACGTCCGCCGGCAATATGAACGAGGCGCCAGGGTCGCAGCAGTTTGCCAGCGACATGGCGTCGCCGCCGCCGTCGTCCGGCGCGGGCGCCAACGTGCGCCGCTATCCCGGCGCCGATAACCTGCCCGGCACCAGCTACGACGACGAGCAGTACTACCGCAGCCACTGGAGCGCCACCTATGTCGCCACCGGCGCGCGCTTCGAGGACTACGATCCCGCCTACCGCTATGGCCATTCCATGGCCAACAGCGACAGCTACCGGGGCCGTCCATGGGACGAGGTGGAAGCGGACCTGCGTTCCACGTGGGAGCACACGTATCCCCAGTCGGCGTGGGACAACTTCAAGGCGGCCATCAAGCATGGCTGGGAACGCATGACGTCCTGACGCGCTGAGGGGTTTGCGCCCCTCAGCGCCCCTCTTGCGTAAGCTTGAGGAAGTGGTTCAGGATGTGGAAGTGGTCTTCGAAGAATTGCTCTTCCATGGCCGGCAGCGACGCCACGGGCACCCACTGCGCCAGCGCCGCATCGTCGGCCGCCGTCACGGCCGGCAACTGGCGCGTCTTCAGGTCGAAATAATGCGCGTGCGTGATGGTACGCCCGCGCTGGCTGCGGTCCGGGTGGTCGAACACGGCCACGCCCACCAGCGCCTCGACGAGGGTGGGCGCCAGCACGCCCAGCTGGGTTTCTTCCGCCAGCTCGCGCAGTGCCCCCTGCAACAGCCGTTCGCGCGGCTCCAGAAAGCCGCCCGGCAAGGCCCACAGGCCCTTGCCCGGATAGCCGCCGCGGCGCACGAGCAGCACGTGGCCGCCCGTCTGCACCAGCGCATCGACGGTCGTGAAGATGGGCGCATACGGCGCCACTTTCCAGCGCGCCTTGTACGCTTCGATGGCACGGTATTCCTGCACCAGCGGCGCATACCACGGCAGCAAGGTCCACGCTTTCAGATACTGGCCGATGGCCGCCGGCAGCAGCTGCGCCACGGCGCTCAGCGACACGTCGACGTCTTCCGCCTCGAACAGCACGTTGCGGATGGCCGTCGCGCCTATCGGTGCGCCAGGATCGATCTCCAGATTGAGCAGCTGCCAGTGGGGAAAGTGGTGCAGGTAATAACTGGTGGCGTCCTTGAAGCAGGCCACCAGGGCGATGCGCTGCGCCGTGGCCACGGCGCCCGCCACGGCGCGCCGCACGGCGTCGGCCCACAGGCCATCGTCGTAGTAATCGCGCACGGCCACGTAATGCACGCGCGCGCGCTGATCCTCGGGCAGGGTGGCGGCGATCATGGCGGCCCGCTCTTGCCACGTAAACGGGTTCTTCGGGCTGCGCGCATGGAAGGCGGAACCGAGCACCACCACCACTTGCGCGGCCGTCGTCAGTGCCTTCTGCAGCAAGCCGGCATGGCCGTTATGAAAAGGCTGGAAACGGCCGATCAGGATGGCCGCGTCGGCGCCATAGGATAAGGTCATGCGTCGTCTCCGGTCGGGTAGTGGGCGGCGATCGGCAATTGACGGCCGCTGCCAAAGGCGCGCGAACGCACGCGGATGATGGGCGCCGCCTGGCGCCGTTTGTATTCGTTGCGGGCGACCATGCCGAGGATGCGCGTCACGAGCGCGCGCCCCTCGTCCGTCTCGCGCAGCTGGTCGACCAGGGTCAGCGCCTGTGCGCTTTCGGCCGCCGGCAAACGCCGTCCCTCGATATGCCACTTCAGAATTTCATCGAGCACCGGGTATGGCGGCAAGCTGTCGGTGTCGCGCTGGCCCGGCGCCAGCTCCGCCGACGGCGGTTTCTCCAGCACGGCCACAGGAATCAGTTCGCGCCCGGCGCTGGCGTTGAGGTGGCGCGACAGGGCGAAGACCTCCGTTTTATACAGGTCGCCGATCAAGCCCAGGCCCCCGTTCGTGTCGCCGTACAGGGTGCAGTAGCCGACCGAGATTTCGCTCTTGTTGCCGGTGGTGAGCAGCAGGGCGCCGAACGCGTTCGAGTATTCCATCAATATCGTGCCGCGCACCCGCGCCTGCAGGTTTTCCAGCGGCAGTCCCTGCAGCTTGCCGTCGAAGGCGGCCGCGTAGCCGGCTTCATACTGCGCCACGATGTCGCGGATCGGGTGCGTGGTCAGGGCGATGCCGAGGTTGGCGCACAGGGCGACGGAATCGGTGACGGAGCCGGCGCTGGAAAACACGGACGGCATGGTGATCGCCACCACGTTGTCCGCGCCGAGCGCTTCGACGGCCAGGGCCAGGGTCAGTGCCGAATCGATGCCGCCCGAGCAGCCGACAACGACTTGCGTAAAACGGCAGCGGCGCGCGTAGTCGCGCAAGCCGAGCACGATCTGGCGGCGCGCAAATTCGACGGCGGGGATGCCGTCCGGGTCCGGCACGGGAAACGCCGCGCCGTCCTTCTGCGCGAAACGCCCATCGGCAAAACGCAGCAATTGAAAATCCTCGACGAAGCGGGCCGCCTCGAATTGCACGCCGACGCCCGGCGAGATGGCGAACGAGGCGCCGTCGAACACGAGCTGATCCTGGCCGCCCACCTGGTTGACGAACAGCAGGGGCAGATTCACGCGCTGGCAGGCGGCGCCAAACACGGCGTGGCGCTGCGCGCGCTTGCCGATGTCGGACGGGCTGGCGTTGATGCTGACGATGAGATCGGGCCGCGCCGCATGCAGGGCCTCGAACGGGTTGACAGCGTAGGCGCGGCCGTCGTCGTTCCAGCCATCCTCGCAAATCATGAAACCGACCTTGCAGCCGGCGATATCGAGGGTGCAGGCGCCGGGCGGGCCCGGCTCGAAATGGCGGCCCTCGTCGAAGATGCCGTAGGTCGGCAGCAGCTGCTTGTAGTATTCGGCCACGATATGCCCGTCGCGGATGGCCAGCAAGGCGTTGTAGAGGGGCTTGCCGACGCCGGGGTTGGGCCGCGCCGTGCCGATGACGGTGACCAGCGCCGGCCAGCGCGTGGACGCTTCCAGCAGCTTGTTCAGCGCCTGCTGCAGGCCGCGCAGGAAGGCGGCATCTTCGAACAGGTCGCCCGGGTAGTACGCGCACAGCGACAGTTCGGGGCACACGAGCAAGTCGGCGCCATCGCTGCTGGCGCGGGCCATGCGCGCGGTGATGGCGGCGACATTGGCGTCGAAGTCGCCCACGGTGGGATTCATCTGGGCGAGGGCGATGGTCAGCATGGTGATCCTTCAATTGGTTCCGCTTGAAACCACTATCCTGCCTGAAAAGTTTTCTGAGCGTACTGATGCAATCGTGCAAGCCTGCCAGTCGCTGCGCTACAAGGTCTTGCGCCAGGCCCGCAAGCGCGTGCACGCGTTCGCATACGGCGACGCCGTATTGAACTGGATCATGCGCCCCATCGTGTAATGCGTGTACCAGGGCTGGCCATACAATTGCGCGTCGTCGTGCGCGTCGACCAGCGCCAGCAGCTGGTTTTTCGCCTGCTCCAGGCGCTGCAGCAAGTCGTCCATGCCCAGTTCAGCATAGTCGGCATAAAAGCGCTGCGCCAGTTTTCCCAGAGCGTTCCACGTGAAACCTTCGGCGGGAAAGGCGATATCCTCGATGCGTTTGCCGTCGCGCAGCTGGGCGTGCCAGTGCAAGACCAGCTCGTTCCAGCCCACCAGATAGGCAAGCAGATCGCACACGCTCATGCGCGTGCCTTTCACTTGCCCCTCCAGCACGGGATCGCGCGCCAAGGCCGGCGGCACGCGTGCCAGCTCCTGCATCAGCTTGGCGTACGTGCTGTTGATGGCGTCGACCAGTTCCTGCTTGCTGTTCGGAATCGCCATCATGCCGCCTTCACGACAGGCAAGCCGGCCGCCTGCCAGTCGTCGTAGCCGCTGCCCAGACGGCGCGCCTGCAAGCCGTGCTGGCGCAAGGCCGCCACGGCTTGCACGGACAGCACGCAGTACGGGCCGCGGCAGTAGGCGGCGATCTCCGCGTTCGCGGGCAATTCGCCCAGGCGGCGCTGCAAGTCGTCAAACGGAATATTGATCGCCCCGGGCAAGTGGCCGGCGGCAAATTCCTGCGCGGGCCGCACGTCGAGCACGGTGATGCTGGCTTCCTGCATGCGTTCCAGCAGTTCGTCGCCCGTGATCGCTTCCACGTGGTCGCCCCGGCCCAGCGCCTGCAATTCGCTGCGCTGGTGCTGCGCATACACGTCCAGCGCAGCGAGCAACTGCATGACAGGACCGTTACCGAGCCGGTACAGCACGCGCTTGCCGTCGCGTCGCGCCTGCACGAAACCGGCGCGCCGCAACTGTTGCAAATGCTGCGAGGTATTCGCCACGGACAAGCCCGTCAACTCCACCAGCTGCTCCACCGCATACTCGCCGTGCGCGATCTGCTCGAGCAGGCGCAAGCGCGGCGCGCTGCCTAAAATATGGGCAAACCCGGCGGAACCGGTGAGGAGTTCGATATCGGCATTTTTCATTGACACGATGCTAGCACCCTTATAACATTCAAGCAATCAATTGAATGTTATAAGGGAGACACGATGCAAATACTCTGGCTCGATGCCCTGGCGATCGGCGTGGGCGCGACGGCGGTGATGGACGTGTGGGCGGTGGCGTTAAAACGTTTCTGGTGCATACCCTCGCTGAACTTGGCGATGGTGGGACGCTGGCTCGGCCATCTTCCGCGCGGTACCTTCACCCACGTCAACATCGCCCAGGCGGCGCCCGTGCGCGATGAAGCCATCCTGGGCTGGACGGCCCATTACGCCATCGGCGTGCTGTTTGCGGCCGTGCTGCTGGCGCTGGTGGGACGGGAGTGGGTGCAAGGGCCGACGTTCGCGCCGGCCTTGCTGGCGGGCCTGGTGAGCGTGGCCGCGCCGTTTTGCATCTTGCAGCCGGGCATGGGCGCCGGCCTGGCCGCCAGCAAAACGCCGCATCCGGCGGCCGCCCGCCTGCGCAGCCTGATGGCGCACACGGCGTTCGGCATCGGCCTGTACCTGGCGGCCCTGCTGTGGTCGACCGTGCGCTGACTTGTACCGACTAGCTCGTCAGCGGCGGCACGGGCGCCGGTGCCGGTGCGGCGGCCACCGCTGACATGGCCGGCGCCTCGGGCTGCGCCGGCAAGGTGCTCAGCACCATCGTGCTGGGCTTGGCGATCGCGATGTGCGCATCGTCCAGGCGCTTGAGCAGTTCGAACAGCAGCGCGCTGCGGATGCCCGATGTCAGGCGCGGCGACGAGGCAAAGCCGGTGGCGTTGAACAACAACAGGCCATTGTCGATGCCATCGAGCTGTACGCTGGGCGCCGGCGTATCGAGCACGTCGGGATTGTCGACAAAGACGGACAGGATCAGCGCGCGCGCCTCCTGCGCATCCGTGCCCAGCGGCAGCGGCAGCTTGACTTGCACCAGGCCCAGCGGATTGGCCAGCGTGACATTGCGCACCGTCTTGGTAATGAATTCCGAGTTCGGCACGATCACTGTCGAACGGTCGCTCAGCTGAATTTCCGTGGCGCGCACATTGATGCGGCGGATATCGCCCTCCACGCCGCCGAGCGAGACCCAGTCGCCCACTTTCACAGGGCGCTCGGCCAGCAGGATCAAGCCGGAAACGAAGTTCTGCACCACCGCCTGCAAGCCGAAACCGATACCCACCGACAAGGCCGACGCCACCCAGGCGATGCGTTCCAGGCCGATGCCGGCCGCCGACAGGGCCAGCGCCACGGCCAGCACGCCGCCGATGTAGCCGAACAGGGTGATGAACGACACTTGCATGCCGGTATCGAGATTGGTGGTCGGCAAATAACTGTTTTGCAGCCAGCGCTTGAACAGGCCCAGCGCGATAAAGCCGACGACCAGCACCAGCAGCGCCTGGATCATGGCGGCCGGGCGGATCGCCACCTCGCCGATGGCCAGGCCATCCTGCAGCTTGCCCACGCGCTGGAACAGCTCGCCCGGACCTTCGCCAAACGGCGCCAGCAGCAGCATCAGGGCCAGCAGTACGACGATGGCGCGGCCGATGCCCGACAGCAGCACGGCCGCCTGGTCGCGCGCCTTGGGCGTGGCCAGCACAGGATGGGCGGCGTCCGGCGGGGGCGGGGTCGAGGCCAGCAGCATGCAGATATCGTCGACCAGTACCGTCAGCAGATAGGTGCTGCACAGCACCACGATGACCCAGGCGATTTGCTTGGCAATAAAACTGCCGAACGCCACATAGCCGACCAGCAAGCTGATGACGCTCGATGCCAGCGCCAGCCACAGCAGCACCGTGACGCAGCGCAGCCACAGCGGCGTGACCAGGGTGGCGGGATCGGCCTCGCGCAACTGTCGCCAGCAGCGCTCGGCGCGCATCAGGCCGTAGGCGATGGTCGTGCTCATCACCAGGGCGACGATGCAGTTGACGGCCACGGCCGTCGACAAACCCGCATTGATGACGATGGTGACCCGTTCCGTGGCCCACACGAGCACGACGATGAAGGAAAACATCGATGGAAAATTGCGCATGCGGTGCGCCAGCGCATCGGGCAGGGGCAGCAAGCGCCACGATACACGGCGCGGCGACAGCAGCGCGTGGCCGAGCCCTGCCGTAAAGCCGGCAAAACAGATGATGCCGATCAAGCTGCTGAGGAAAGTCGAGGTTTTTTCGGACAGACCGCCATCCCAGCGCAGCCCCATGGCCAGCAATTCGGCCACCAGGCCCGGCGTGGCCGCCGCCAGCACCAGCACGGCCAGCGCATGCAGCGAACGGCGCAAACGGCCATGCGGCACGCGCGTGGCCGTGATCACCAACAGATAGCGCGAAGCCCAGACGCTGGCGCCGAACACGGCCACGATGCCGGCCAGCAAGCCACCCCAGGCCGACCACGGCGTGGCGCTTGCCGCGTTCGTCAATTCCCCCTCCAGCGCCCGCAGGCGCTGCAGATTCTGCGGCAATTCCGCATGCAGTTGCTTCCAGAACGAACCGGCCAGTATCGACGCCGTGCGTTCACCCAGGCGCGCCTGCAACTGCGCGCGGCGCACCGTCGACACTTGCTCCGACGCCTGCGTCGCTTCCACGGCCAGCAAGCGCGCCAATTTCACCTGCGCATCGAGCGCGCTGCTGGTGCGGTCCAGCTGGCTGCGCTGGGCCGCCACGTCGGGGGCGTCTTTCGTGCCCGCCGCCGGCTTGCCCAGCTCGGCCAGCCGCGCCTGCACGCTCGACAGCGTGGGCACGAGCGCATCGGCCACCTTGTCGGCCTCGGCGCTGGCCGCCAGCGCATCGGCGCGCATCTGCGACAGGGTCGCGTCATCGAGCTCCGCCTCGCCATCGAGCGCCTTCTGGATGGTTGTAATCTGCTTGCGCAAGCCGTCGAGGCGCTGGTCGGCCGTGGCGGCGTCATCGACTGGTTGCGCCCAGGCGGCAGGTGTGGATAAGGAACAAGCCAGGAGCAGGCTCAATAGCAGCGGCAGCAGCCAGCCGCGCCGGCGCGGGCGCGCGGACAAACAGTGGGGGGTACGGAATGAAATCATGCGCTCCTATGGGCCAGGTGAGACAAGTGGTATCAAGACGGCATCGCACCGGCGTGCGCGGCTGTGAAATGCCTCTGCAGGGGGCCGGAAACGACGGGTAGTACGGGAGTTGCTGAACTGTACGGCAAACATCGACAGACTAGCGCACTCCTGCGATCGCTGACGGATATTTTTGTGCGGCAAGAGCAAGCCCGTGCCAGCCAGCGGCCGCAGGGCGCCATTTCCATCCCGTATCATGCCCGTCCGGCGGCCCGCAAAAGCGGCGGCCAGGGGACCGCAATGGTCTTGATGTTTACAAAAAATTTCCACAAGACAACATATCAGCTTCTTGTTAAAATATTAAATTATTCTCTATATCAACGCGAGCACCCATGACATTGCCTTTGAATCAAGCCGCGCAGCATTTACGAGCCGCCATTCGCGAGGCCACCGCAGGCCTGGTCGATCGCGAACAACTGGCCGAACTGATGATCCTGGCGGCCGTGGCAAGGGAACATTTGCTGGTGATTGGTCCCCCCGGCACGGCGAAGAGCGCTGTGGTACGGCGCGTGGCGCAGAGCCTTGGCGGACAGTATTTCGAATATCTGCTGGGCCGTTTCACGGAGCCATCCGAGCTGTTCGGCCCCGTCAACCTGAGCAAACTGCGCGTGGGCCAGGTGGAAACCGATATCGCCGGCATGCTGCCTGAAGCGGAAATCGCCTTCCTCGACGAAGTTTTCCTTGGCTCGACCGCCATCCTCAATACCTTGCTGGGACTGCTGAACGAACGCCAGTTCCGGCGCGGCCATACGCGCATTGAGTGCCCGCTGCGGGTCTGTGTCGGCGCCGCCAACGCGCTACCCGAGGATGAGGGCCTGGCAGCGTTCGCCGACCGCTTCCTGCTACACGTGTTTGTCGAGCCGGTGCCCGACAACCGTCTGGAGGATCTGCTGGCAGGCGGTTGGGCTGCCGGCCAGCACCAGGTGACGGCCATGCTCGACCTGTCCAGCCTCGACGTGCTGAACCAGGCCGTGCCGCAGGTCGACATGGAGGGCGTGCGGCTGGCGCTGGCACAGGCGATCCGCCTGCTGCGCCAGGCCCAGGTACAACTGTCGGACCGCCGCATCGTCAAGGCCCAGCAGCTGATCGCGGCGGCGGCCGTGCTGGCCGGCCGCAAGGCGGCCACCCGCGCCGACCTGTGGCCGCTGCTGTACGTGATACCGACGGCGGCAGGCCAGCTCAGCGCGCGCGAAATCCTGCGCGAACTGCTGGCGGAAGCCAGCCATCCACTGCTGCACGCGGTGGTCGAGCAGGCCGCCCAGCAGCCGATGGCGCGGCTGGCGCGCCTGGCCGAAAGCGCCGACCTGCTATTGGCGAACAGCGGCGCTGGTGATACCCGCCCGCGCATCGAAGCGCTGCTGCGCGAAATCGACGCCAACTTTGATGCCGCGCAACTACCCGAGCAACTGGCGCAGCGCCGCCAGCAGTTGATCGCCGCGGCGAGCACAGTCTGATGCCGGTGATGGCATGGCAAACGCGCGTCACCGCGCTGGCGCCGGCCGGCATGGTGGCGCCAGCGACGCTGGCCCCCGTGCTGCTGGCGCGCCTGCGCACCTGCACTGCCAGCCAGTTGCTGGCCTTGTCGGTGGTGGCGACGCGTGACCTGATGGTGCTGCTGGGCGCGAACGATGCATTGCCATGGGTGGACGGCGCGCGCTACTGCGCCCCGCATCCGCAAGCCCCGAATCTGTGGACGCACACGCATCTGGAGCCGGCGCTGCCGGCAGACCTGGTGCAAACCAATCTGATCGAACGGGCCGGCAGCAGCCCGGTACTGCTGTGGCCCGCGCCGGAGCTGCTGCTCCCGCTGGCTGCGGCCCAGACACTGACACCATCCTTGCTGGACTGGCTGGCCCAGGAGTTGGCATGACCTCGCTGCCAACCGCACTCGAGCCGTGGGCACCATGGCTCACGCTGTTTCCGCCCGACCTGGCGCCCGCCGTCGGCGCACTGCTGCTGCGCCTGCATCCGCTGGTCGGCAAACTCAGTACCGCCACCCTGGAGCGCGGTGCCGATCCGGCCGGTATCGGCAACATCGTGCGGCGCGGCCAGTACGAGCGCCTGCTGATGACGCAATGGGTGTATGCCGATGCCGAGCCGGATGAATTCCTGCGCCGCGCCGCCAGTGGCGAGCTGCTGTTCAACGGCCCCGAGCCGGCGGTACACCAGCGCTCGCTGCACAGCGTGGTGCTGTTCGACGCGGGGCCATCCCAGCTGGGCGAGCCGCGTCTCGCACATTTGGCGCTGTTCATCCTGCTGGCGCGCCGCGCGCAGCAGGCTGGCGCCCGGTTCAGCTGGGGCATCTGGCAGCTGCCCGGTATCCTGTCCGAAGACACGGAAAAAGAAGGCTTGCGCAAGCTGATCCAGTCGCGCACCCTGCACGCAGCGCCCGCCAACGCGCGCGAGCAGTGGCAAACCAGGCTTGGCGGCGACCT
Source organism: Janthinobacterium sp. GW823-FHT06H09 (assembly GCF_058794735.1). Classification (NCBI taxonomy): domain Bacteria; kingdom Pseudomonadati; phylum Pseudomonadota; class Betaproteobacteria; order Burkholderiales; family Oxalobacteraceae; genus Janthinobacterium; species Janthinobacterium sp. GW823-FHT06H09. Next base: position 304,158 of record NZ_JBXAHC010000005.1, on the reverse strand, counting down.
GGCCGACTGCTGGCTGATCGGCGTTGCCGGCGAGGCGCCCAGGCAGGCGCGTGAGCGGGTGGCGATTCGCCGCGCCCTCTGCGGCAACCATCTGAATGTCAGCCTGCGGCAGCGGCATGACTACCGCACGGTGCAACTGGAATTGCCCGACGCGCCGACAGGCGTGCGCCTGCTGCGAAAACCGTTTGCGCCGCGCGCGCCAGCGGGCGTGATCCATCACCACGGCCACCAGCCGTCACGCGCACAGGCGCCGCGCTTCGCCAGCGGCGGCAATCTCGTGTGCGCGCCGCAACTCAATGGCGGCGCCATCGTCTATCACGTGCCCCAGTCGGCGTCCGTCAAACCCGGCAAGCCGCGCATCATCTCCGCGCCGAAGCATGGCGCCATCCTGGCAGCCGGCGTGTTCAAGCCGGCGCTGTCCTGTATTACCTCGGCCGGCGGCACGCTGGGTTTTCACAACTTTCCCGGTCCCCTGTTTTCCAGCAAACCGATCATGTGCGACCGGCCGCCGCTGGAACAATTCCATGCGCCGCCCGGCATGGGACGATGGTTGCAGACGTTCTATCTGCTGGCCAACCACAACGTCAATTGTTACGAACATGTCGTTGTACTCGATACCAAAAGACGGCTGGTTTGCTGGCAGGCGGCTCCGGCGGCATCGCACAAGGTGGCGTCCACGGTTTCCTTCCGAGCTGTGCTCGACAATGTGATCGGCGCTGACCAGCTGGGCGACTCGCTGTATATCGGCTGCGCCGATGGCGACGGCGTGCAGCTGTATCACTGGCATCGCCAGAATGCGACCCCGTACAAGATGCAACGGATCGCGCAACAAGGCAGCAGGCTGCTGCATGGCGCCTTGAAAGGCGAGCACGCCGGGCACAGCGGCAACCTGCTGGCGCTCAAAACCGGCCCGAGCCGCTGGTGGGTCGGCAGCCACGCCATGGGCGAAGCGATGGACATCGACGACAACGCCGCCGTGCTGGGCGTGGCCATCAGCGAAAAACACCCCAAGCCCGGCCTGGTGGTGCTGCATCCGGGCCGCTACCGCATCGAATTGCGGGTCGGCCATCTGCGCTACACGCTGGCCACGTCATCCGAAGCGATACAGCAAGCCAGCATGGATCCTGCCAGCGCGCGCATCGCCTGGATCACGGCCAAGAGCAGCACCCTCGTCGTGCGCCATATCGATGACGAGCAGCCGCTGTTGCAAATTTCCTGCGATCGAGACATTGATGAGTCATAAGATACGCCGCCCCCTGCATGACGGCATGCAGCTGGTGCATGCGCTGTGGTTCGACCTGGCCCTGCTGGGCGAGGCCGAGGTGCGCCGCCGCGTGCTGCGGCACTGGGCGCCGGGCGCGCGACTGCACCGGGTGCACGATGGTTTCCTGTTGTTGCTGGCGACGCCGCGCTACGGCCAGTGCGCCGCGCTGGACGGCTTGCCGCTGTGCGAACAGGCGGGCATCCTCAGCAGCGCGCCACTGGCGGCGGACGAACGGGCGGTCACGCCTCCGTCCGGCATCTGGCTGGTGCGCGCGGCGCAGGCGCAGCTGATCAGCCTTGCGGCGGCGCCGCGTATCGACCCGGCCGCCTGGCTCGATCTGCGCGCGATTCCCCTGCATGCGCCATTGCGCCCGCCGCCAGCCGCTGCGGCTGCGGCAACTGCGGCCTTGCTGGAAACGCTGCCCGTGCGCGACATCTTCGCAGGCGCGCTGGCACCGCCCAGCGACAAACGCGAAGCGTTTCTACGCCAGATGGACAAGGCGCAGCACGGCGCCAAGGCCATGCGGCGCGGCGCCGGCATCGCGCTGGCGGTGACGGGCGTGGCGGCCGTCCTGCTGGGCGCCATACCGCTGGGCTTGATCAAGCTGTTCGGCGGCGGCAAGCAGGCCGCATCCGCGCAGGCGGACAGCGGCCGGCAACAGCGACCGCCATCGGCGCTGCAGCAGCGCCTGGCCGCGCTGGCGACCCGGCTGGCGATCATGACGCGCGCCTCCACGGTGATCGGCTGGCGCCAGGCCGCTTATCTGCGCAAGATGATGCAGCTGCTGGAACAGGGCGACATGAAAGAAGCCCTGCGCCATGCGATCCCGCTCGACACCCTGTCGCCAGCGCGCCGTCCCGCCTTCGGCACGCCGCGCCCGCGCACCAGCCTGGAAATTTCCGGCCCCGGCCAGGCGAGCAGCTCGATCAGCCTCGGCGGCGAGCTGGAGCAATACTTGCGCGCGACCTACCGCGCCACCTTTGAGCGGCTCGATCGTGAAGGCAAGATCGACGAAGCCACCTACGTGCTGGCGGAACTGCTCAAGTGCGGTAGCGAGGCAGTCGACTATCTGGAGAAAAAGGGCCGCATCAAGCAAGCCGCGCAGCTGGCGGAAACCATGGAGCTGGCGCCGGAAGTCGCCGTGCGCCTGTGGTGCATGGCAGGCGACGTCGAACGGGCGGTGAAGCTGGCCCGGCTCGGCCAAGCGTTTGCCGCGGCGGTCCAGTTGCTGGAACGGCGCAAGAGTCCGCAGGCACCGGAGATGCGCTTGCTATGGGCCGAGGATCTGGCCATGCGCGGCCAGCTGAGCGAAGCGGCGGAAGCCATCTGGCCATTGCCGGAGCAGCAGGACAAGGCGCTGGCATGGCTGCTGGAAGGCGAGCGCACGGGGGGCGTGCTGGGCATGCGTGCCCTCCTCAAAAAGCTGGCCTTGCTGCCAGCCAGCCTGGCCGACAGCGAAGCGGCCGTGCTGCAGCTGCTCGACGACGACAGCGACGAAGGCGCGCAGCAGCGCATGCGCCTGGGCACGGAATTGCTGGCGCTGTCGCTGCATTCGCCCGCCACCCGACGCGTGGCGGCGGAACTCATGCACCCCTTGCTGGCCGACCGCATGGGCGAACGTATCGCATTCGACAAGAAGGCAATGACCAAGCTGCTGTCACTGTCCGACGGCGCCGTCCTGCGGGCCGATCTGTCGGCATTGACCCTGCCTGCCATGGTGCCGCCCCAGGAGCTGCGCAAGCGCCGCAAGCCGCTGCGGGTGCATCTGGCCGAACGCGGCCTGTTGACGATCCATGATGCCCGGCGCCTGCCGGACGGCCATTACCTGCTGGCGCTGGGCGAGGGCGGCGTGGTGCGCATCGACCGGCATGGCCGGCAACTGGCGCAGTTCCCAGTGCCGGCGACGCGGCTGGTGATGGCGGCCGGCGGCCAGCGTGCGCTGGCGCTGGTGCAGCGCGACAGCATGTGGCGCGTCAGCCGCATCGACTTGATCGCGCGCAAAGTGTCGGACTGGATCATCCAGCCACTGCGCTTCTGGGCCGACAACTATGACGGCCTGATCTGGAACGCGGTGATCGACAACCGCCTCGTCGCCATCGACAGCAGCAAGGATCAGTTGGCGGTGAGCTGGCAAGTGGCCGACTTGCCAGGGCGGGTGGTCGCCTTCCAGGAAGAGCCTGGCGTACAGACCTTGCTGCTGGCGACGGCAGAAGGCATCCAGCAATGGCGCTATCAATTGCCCGCGCGCCGCCTGCTGCAGCGCGACAGCTTCCCGCATCCACGCGATCCAGTGCTGGCGCTGCTGCCGCATAGCGCGCGCGATGCGCCCACCCTGGTCTGCATCATGGGGGATGACGGGCCTCGCTACCTGCAAGTGCATCACGGCGGCGCCACTGCGCCCTTGACGCTACCGTTGCAGGCGATTGCCTCGGTTCCCGAGGTGACCCAGGCGGCAGGCTTGCTGATGGTGCGCAGCCACCTCGACGACGACAGCCCCATGGAATGCCTGGTGGCCGATGGGGGAACGGGAACCGTCCTGGCCCAATTGCGGCTGGACGAATGCGATGCGGCACGCGTGCATGTCAATGACGGCCACATCCTGCTGTGCGACGACGCGGGCCGGCTGATCGATATCGACTGCGAAAACAGCCAGGTGCACACCTTGACGCTGGCGTAGACGCGTGCCGGGTTAATCGGATACCCGAACATATTGGGGATGTCGGGAAAGGAATCGGTGCGTCGCCCCGGAAGACGCACCGGGACCGTATTTCACCTCCTGCTAAGTAATCCTCAGGAAATTATTGCGAATTTATGACGAACAGAACCGGATGCTATGCAAGGCGCCCGCTGCGACGCAGTGCGAGCACTGCTAGCAGCGGGCAACGCCGCAGAGCGCCGGTTATGGAAGTCAGAAATCACAATAATTTATTGGGGGTTACTTAGGCGAGTTCTCTGCGGATGATTGCCGCGCCCGCGCTGAGCGCATTGAGTTTGCCTCTTGCCACGCCACGCGCCAAGGGCGCCATGCCGCAGTTGGTGCTGGGGTAGAGCTTGTCGGTATCGACAAAGCGCAGCGCCTTGCGCAGGGTGTTGGCCACTTCCTCCGGCGTTTCAATGGTATTGCTGGCCACGTCGATGGCGCCGACCATCACTTTTTTGCCGCGTATGAGTTCAATCAGGTCGATCGGCACGCGCGAGTTGTGGCATTCGAGCGAGATGATGTCGATATTCGATTGCTGCAGCTTGGGGAACGATTCCTCGTATTGACGCCATTCGGAGCCCAGCGTATTTTTCCAGTCCGTATTGGCCTTGATGCCGTAGCCATAGCAAATATGCACGGCCGTTTCGCATTTGAGCCCTTCGATCGCCCGCTCCAGGGTGGCGATGCCCCAATCGTTCACTTCATCGAAGAACACATTGAAAGCGGGTTCGTCAAACTGGATGATGTCGACGCCGGCCGCCTCCAGTTCCCGCGCTTCCTGATTGAGGATCTTGGCGAATTCCCAGGCCAGTTTTTCGCGGCTTTTATAGTGGCTGTCATACAGCGTATCGATCATCGTCATCGGACCTGGCAGCGCCCATTTGATCGGCTGGCTGGTTTGCTGACGTAAAAACCTGGCGTCGTCGACAAACACCGGCTTGGTGCGGCTCACGGCGCCCACGACGGTCGGCACGCTCGCATCGTAGCGGTCACGAATGCGGACGGTCTCGCGTTTGTCGAAATCGACGCCGCTCAGATGCTCGATAAACGTGGTGACAAAATGCTGGCGGGTCTGCTCGCCATCACTGACGATATCGATGCCTGCCTGCTGCTGCTCCTGCAGCGACAAACGCAAGGCATCCTGTTTTCCCTCAATCAATTCCTCGTCCTGTAATTTCCAGGGCGACCACAGCTTTTCAGGCTGCGCCAGCCAGGAAGGTTTGGGCAAGCTGCCGGCAGTGGAAGTAGGCAATAATTTTTTCATGATGGTGATTTCGTGTATTGGGATTAATCAGCGAGCGTGGCGGCAGCCCATTGTTCAAGAACATGCTTGTATGGCTTGATGAAGTGCTCTTCCGTATATTTGCCCTGCTTGACAGCCAGCTGGCTGCGCTCTTCCCGGTCATAGACAATTTGCGTCAACGAATAATCCTGATTCTTCAGGCTGGGCTGATAGCATTTCCCCGCCGCAGCATTGGCGTTGTAAATTTCGGGCCGGTAAATCTTTTGAAAGGTTTCCATCGTGCTGATGGTGGCGATCAGTTCAAGATTGCTGTAGTCGGCCAGCAGGTCGCCGATAAAATAGAAAGCCAGTGGCGCGGCGCTGTTTGGCGGCATGAAATAGCGCACTTGCATGCCCATTTTTTCGAAATAGGCATCCGTCGAGGAGAACTCGTTTTGCTGATACTCGACGCCCAGGATGGGGTGCTGGTTTTCCGTGCGCTGATAGGTCTTGCTGCTCGAAGCGCTGAGGCAAATGACCGGCGGCTTGCTGAAACGCTCTTGATAAGCATCGGATCTGACAAAGTGCTTGAACAGCTTGCCATGAAAATCGCCGAAATCATCGGGTGCACTGAATGCGGATTGATTATTGTTGTGCTCTGGCAGCACCACGCTGAAGTCGTAATCGCGCACGTATGAGGAAAAGTTATTCCCCGCAATGCCGTCGATGCGTTGTCCGGTTTTTTTATCCAGGATATTCGGCTTCAATATCTCGATCAACGGGATATTGCCGCCTTTGACATCGATATTCAGCTCGACGGAAATGATTTCGAGCTCGACAGAGTAACGGTCAGCGTTCGGGTTGTCCCAGTGCGCCAGGCTGTTGAAGCGGCTGTCGATCATTTTCAGGGTGTTGCGCAAGTTCTCCTGGCGGCTCTTTCCCCTGGCCAGATTGGCAAAGTTGGTCGTCAGGCGCGTATTGTCCGATGGGTGATAGTTTTCATCGAAAACAATGCTTTTAATGCTGAATACAAAGTCGTTGCTCATGGTGTTCTGCTGTCCTGAATTCTGCGAAAAGGTGAATGTGTTAATTGCTTGGTGCCCGCGGTGATGCGTCTCAGGCTACGGCCAGCTCGTCAGCCGTGGCCGAACTCGCATGGCGCGTCAATGCGATCAAGGGCAAGGCCCGTTGCACCGCCAGTGCGGCCCGCTGGAGCAGCGCCTCGTCCTGCAGACGGTAGTCGAGGAAATCCTTGTCGGTCGCATAGACGCCCAGCGGCAAGGTGCGTGCCTGGAAAAAGCTGAACAGGGGCCGCAGCTGGTGATCGATCATCAGGGCATGGCGCTCGCTGCCGCCGGTGGCCGCCAGCAGGACGGGCTTGTCGATCAAGGCATCCTGATGAATGAAGTCGAAGAAGTGCTTGAACAGTCCCGTGTAGGCGCCGCGATAGACCGGTGTGGTCACCACCACGATGTCGGCTTGCTCGACGGCAGCAAGTTCCCGCTCCACCGTCTCGGGCAGCTGCGAGCGCCAGACGGCGCCGGCCAGCTGCGGCGCCAGTTGGCCCAGTTCGACCAGGCGTTGTTCGCACAGCACTTCGTCGGCGATCAGGTCCATCAGGTGCTCGGCCAGGGCTGCCGCCTTGGAAGGGCGTTGCAGCCCGCCGGAAACGGCGACTATACGCAATGGACGTGTCATGGTTGCTTTCATAGGGATGGATGCGCGAAGGCGAAGAACGCCGGCAACAGGGAAGTGGATGATAGCGGGGGAAATCGATGAAGTATAATGGTCATATTTCATACATCCATGAATATGGCTCATTCCAATGCTTGAACGCATCCACCTCAGCATCGTCCAGCAGGTCGAAAAACAGGGCTCGTTGACGGCCGCCGCAGGCGTGCTGCACCTGACCCAGTCGGCCCTGAGCCACAGCATGAAGAAGCTGGAACAGCAGTTGGGCACCGACGTCTGGCTGCGCGAAGGGAGAAATTTGCGCCTGACGCAGGCCGGCCAGTATCTGCTGGCGGTGGCGAACCGGGTGCTGCCGCAACTGGACCTGGCCGAAGAGCGCCTGGGCCAGTTCGCGCAGGGCGAGCGCGGTGCGTTGCGCATCGGCATGGAATGCCACCCCTGCTACCAATGGCTGCTCAAAGTGGTGTCGCCGTATCTGACCGCATGGCCCGACGTGGATGTGGACGTCAAGCAAAAGTTCCAGTTCGGCGGCATCGGCGCGCTGTTCGGCTACGAGATCGACCTGCTGGTCACGCCCGACCCGCTGTACAAGCCGGGGCTGGCCTTCGAACCCGTGTTCGACTACGAGCAGGTGCTCGTCGTGGCCAAGGGCCATGCGCTAGCTGGGGCGGCGTATGTGCAGCCCCGGCAACTGACGCAGGAAGTGCTCATCAGCTACCCCGTCGACATCGAGCGCCTGGATATTTACAATCAATTCCTCTTGCCGGCCGGTGTCACGCCCAAGCGCCACAAAGCCATCGAAACGACCGACATCATGCTGCAGATGGTGGCCAGCGGCCGCGGCGTGGCCGCCCTGCCGCGCTGGCTGGTCGAGGAATACGCGGCCAAGATGGACGTGGTGCCGGTGCGCCTGGGCGCGCGCGGCATCGCCAAGCAGATCTTCCTGGGCGCACGCGAGACGGACACCGCCATCGACTACGTGCGCGCCTTCATCGCACTGGCGCGCCAGCCTGTCATTGCGATTACGCAAGGAAGCTAAGCACGCGCGCGTGTTCACTGGGGCCGGCTACCGCGCGCCTTCCATGGCTTCCACGGTGTCGAAAAGACGCGCCAGCGCGCTTTCCATGGCGCCGGCCGTAGCGTCGCCGCTCTGGTTGGTGATGATGAAGACGCCAAGCTGATACTTGGGAACGATGTAGGCGTAGCTTTGCGCACGGGGCACGCCGCCATGGTGCACATAATGCGTGCCCAGCTGGCGATTGCTGCCGATGTTCCAGAAATAAGCAATGCTGAAGTCATCCTGAAAACGGACCAGCGGCTGGTGCGATTCAACAACGGCGGGATGGGCGCTCAATTGCAGGCGCAGGTATTTCGCCATGTCCGGCATGGTCGACTTCAGGTTGCCTGCCGCCCCCCAGGGCAGTTGCGGCATCGGCGTGGTGACGACGGGATTGTCGCTGTGGTAGCCCGGCGCCAGCCGGCCGGCATCCGCGGCGGTGATGCTCAGCCTGGTATCCTGCATGCCCGCTTCGCGCGCGAGCCATTGCGTGAGCAGGACGTCATAGGGCATGCCATAGATTGTTTCGAGCGTGTGCGCCACGAGTTCGGTACCGGCGCTGGAATAGGCGTAGTCCTTGCCGAGCGGCCCCTTGATGCTGACGGTGTGCAAGTCCTGCCAGAATTGCCGTTGTCCGTAGTTGGCATAGGCGGCATTGAGCTTTGCCGGCGTGGCATGTGCCGTGAAATCCTTCAGGACCGTGTTCACCTGCAAGGGCAGCATGCCCGGCATATTGCTCGTGTGCGTGATCAAATGGCGCAAGCGTATGGGCTGCCCCTGCGACTGCAGGTTCGGGTAGGCGGCTGGCAGGTACTTTTGTATGGGATCGTCGAGCGCCGCCTTCCCATCGAGCACGGCGTTCGCCAGCAGCAGGCCGGCAAAAGTCTTGCTGACCGAACCGATTTCATACAGCGTCGTATCGTCCGGCGGATTGGCTTTGCCGGTCTCCAGCTCGCCTTGATGCAGCATGAATTGCTTGCCGCGATACACGACAGCAATCGAGGTCGCGTGCAGCAATGGCGACTGCAGCAGGGCGGTCGCGGTCTGGCGCATGGCCGCAGGAATGTCATGCGCAGGTGCCGTGGCTGCGGGCTTGCAAGCTGCCAGCACGAGTGTCATTCCAGTCAGGATTGCGGCGAGTTTACTCATCATGCGCACCATCGAAGGGGGAGGGGCATTCTCGCACAATGGCTTCAGCGGTGACAGAAAAAAGTCACGCGCATGGTTTTCCAGACTAAAAGAAAACGCCACCCGGAGGTGGCGTTTTCTTTCTATTCCTGGTGGCCCGGGGCGGCCCCCGCCAGGCTTACTCCACCGTCACCGACTTCGCCAGATTCCTTGGCTTGTCCACATCCGTGCCCCGCGCCAATGCCGTGTGATACGCGAGCAATTGCAGCGCGACCACGTGCAGGATAGGCGACAAATCGCCGTAGTGCTCGGGCAGGCGGATGACGTGCAGGCCTTCGCCGGAGCTGATGCGCGAGTCCACGTCGGCGAAGACGTACAGCTGGCCGCCGCGGGCGCGTACTTCCTGCATGTTCGATTTGAGCTTTTCGATCAGGGCGTCGTTCGGCGCGATGGTAACGACGGGCATTTCATTCGTCACCAGGGCCAGCGGGCCGTGCTTCAGTTCACCTGCCGGATACGCTTCGGCGTGGATGTACGAGATTTCCTTCAGTTTCAAGGCGCCTTCCAGGGCGATCGGGTAGTGCATGCCGCGGCCCAGGAAGAGGGCGTTTTCCTTGCGGGCGAATTCTTCGGACCAGGCGATGATCTGCGGCTCGAGCGCCAGCACGGACGCGATGGCGACGGGCAGGTGGCGCATGGCTTTCAGGTGCGCCGCTTCCTGCTCTTCGGACAGGTGACCGTTGACTTGCGCCAGGCACAGCGTCAGCAGGAACAGGCCGGCCAGCTGCGTCGTAAACGCCTTGGTCGACGCCACGCCCACTTCCACGCCGGCGCGCGTGATGTAGGCCAAGGCGCATTCGCGCACCATGGCGCTGGTGGCCACGTTGCAGATGGTCAGGGTGTGCTGCATGCCGAGGCTGCGCGCATGTTTCAGGGCGGCCAGGGTGTCGGCCGTTTCGCCGCTTTGCGAAATGGTGACGACCAGGGTGTTCGGATGCGGCACGCTGTCGCGGTAGCGGTATTCGCTGGCCACTTCCACGCTGACGGGCACCTTGGCGATCGACTCGATCCAGTACTTGGCCGTCATGCCCGCATACGAGCTGGTGCCGCAGGCGAGGATCAGCACGCGGTCGATCTGCTTGAAGATTTTATACGCGTCATCGCCGAACAGTTCCGGCATGATGCCCGTCACGCCTTCGAGCGTGTCGCCGATGGCGCGCGGCTGCTCGAAGATTTCCTTCTGCATGTAGTGGCGGTACGGGCCCAGCTCGGCCGCGCCCGTGTGGGCGTGCACGGTTTTCACTTCGCGCTCGACGGGCTTGCCGTCGACGTCGACGATCCAGCAGCGCGACAATTGCAGGTCGACCACGTCGCCTTCTTCCAGATAGATGATCTGGTCCGTCGTGCCGGCCAGCGCCATGGCGTCCGACGCGACAAAGTTTTCACCATTGCCCAGGCCGACGATCAGGGGCGAGCCCTGGCGCGCGGCGACCACGCGGTGCGGCTCGTCGCGGCAGAAGACAGCGATCGCATACGCGCCGTCGAGGCGTTTCACGGCCTGCTGCACGGTCTCGAACAGGTCGCCGTTATACATGTGCTCGACCAGGTGGGCGATCACTTCCGTGTCCGTCTGGCTCTGGAAGACGTAACCGAGGGCCGTCAGTTCGGCGCGCAGTTCGTCATGGTTTTCGATGATGCCGTTATGCACCAGCGCCACGCGGGCGTTCTCTTCCGTCGGGGAAAAGTGCGGGTGGGCATTGAACGAAACAGGGGCGCCATGCGTGGCCCAGCGCGTGTGGGCGATGCCCGTAAAACCGCTCAAGCCTTCTTCGGCGATCTGCTTTTCCAGCTCGGCCACACGCGCGGTGGAACGCGAACGCTGCAGCCGGCCATCCGCATGCAGGGCGATGCCGCAGGAATCGTAGCCGCGGTATTCCAGGCGCTTCAAGCCTTCGACCAGGATGGGAGTGATATTACGTTGCGCTACCGCGCCGACGATGCCGCACATGGAAACCTCTGTCTAAAATTTAATCAATGCACGCATGCTAATGCAGAGTGCGTGAAATATGCTTTCTAAATCCGCATATTTTTGACCGAATATTTCATGACTATTTCACGGTGAAATATTATTTCATTTATACTCGATATTTTCCAATTCATCAAAATTATGAGCGAGCACAATATTACCCTCGATGAAATCGATCGTCGCATCCTGAATGCCTTGCAAATTGATGCGTCGCAAACCAACAGCGAGCTGGCGCAAGCCGTACACGTCTCGGCGCCCACATGTTTGCGCAGGGTCAAGCATTTACGGGAAAGCGGCGTCATCGAGCGGCAAGTGGCCATCGTCGCGCCGCAGCTGGTGGGCGCGCGCCTGACGGCCATCGTGGAAATCACGCTCGACGTGCAGGCGGCGGAGCGCATGGCCGAATTCGAGCAACTCGTGGCGGACGAGCCCGCCGTGCTGCAATGCTACCGCGTCTCGCCCGGGCCCGACTTCGTGCTGATGGTGCAGGTTGCCGACATGCCCGCCTACCACGCGCTGGCGCACCGCCTGTTTGCCGCGCACGCGAATGTGCGCAACGTAAAAAGCTATTTTTCCACGTTTCGCAGCAAGTTCGAGACGCGCATCGCGGTATAAATCCGGCTGGAAGAGAAGTTATCCCCGCTTATCCCAGCCTTTCCGCCCGCTTATGCACAAGTTTATCCACAGTATGAAAATCACGGATTTCCACGGCCGCCGCCATCCAGCCGCGCATGAGGCCTTTCAATAAATAGACATCAGTTCCCGGATAAAACTTATCCCGGCTTATCCAGCGTTTGCCCACGCTTTAATCACAGGCTTTTGCACAGCTTTACCCACAGCAAGGCTTTACAAATTTGTCTTAAATATCCTTGCAATACAATGACTTATAAGTTATTCATGACTTATTATCCAATTACGCACAAGCTTATCCACAATCCAGACAAGCAAAAATATGAAGCTACTTTCATAGTCTGCGAGACTAGCTTGCCTCCTCAGGCGCCAAACTTCGCCAGATAACTTATCCCGTCTTTTCCACAGGTTTTTCACCATTTATATGCAGCTTATACCGGGCTTATCCATCGCTTGTCCGCCTGCTTGTTCACATGTTTATCCACACACCAAAATACAGCAGAAATACTTGATGGAAATAAAGCTGCGACTTATCCCAGGTTACCAGCCAGCTTTCCACAGGATTATCCACAGGCGCAAAAAAACGCCGCCAACCCGGACAGGCTGGCGGCGTCATGCCGGGTGAGGGCGATATCGCTTACTTGGGGATTTTCACGGGACGCGTCCAGCCGTCGATGGTCACCTGGCGCGCGCGCGAGACCGTCAGCTTGCCGGCCGGCGCATCTTTCGACAAGGTCGTGCCGGCACCCAGGGTGGCGCCCTTGCCGACGGTGACGGGCGCGATCAGCTGGCTGTCGCTGCCAATGAAGGCGTCGTCTTCAATCACCGTGCGGAACTTGTTCACGCCATCGTAGTTGCAGGTGATCGTGCCGGCGCCGATGTTGACCTTCGAGCCGATGGTGGCGTCGCCGATGTAGGCCAGGTGGTTGGCCTTGCTGTGCGCGGCGACCTGGCTGTTTTTCACTTCGACGAAGTTGCCGATGTGCACGTCTTCCGCCAGAACCGTGCCCGGGCGCAGGCGCGCGTAAGGGCCGATGATGGAAGCGGCGCCGACGACGGCATCCTCGAGATGACAGAAGGGCTTGATGTGCGCGCCGGCGGCCACGGTGGCATTGATGATGACGTTGTTGGCGCCCACGCGCACGCCGTCGCCCAGTTCCACGCGGCCTTCAAATACGCAGCCGACGTCGATGGTGACATCGCGGCCGCAAATGAGTTCGCCGCGCACATCGATGCGGGCCGGGTCCAGCAAGGTCACGCCGCGCTCGAGCAAGGCTTGCGCGATATTGTTCTGGTGGATGCGTTCCAGCTGGGCCAGTTGCACCTTGCTGTTGACGCCCGCCACTTCCCACACGGCCGCCGGGTGGGCCGAGGTGACGGCCACGCCGTCGGCGACGGCCTGGGCGACGATATCGGTCAGATAGTATTCCCCTTGCGCATTGTCATTCGATAAGGCCGACAGCCATTGCTTCAGCTGCACGGTGGGCGCGACCATGATGCCGCTGTTGATCTCGCGGATGGCGCGCTCGTCTGGCGTGGCATCTTTTTCCTCGACGATGCGCACGATGGCGCCGTGCTCGCGCACGATGCGGCCCAGGCCGAAGGGATCGTCCTGTTCCACGGTCAAAATGGCCAGCTTGTCCTTGCCGGCCGCCTGCACCAGTTGCTGCAGGGAAGCGGCGCTGGTCAGCGGCACGTCGCCGTACAGGATCAGGGTGGGCACGCTGTCATCCAGCAACGTCACCGCTTGCTGCACGGCATGACCGGTGCCCAGCTGCTGCGTTTGTTCCGCCGCGTCGACCGCCAGGTCTTGCTTGGTCTTGTAGCCGTCCAGCAACTTCAGCACCGCTGCGCCCCCATGGCCGTAAATCACGCATAATCGGGACGGCGCCAGGACGCGCGCCGTGTCGATGACGTGCGACAACAGCGGCTTGCCCGCCAACGGGTGCAATACCTTGGGCAGTGCCGACTGCATGCGTTTGCCCATACCGGCAGCGAGAATGACAACGTTCATAGACCGTAATTTTATAAGTTAAGAATATGAAAAAGTTTAACACGCAGGCCCCGTCTTCCACGTCCTTCCAGCGGTTTACTTATGCCGTGCTGGCCATCATGCTCGTCGTCATGGCCGGCTGCAGCGGCTTGCGCCTGGCCTACAACAACGGCGATACCGTGCTGTACTGGTGGCTGAATGCATATGTCGACCTCGACCGCGACCAAAAGGGCTGGGTGCGCGAAGACATCGACAAGCTGTTCGACTGGCACCGCAATACGCAATTGAAGGATTACGTGGAAATCTTGCGCACGGGCCAGAAACAGCTGCAAGGCAATATCACGCAGGCAGACCTGATGGCCGACTACGGCGAGATCAAGCAGCGCACCCAGGCGCTGCTGCTGAAGGCGGCGCCCGACCTGGCCGACCTGGCGCGCTCGCTCAAGCCCGAGCAGATCGCGCAGATGGAAAAGAAGTTCAAGTCGAACAATGACGATTACCGCAAGAAATACCTGAGCGGCGACCAGGACAAGCGCCAAAAACTGCGTTACAAGAAAGCCATGGAGCAATTCGAACTGTGGTTCGGCAGCTTCAGCAGCGAGCAGGAAGCCATCATCCGCAAGGCGTCCGACGCGCGTCCGCTGAACAATGAGATCTGGCTCGACGAACGCATGCGGCGCCAGCAGAATGTGTTGACCCTGGTCAAGAAAGTCCACCAAGAAAAACTCGGCAAGGAAGCGGCCGCAGCCTTGATCACGACCCTGATCAAGGACAGTTTCGAGCGCCTGGAACACTCGGAGCGCAAGGCCTTTTTTGACGCCTACGAAAGCAGCACGGCACAGATGATCTTGACGGTGATCAAGATCGCCACACCGGCGCAAAAAGCCCATGCCGTCAAGCGCATGCAGGGCTGGATCGACGATTTCAATTCCCTGGCCACGCAAGCCAAATAGGCAGCCAGCGCCAGCAGGGGGGGATGGGGCCATATGCTATAGTGGCCGCCATCGAATTGAAGAAATGGAACGCCTAACAAACCGTAGCGAGCGGCAGTGAGTTGTGGCTAAGAAGCGCAGCTGTGCGAATGCACGGGGCCGCCGAGGCAGTGAGCATCGCAGGCCGCAAATCGCGACGCGCAGTAGGTTTTGTTAGGTGTTTTAAATGCCCATGCAAAAAAAAATTAAGAAACCCGCCAAAGTCCCCGTCCACCACGCGCCGCCACCGAACCAGGTGCGCATCATCGGCGGCCAGTGGAAGCGCTCCGTGCTACCTGTTTTGCAGGCACTGGGCTTGCGCCCGACGCCGGACCGCGTGCGCGAAACCGTGTTCAACTGGATCAACCACTTGCGCGACGGCGACTGGGCCAACGCTCAGGTGCTGGACCTGTTCGCCGGCAGCGGCGCACTGGGTTTTGAAGCGGCCAGCCGCGGCGCCGCATCCGTCACCATGGTCGATACGCATACGCCCGTGATCCGCCAGCTGGAAGAAAACAAGACGAAATTGCGCGCCGACAATGTCCAGCTGCTGCGCGGCGACGCCCTGCTGACGGCGCAAGGCCTGGCAGCGCGCGGCCAGCGTTACGACCTGATCTTCCTCGATCCGCCTTACCAGCAGGATTTCCTGGCGAAAGTGTTGCCGCTGTGCGCCAACCTGCTCAAGGAAGGCGGCATCGTGTACGCGGAATCGGGCTTGCCGCTGGTCTTCGATGAAGCCAGCGCACTGGAAAAGCCCGAGTGGATGGCGCCGTGGGAAGTCATCCGCGCCGACAAGGCGGGCACCGTTTATTATCATTTGCTAACTTACAACAAAGTGCCGGCAACTGCCTGAATCTGCCTATAAATGAGGCAAAAAGGCTCCCTGGCCCGAGGCGCAGCACCAAGGTGGTCACCAATTTCAGGCATAATGCGCGTCTATATTGGTGCATCATCAGGGAGCCGCAATGGTTGTAGCCGTTTATCCAGGAACATTCGATCCGCTCACGCGCGGTCATGAAGATTTGGTGCGCCGCGCATCGGGTCTGTTTGACAAGCTGATCGTCGGTGTGGCCGACAGCAAGAACAAGCAGCCGTTTTTCTCGCTCGACGAACGCCTGGAAATCGCCAACGAAGTGCTCGGTCACTATCCGAATGTGCAAGTGGAAAGCTTTTCCGGCCTGCTCAAGGATTTCGTGCGCAAGCATGAAGCGCGGGTCATCGTGCGCGGCTTGCGCGCCGTCTCCGACTTCGAATACGAATTCCAGATGGCGGGCATGAACCGCTACCTGCTGCCCGATGTCGAAACCATGTTCCTGACGCCATCCGACCAGTACCAGTTCATTTCGGGCACCATCGTGCGCGAAATCGCGGCGCTGGGCGGCGACGTCTCCAAGTTTGTCTTCCCCTCGGTGAACCGCTGGCTGCAAAACAAGATTGCCGCCAACGCTGCCTCATCGCAATAAGTAAGAGTGAAATCATGGCATTACTGATCACCGACGAATGCATCAATTGCGACATTTGCGAGCCCGAGTGCCCGAATGACGCGATCTACATGGGCGCGGAAATCTACGAAATCGATCCCAACAAGTGCACCGAATGCGTGGGCCACTTTGACGAGCCGCAATGCCAGCAAGTGTGCCCTGTCAGCTGCATCCCCTTCAATCCCGCCTGGCGCGAAAGCCCGGAGCAATTGATGGCCAAGTACGAACGCCTGCAGGCGGAACTGCCTGCCGCCAAACCCTAAGCATTTCTTCCTCGCCACTTCTGCGTGGCGCCAGCTTCTGCCAACTGTTCTACACTGTGTGCTTGTGCGGACTTATCCACAGCACATGTTTCTCTACGGAGGCAGAAGATGCAAATACGCACATCCCGTTGGGGCCGCTCCCTGGCCGCCGCCTGCCTGTGCGCCGCCCTGGCGCAACCTGCGCTGGCCGTCGAAGTGGGCGGCGTCAAGCTGGACGACACGGTGCAGCTGGCCAGCCGCGAGTTGAAACTCAACGGCGCCGGCGTGCGCTACAAGGTCATCTTCAAGGTCTACACGATTGCGCTGTACCTGCCGGAAAAGAAAACCCAGCTGGCCGACATCCTGGAACTGCCCGGGCCGCGCCGCCTGGAAATCGTCATGCTGCGCGACATCACGTCCGACGAGCTGGGACAAGCGTTCATGCAGGGCTTGAAGCGCAGTTCCGACCAGGCCGACCGCACGCGCCTGCTGAGCCAGACGATGCAGTTCGGCGCCATGTTCGAAATGGTGCCCGGCCTGAAAAAGGGCGATATTCTCACCGTGGACTGGCTGCCGGAAGAGGGGACCTTGTGCAAGCTGAACGGCAAACAGGTGGGCGACATGGTGCCGGACCTGGCTTTTTACAATGCGCTGCTGAAAATCTGGATCGGCGCTCATCCGGCCGACACGGTGTTACGCGCGCATTTGCTGGGCGACGTGGCGTGATCGGATGGCGGCGGGCGTAAAAAAAGCCGGCGCAGGCCGGCTTATCATTTACAACAGTTGACCGCTCAGGCGCGCGTCGACAGGGCGCGCAATTCGGCGGCGTTGCTTGGCGACACGCCATCCATCTTGCCCAAGGTACGTTGCAAGGCTTGCGCTTCGCGCATCTGCTGGCGCGCCAGGCGCTCTTCACGGCTCAGCTTGGGACGCACCACCAGCACCATGGCGCGGGCAATGCCCACCAGCAATGGCTTGAACAGCAGGGCGAAGGCGCCCACGGCAACGATCACCAGCACGAGTTGCAGGGCGTTCAGCAGGGAAATCTCCAGCACGGGTGCGGATACTGCGTACAGGGCGGAGGCGAAGGTAGACATACTGTTCCAGTGCATTATAGAATTTGCCAGTACTATAGTGCAGTGCAACATATAAATCTAATTCCATTTCTTGATACCAATTATATGAATCGTGAATGGAAAACTGTAATATTTTTTAACGAGTGAAAATATTCGTGCCCGGCGCGGTTTACACTCCTAAGTAATCAATTTTAAGTAATCAATTCAACTTTTATCTTGGGCTTTCCATGAGTTTTCTGACGCTGGATCTGAACTTGCTGCGTGTTTTCGACGCCGTCATGACGGAACAAAACCTGACGCGCGCAGCGGGCCACCTGGCGATGACGCAGCCGGCGGTATCGAACGCCATCAAACGCCTGCGCGAGAGCCTCGGTGACGAATTGCTGATCCGCACGGCGTATGGCGTGAAACCCACGCCCCGCGCCGAAGCGCTGTGGCCGTCCGTACGCTCGGCCCTGGCCAGCCTGGAAGCGGCTGTCACGCCGGAAACTTTCGACGTGTCGAAGACCCACGCCACCTTCCGCATGGCCATGGCCGACGCGACGGCCGCGTTCTGGCTGCCTTCATTGATGCGTTCGATCGAACGGGAAGCGCCCGGTGTCAACGTGCGCATGATGCCGCTGACGACGCGCGAACCGCGCCCGATGCTGCTGCGCGGCGATATCGACCTGGCCGTGGGCTTCTTTCCCGGCGTGGCGGCGCAATTGTCGAGCGAAACGGGTTCGCCCATCCGCCACGAGCGCCTGTATTCCGGCAAATATGTATGCGTGATGCGGCGCGGCCATCCGCTGGCCGACAAGGAATTGACCCTGGATAACTATTGCGCGGCCAACCATTTACTGGTGAGCTTTTCCGGCCGCGCGCATGGCTTGATCGACGAAGCGCTGTCGCAGATCCACCGCGAACGGCGCATTTTGTTGACGGTCAACCAGTTCTTCACGGCCGGGCGCGTCGTCGCCAATTCCGACCTGATCACGGTCTTGCCGCGCCATCTGATCGCCTCGACGGGCATGACGGAGTCTCTGCTGTACAAGGATTTGCCGTTGACCTTGCCGGCCGTCCACCTGGACATGCTGTGGCACGAACGCGACGCCCGCAGCCCCGCCCACAAATGGCTGCGCAACCACCTGGAAAGCATGAACACGCCCACGTTACGGACGGCCACGGCGGCCGGCGGCGGCGTGGCGCCGAAGCCGCACGTCGAATAACACCTGTACGTAACAAAAAAAACGCCTGATGTCTCAGGCGTTTTTTTTATGCGTGATTGCTGGACCGATAACCGATTCTGAAACCGCCCCAGTGCTTGCCCTCGACGTGAATCGGCACGGATAAATCGTGCATGACTTCGCCCGTGTCGCGTTTATAGGTCTGCAACAGGAAGGGCTTGGTGTTGCTGCCGCAGCGCTTGCCCGTGCGGTCGCTGAAGATGCGCTTGGTGCGGTTATTCACGATATCGGTCGCGTAGTCGCCCGTCAGCGGCTGGGAAAACTTCTTGTTATGCGTTGGAAAATATCCATTGTTGTCGACGGCGCCCGCATAGGCCAGATGGGGTAACGCGGCCAGCACGCCTTCCTGCAGGTCGGGCAGCACCTTGTCCGTAAACGCGTCGAACTTGGTGTTGTGCTTGGGCGGATTGGTGTTCGGGATGGGGCGGTAGTGGCGGTCGAACAGGGCTTCGCGCGTGATGCGCCCCGAGGCGATCGCCTGCTCGAACAGTTTGCCCACTTCGCGCGCGGCGCGCTGGGCCGCCTCGCGGATCTCGTCGTGCGGTGTGGCCACGCTCGATTCGCCCAGCGCGCCGGCGATCACTTCGGCCCGCTCGGCCAGGGCCATGGCCGACTGCGTGGCGCGCGGCAATTCGGCATTCGTCGACAACATGCTGTCGCGGATTTGCAGGATGGCGTCGGCGATCAGCTGCGTCGTGTCGACGTGCTCGCGCGAGGCGCGGGCGATTTGCCCGATCTCGTCCTCGGACTCGCCCGACGATTCCTCGATATGGCTGAGCGAGGCATGCACGCTTTCCACATTGCGCGCCGCTTCCGTGACACCGGTCGCCAGCGAACTCATGCCACGTGCGGCTTTTTCCGCCTGTTCATTGATTTCGCGCACCATCACGCTGATTTCATCGGAGGCTTCCTTGGTGCGCTGCGCCAATTGCCGCACTTCGCCGGCCACCACGGCAAAACCGCGCCCGTGTTCGCCGGCGCGCGCCGCTTCGATGGCGGCATTCAGCGCCAGCAAGTTGGTGCGCGCGGAAATATCGGAAATGGCTTCCGTAAAGCCGGTGATGCGTTTGGATTTTTCCTGCAAGCTCAGCATGTTGCTGGAGGCGCCTTGCGCTTCCTCGCGTGCATGATTGATGCGGCGCAAGCCCTGGTCCACTTCGGCGCGCGCCGCCACGCTTTCCACGCGCACGCCGGCGGCCACTTTGGCGGCCCGTTCCGCATTGGCGGCGATCTTTTCCGTCATCGCGGCATTTTGCACGGAGCTGTCGGCAATGTCGCTGGCCGTGCGCACGTCGAGTTCCACCTTCTGTTTGACGGAATCGACAAAATACGAAGTTTCCGCTGCGCCGATCATGATGGCGTCGATGGCGTTGCCCACGGTGCCGGCGAACTCGTGCAAGCCCGGCTCGCCGCGCGCACGGCTGGCGAACGCCAGCAGCGCGGCGCCGATGGCGGCGGCCACGCAAGCGATCAGATACGGATGGTCGCCGCCCGAGAGCAGCAGCAGATAGGCCAGGCAACAGGCGATGGCCATGGCCAGGATCGTGAATACAAAGAAACGCACCAGCTGATGCTGCAACTGCTTCATTTGTCCCCCGCTGCGCGAACCCGTCACGTCCCGTTGAAGGGACGTGCTGTAACCGTATGCGGGTGGGCACGATTGCCCGCCTTGCACCCTGAACGTCACGTCTATGCGGCGTTTCAGGCGGCTACCGGATAGCAGAATTGTGGTTCTACCCTACAACATTTGTTCCGATAGCTCAATCAGAAAAGTGGGGCGGCTACACCAAGGTCACTTAATTGGCAATTTGGTGGTGTTTTTGACCTCTTCCATGACGGCATAAGTGTGGGTTTCCCGCACACCTTTCTGCAACAGCGTCTTGCCCAGGAATTCGCGGTAGGCGGCCATGTCCTTGACGCGCGCCTTGACCAGGTAATCGAAGCCGCCGGCCACCATATGACATTCCAGTACCTCTGGAATGATTTGTACGCTATGCTTGAAGGCGTCGAACACTTCCGGTGTCGTGCGATCGAGCACCACTTCGATGAACACCAGCAACGACACGTCGAGCAACTGCGGGTTCAACTGGGCCGTATAGCCCATGATGTAACCGGATTCGTGCAACTTGCGCACGCGCTCCAGGCACGCGGCCGGCGACAGGTTCACGCGCGCGGCCAGCTCCACATTGCTGATGCGTCCATCGCTCTGCAATTCCATCAAGATTTTCTTACTGATCTTGTCCAGCATTCCTATCACCCCCAAATTAATATTATTTGGTTAAATTGTCGCATCAAAAACTATCTATTGCTAGTCCCCTGTATTACCAGAATTAATCCATAAGAATCCCCTTTACAATCGAATCATCTTAACGTCCGACTTTCTGTATTTTTTTGCACCAAAAAAGAGCAAGAATTACGTCAGTTTTCGTCCCCTTTTTCCTTGTAAAGAGCACTTATGCACCCTGCAGGCCCCTCGGCTTTTACCCCGATTCCTTTTGCTGCGTTCCAGGCAGAAATCCTGCCCGAAGCGACACCACAACGCGCCGCCATCACTGCCGCCTATAGGCGCGATGAGGTTTCCGCCGTGCAGTGGCTGTTGCAACAAGTGCGCCCCAGCAGTACCGAAACGATCACCGAAGGACAAGCGCTGGCGCATCGCCTGGTCTCGAACGTGCGCCAAAAACGCACACGCGCGTCCGGTGTCGATGCACTGATGCACGAGTTCTCGCTGTCGTCGGAAGAGGGTGTTGCATTGATGTGTCTGGCTGAAGCGCTGTTGCGTATACCCGACAGTCAAACGGCCGACCGTTTGATCGCCGACAAAATCAGCAAGGGCGACTGGAAGAAGCACCTGGGCGAATCGCCGTCGCTGTTCGTCAATGCCGCCACCTGGGGCTTGCTGATTACGGGCAAACTGGTCAGTACCAGCAGCGAATCGGGCCTCGGTTCGGCCATGACCAAGCTCATCGCCAAAGGCGGCGAACCGCTGATCCGCAAGGGCGTCGACCTGGCCATGCGCATGCTGGGCAACCAGTTCGTGACGGGCCAGACCATCGAGGAAGCGTTGAAGAACAGCCGCGAGAATGAAACGCGCGGCTACCGTTACTCGTACGACATGCTGGGCGAGGCGGCCCTGACGCAAGCCGACGCGGCCAACTATTACGCCTCGTACGAAACGGCGATCCACGCGATCGGCAAGGCATCGAACGGGCGCGGCATCCGCAACGGCCCCGGCATTTCCGTGAAACTGTCGGCCCTGCACGCGCGCTACAGCCGCGCCCAGCGCGCCCGCGTCATGGAAGAATTGTTGCCGAAGGTCAAAGCGTTGCTGTTGCTGGCCAAACAGTACAACATCGGCTTCAATATCGATGCGGAAGAAACGGACCGCCTGGAACTGTCGCTGGACCTGATGGAAGCACTGGCGTTCGATGCGGACCTGGCCGGCTTCGACGGCATCGGCTACGTGGTGCAGGCGTATCAAAAGCGCTGCCCGTTCGCCATCGATTTCCTGATCGACCTGGCGCGCCGCAGCGGCCGCAAGTTCATGGTGCGCCTGGTCAAGGGCGCGTACTGGGATGCGGAAGTCAAGCGCGCGCAAGTCGATGGCCAGGAGGGCTATCCCGTCTACACGCGCAAGGTCTACACGGACGTCTCTTACCTCGTGTGTGCGCAAAAACTGCTGGCTGCCAGCAGCCTGATCTACCCGCAATTTGCCACGCACAACGCGCAAACCCTGTCGACCATCTATACCTGGGCAAAACGCGACGGCATCACCGATTATGAATTCCAGTGCCTGCACGGCATGGGCGAAACCCTGTACGACCAGGTCGTCGGCCCCGACAATCTCGACAAGCCGTGCCGCATCTACGCGCCCGTCGGCTCGCATGAAACCCTGCTGGCCTATCTGGTGCGCCGCCTGCTGGAAAACGGCGCCAACTCGTCGTTCGTCAACCAGATCGTCGACGAAAGCGTGGCCATCGATAGTCTGATCCGCGATCCGCTGGAACAGGCACGCCTGCAGGGCGGCTTGCCGCACCCGTCGATTCCGCTGCCGCTGGACATGTTTGGCAGCGAGCGCAGGAACTCGGCCGGCCTGGACCTGTCGAATGAAGACACCTTGCGCACCCTGGCCACCGGCCTGGCGCAGCAGCAGACATGGCAGGCGGCGCCGCTGATCGATGGCGCCGTCAGCCTGAATACGCCGATGCAAGTCATCCACAATCCGGCCCAGCACGACGATGTCGTGGGCAAGGTCATGGAAGCCGGTCCGGCGGACGTGGAAACGGCCCTGGCCAGCGCCAGCGCGTATGCCATGGATTGGCAAACGACGGAACCGTCGGTCCGCGCGCAAGCGTTGCTGCGCGCCGCCGACCTGTTCGAGGAACACCATATCGAGCTGATGGCCCTGGCCGTGCGCGAAGCGGGCAAGTCGCTGCCGAACGCGATCGCGGAAATCCGCGAAGCCGTCGACTTCCTGCGCTATTACGCGGCGCAGGTGGAACATGCGCCAAACACCCTGGCGCTCGGTCCCGTCACCTGCATCAGCCCGTGGAACTTCCCGCTGGCCATCTTTACGGGCCAGCTGGCGGCCGCGCTTGCCGCCGGCAACGTGGTGCTGGCCAAGCCGGCCGAGCAAACGCCGCTGATCGCCCACCGCGCCGTGCAATTGCTGCATGCGGCGGGCGTGCCGCGCGGCGCACTGCAATTCTTGCCCGGCAGCGGAGAAGTGGTTGGCGCCGGCCTGTGCAACGACGCGCGCGTGAAAGGCGTGATTTTCACGGGCTCGACGGAAGTGGCGCAATTGATCAACCGCAACTTGGCCGCGCGCGCCGTGGCCGAAGGCATCGACATTCCCCTGATCGCCGAAACGGGCGGCCAGAACGCGCTGATCGTCGATTCGTCGGCCTTGCCGGAACAGGTGGTGCAGGACGTGATGTCGTCCGCTTTCGACAGCGCCGGCCAGCGCTGCTCGGCCTTGCGCGTGCTGTTCCTGCAAACGGAAATCGCCGACAAGACCATCCATATGCTGAAAGGTGCCATGCAGGAATTGCGCGTTGGCAATCCTGACCGCCTGGCGACCGATATCGGTCCCGTCATCGATGCGGAAGCGCAAGGTAACTTGCTGGCGCACATCAACAAGATGAAAACCATGGCCATCGACCATTATTCGCTCGATTTGCCGACCGTCAAAGGCACGTTCGTTGCCCCGACCGTGCTGGAAATCAAGTCGCTGGCGCAATTGACGCAGGAAGTCTTCGGCCCCGTGCTGCACGTGATCCGCTACAAGCGGGCCGAACTGCCGCAACTGGTGCAATCGATCAACGACAGCGGTTATGGCTTGACCCTGGGCATCCATACGCGCATCGATGAAACCATCGATTTCATCACCCAGCGCGCGCACGTGGGCAATATTTATGTCAACCGCAACATCGTCGGCGCCGTCGTCGGCGTGCAGCCGTTCGGCGGCGAAGGCAAATCGGGCACGGGACCGAAAGCCGGTGGCCCCCTGTATCTGAAACGCCTGCAGCGCAATGCGCCGGCCGACGCGCAGCACCAGCGCCAAGCGCCGCCCGCGCTCGACGCGCTGACCGTGTGGGCGAAGATGCATGGCCACGACAAGGTACAGCAGCTGGCGCAGGACTATGCGCGCACCACCTTGCTGGGCAGCACCACCGTCTTGCCAGGCCCGACAGGCGAGCGCAATACCCTGAGTTTTGCCGCACGGGGCACTATTCTGTGCGCGGCGGCCACGTCCGGCACCTTGATGAACCAGCTGGCGGCCGTCCTGGCCACCGGCAATCAGGCCCTGGTGCTGGCGCAAGCGCCGGACCTGATCCCGGGCGACTTGCCGGCCGCGCTGAAGGACCGCATCCAGATCGTCAGCAGCCTCGAGTCGGTCAAGCAGGATTTCCAGATCGCCATGATCGAGCCTAGCCTCGATGGCCAGCTCAAACCGCTGCTGGCGGCACGGGAAGGGGCCCTGGTGGCCACCATCGCCACCACGCAAGACGGTGCCATCCCCCTGTGGCGCCTGGTCGCTGAGCGGGCGCTGTGCGTGAATACGACGGCGGCCGGTGGTAACGCGAGTTTGATGATGCTCAGCGTCTAATATTTAAGCAGGTCATCAACGCAAAAAGGGCAGAACCAGTGGTTCTGCCCTTTTTTTATGCACGCTAGCTGAAACATCAGCCAGCCAGGCGCTGGCATAGCTGCTGAATCACCGCAAACGCATACGGCGAGGCGACGGATTGCACGAAACGCATGAAGTCGACGGCAGCGTCTTCATTGGCGTTGTCGGAAATGGTGCGCATGACCGTAAACGGCACACCGAGTTCAAAACACACTTGCGCCACGGCGGCGCCTTCCATTTCGACGGCCAGCAAGTCGGGGATATCCGCTTTCAGCTGGTTGATATGCGCGGCGCTGCTGATGAACTGGTCGCCGCTGGCGATCAGGCCGCGGTGTACTTTGGCGTGCTGCAAGCCAAATGCCGCGATATCGGCCGCCTTGAGCACGCTGGAAACATCGTCACGCAGGAAATCTTCCGCGGCGGCGGCCAGTTGCGTGCTCAGTTCCAGGTCCGTGGCGAAGCGCCGCAAGCCCGTCAGCGGCACTTCGAAGCGGGGAAATAAAGGTCGGGCATCCATATCATGCTGCAGCAGCGATTCGGCCACGACGATGTCGCCCACTTTCACGTGTTTATCCCCACTGCCGGCCACGCCGGTGAAGACGATGTGGGTAACTCCGTACTTTTCCACAAGGATAGAAGCTGTCATGGCAGCGGCAACCTTGCCCAGACGCGACAGGACGCACACAGCGTCGATATTCCACAGGTTCCCCAGGGTGTAGTCACGCATGCCGTGCGAACGCCTCTGGGGGCCTTGCATGACTTCTACCAGCCCCTGCTGTTCTTCGTGCAAGGCACTGATGATGCCTAAACGCATTTTTTTGTGTGAATTCATGCTGTTTTTACAGGTTTTTGAGATTGCAAAACGGTTTACAGGGTGAAAACAGCCGTTTCGGTGACTTTTCCACCGTGCGCGTTTGTCTCTGTGTTTTAAATAAAGATGTATACATAAAAATAGTAGTGATAGTAAACGGCCATTTTTTTGTGGATAAGTCGGTATACCATCGAAAAATCATCGACTTAGCGCACAAAAAAGTAGGCGCACAAGCATTGTATCCAGCGAGGACTTGTTTGGGATAAAAATTGGTTTGTGGACAAAGATCGACTTTTCCCACATCTCATCCTGTGGATATGCAGGCACTTATCCACACCGGCAAGCAAAAATCGCGTTTTTTCTTGCTGCAGTGACATGTTTGACGGGATTTGTGTGTACTGACTCCTGTCTGGCAATCGAAGCTGAGCGATCATGAACGCGCTTCTTTCACGAACATCGGCATCCAGGTACTTCCTGGAAGACGGTTTGGCAGTGGGTAGCACTGTTGCCGTTGGCTTTTTTTTTGACGGTTTTTGCATGCTTTTTGGAAATATCCCCGGACTTCCGCTTTTTTTTGTCGTTTTACAATAGAGCTATATATAAAAATAGTAGTAATAGTAAACGCGTTTTTTTCTGTGGATAAGTCACTTTTTTTCAACAGGATCAACCGTTTACGCGCAAAATAAAGCGTGCATAATCGCTGTATCCCGCGAGGAGCAAAATTGTATAAAATGCGGACCTGCGCAAAAGTTCGTGTTTACTCACAAGTCATCCTGTGGATATCAAGTGACTTATCCACAATCGTCTCAAATACCCCCTCTTTTCGACATCGCACCGTCTCTTGGCCGAATACCTGGCCAGGACGGTTGACGTTTCCATTTTGCAAAACGGTTTGGCAGTGCAGTGCGCGTGATGCCGGCCGTGCCGGTTTTCGTCGCTCAGTTGTTGGCGCGATTTTTTTTTGTCAGTCAAAGCAGCTCGCCGTTTTTTTTTGAAGACAGGTTTGTGAATCTTCCCGAAGGAAAGGGCAGACAAAGCGCGCGTTGTCGGGTTTACCTTAACAAGATCGTATACAAGAATAGTAATAGTAGTTAACGGCGACATCTTCTGTGGATAAGTCCTGATTTATCCTTGTAAACAATCGCTTGGCGTACGGATAAACGCTGAGTAAGGGTTGTATCTGCCGGGGATGGTTTTGGGATAAAAAAAAGCGTCCAAAAAAATTTTCGTTTACTCACATATCGTACCTGTGGATATCCATACGGTTATCCACAGCTTGGCGGCCTTGTTTTTGAGCTTATCGTGACGCTCGCCCATATCGCTGGCCACGATTAATGTCGCCCTGGCCCGGCACTGGTGGTAATCTCAAGACGGCTCAGCAGCCATGGATGCATGAAGAAAGACAGACTCTGGTAAAGGGACGCGGCGGGGAGACACGCCGCGCGACAGCTTGATGGCATACCGAAAGGAGCTTCATTGGAATCGGCAGGCGAATACGACTACATCATCGTGGGCGGCGGCACGGCAGGTTGCGTGCTGGCGAACCGGCTCACGCGCGACAAGGATGCCAACGTTTTGCTCGTGGAAGCGGGCGGCAAGGACGATTACGTGTGGATTCACATCCCCGTCGGCTATCTGCATTGCATCGGCAATCCCCGCACGGACTGGCTGTATTCCACGCAGGCGGACGCGGGACTGGGCGGGCGCAGCCTGATCTATCCGCGCGGCAAAGTCCTGGGCGGCAGCTCGTCCATCAACGGCATGATCTACATGCGGGGCCAGGCCGGCGATTACGATCACTGGGCCGACTTGACGGACGACGCCTCCTGGCGCTGGGACAAGGTCTTGCCGCTATTTAAACAAAGCGAGGATTATTACGGCGGCGCCTCGGAAAACCATGGCGTCGGTGGCGAGTGGCGCGTGGAAAAACAGCGCCTGTCGTGGGATATTTTGAATGCGTTCCGCGACGCGGCGCAGCAGGTGGGCATCCCGAAAACCAGCGATTTCAATGGCGGCGACAATAGCGGCAGCGCGTATTTCGACGTCAATCAGCGCCGCGGCATCCGCTGGAATACCTCGAAAGCGTTCTTGAAACCGGCCGCGCGCCGCCCGAACCTGACCATCATGACGGGCTGCCACGTGGAACGTCTATTGATTGAAGCTTCGGAGTCGGGGCCCCGTTGCACGGGCATCGTGTTCACGGGCGGCGGCACGCAGTGGCAGGCGACGGCCAAACGGGAAACCTTGCTGACGGCGGGTGCCATCGGTTCGCCCCAATTGCTGCAACTGTCCGGCATCGGCCCGGCCGCCTTGCTGCGCGAACACGGCATCACGCCCGTGCTGGACTCGCCTGGCGTGGGCGGCAATTTGCAAGACCATCTGCAGCTGCGCATGGTGTACAAAGTGCAGGGCGTCAAGACCTTGAATGTGATGGCCAGCAATATCGTCGGAAAAATGCAGATCGGCTTGCAATATGCGCTGTTTCAGAGCGGACCCATGTCGATGGCGCCATCGCAGCTGGGCGCGTTCGCCAAGTCCGATCCGCAGCAAGCCACGCCGAACCTGCAATACCACGTGCAACCCTTGTCCTTGGACAAATTCGGCGAACCCTTGCACGCGTTTCCCGCGTTTACGGCCAGCGTCTGCAATCTGCGCCCGACTTCGCGTGGCCATGTGCACATCGCGTCGGCCGACAGTTATGCGGCGCCGAAGATCGTGCCCAATTACCTGAGTACCGAGCAGGACCGCGCCGTGGCGGCCAACGCCTTGCGCCTGACGCGGGCCATCGCCGCCGCGCCGGCCCTGAAAAAATTCGCTCCCGAAGAATACAAGCCGGGCGTGCAATTCCAGAGCCAGGAAGAGCTGGCGCAGGCGGCCAGCCAGATCGGCACGACCATCTTCCACCCGGTGGGCACCTGCCGCATGGGTCTGGCCAGCGAGGCCTCTAGCGTGGTCGACAGCTCCTTGCGCGTGATCGGCGTAGATGGTTTACGTGTCGTCGATGCCTCGATCATGCCGTACATTACTTCTGGTAACACGAACTCGCCCACCGTGATGATCGCGGAAAAAGCGGCGCAAATGATACATGCGGCCTGGAAATAGCGCGGCAAGCGTGCGAGTTTGCGCCATTCGGGCTGGCGAAAAATCCCCGTAGTTATACTGTATTGTGCGTTAAATTTAAGTTGTGTATTATAAAAATGACTAAGTAGTACAAAAAGTACAACTAGGAGACACGATGTCAAACGTAATCTTGGAAACAAGAAATTTGACCAAGGAATTCAAGGGTTTCACCGCTGTGAGCGAGGTGAACCTGAAGGTAGAGCGGGGCCATATCCACGCCTTGATCGGTCCTAACGGCGCCGGCAAGACCACGTGTTTCAACTTGCTCACCAAATTCCTGGTCCCCACATCCGGACAGATCCTGTTCAATGGGAAAGATATCACGGCCGCCAAACCGGCCCAGATCGCGCGCATGGGCGTGATCCGTTCCTTCCAGATTTCCGCCGTCTTCCCCCATCTGTCCGTGCTGCAGAATGTGCGCATCGGCTTGCAGCGCCAGCTCGGTACCTCGTTCCATTTCTGGCAAAGCGAACGCGCCTTGAACCAGCTCAACGACCGTGCCATGGCCTTGCTGGCCGAAGTCGACCTGACGGAGTTTGCCGACACCATCACGGTCGACATGCCCTACGGGCGCAAGCGGGCGCTGGAAATCGCCACCACCCTGGCGATGGAGCCGGAAATGATGCTGCTCGACGAACCGACGCAAGGCATGGGCCACGAAGACGTGCACCGCGTCACCGAGCTGATCAAAAAGGTGTCGGCCGGCCGCACGATTTTGATGGTGGAACACAATATGAGCGTGGTCTCTGGCATCTGCGACAAGATTTCCGTCCTGCAGCGCGGCGCCATGCTGGCCGAAGGCAGTTACGCGGAAGTGTCGCGCAATCCGCAAGTGATGGAAGCCTACATGGGTACCACCCACGCCGAACTGGAAGGGGCGCATTGATGGCGACACAAGTAAATGGCGGCGCACCCGCGCTGGAAATTTCGCAACTGCACACCTGGTATGGCGAATCGCACATCCTGCACGACGTCAATCTGAAAGTGGAGCAGGGCGAAGTGGTGACTTTGCTGGGCCGCAATGGCGCCGGCCGCACGACCACCTTGCGCGCCATCATGGGGCTGACGGGCGCACGCACGGGCTCCATCAAAGTCAATGGCAGCGAAGCGATAGGTTTGGCCACGCACAAAATCGCCCACCTGGGTATCGGTTACTGTCCTGAAGAGCGGGGCATTTTCTCGTCGCTGTCGACCGAGGAAAACCTGCTGCTGCCGCCGACCCTGGCCAGCGGCGAGAAGGGCATGTCGGTGGAGGAAATCTACGCCATGTTCCCGAATTTGCAGGAGCGCCGCCACAGCCAGGGCACGCGATTGTCGGGCGGGGAGCAGCAGATGCTGGCCGTGGCGCGCATCCTGCGCACGGGCGCCCGTTTGCTGCTGCTCGATGAAATTTCCGAAGGCCTGGCACCCGTCATCGTGCAGGGCCTGGCGCGCATGATTACCACCCTGAAGGCAAAGGGCTACACCATCGTCATGGTGGAACAGAATTTCCGGTTTGCCGCGCCGCTGGCGGACCGGTTTTATGTGATGGAGCACGGTCAGATCGTCGAGACTTTTGCTGCATCCGAACTGGAAGCCAAGATGCCGGTATTGACCGAGCTGCTTGGCGTGTAATGCCCATGTAGTTCCGTATCGTCGTCGAGCAATCGTTTAAATAGCAAACAATAATCCCAACGGAGACACTATGAAACGTAACGCTATCGCCATTGCCACCGCCACTCTTTGCGCCCTGGGCTTTTCCGCCGCCGCGCACGCCCAGGTATCGGGCGATACCATCAAGATCGGTTTTATTTCCGACATGTCGGGCGTGTATTCCGACGTCGACGGCCTCGGTGGCGCGGAAGCCATCAAGATGGCGATCGCCGATGCCGGCGTGGTACTGGCCGGCAAAAAGGTGGAATTCATTTCCGCCGACCATCAAAACAAGGCCGACATCGCCGCCTCGAAGGCACGTGAATGGTTCGACCAACAGGGCGTCGACATGCTGATCGGCGGCACCAATTCCGGCGCCAGCCTGGCCATGGCCAAGGTCGCGGCGGAAAAGAAAAAAATCTTCATTGCCATCGGTGCCGGCTCCTCACGCCTGACGAATGAAGAATGCACGCCGTACACCGTGCATTACGCCTACGACACAGTGGCGCTGGCGCGCGGCACGGGCGGCACCATCGTCAAACAGGGCGGCAAGAACTGGTATTTCATGACGGCCGACTATGCGTTTGGCCATTCGCTGGAAAAAGACACGGCCGAGGTCGTCAAGGCGGCCGGCGGCAAGGTGCTGGGCAGCGTCAAGCATCCGCTGGGCGCGTCCGATTTCTCGTCCTTCCTGCTGCAGGCGCAAGCAGCCAAACCGCAGATCCTCGGTCTGGCCAATGCGGGTGGCGACGCCATCAACAGCATCAAGGCGGCCAACGAGTTCGGTTTGACGAAATCGATGAAACTGGCCGGCTTGCTGATCTTCATCAATGACATCCATTCGCTGGGCCTGAACCTGACGCAGGGCATGTACCTGACGGACGGCTGGTACTGGGACTTGAATCCTGAAACGCGTGCCTGGTCGAAACGCTATTTCGCCAAAATGAAGAAGGAACCGTCGATGCTGCAGGCAGCCGACTATTCGGCCGCGGCGAACTACCTGAAAGCCGTCAAGGCCGTCGGCACGGATGATACGGACAAGGTCATGGCCTACCTGAAAAAGACCAAGATCAACGACATGTTCACCCAGAATGGCGAAGTACGCCCCGATGGCCGCATGGTGCACGATATGTATTTGATGGAAGTCAAGAAACCGTCCGAGTCGAAATACCCATGGGATTACTACAAGGTGGTCGCCACCGTGCCCGGTGCACAGGCGTATGTGACCAAGGCCGAATCGAAGTGTTCGCTGTGGAAGTAACGCTGTAGCAATCCCTGTGGATCGCCCGCCGCCGCGCGGGCGCTCTGTCCTGCATGCGCTTCGCTCGCAGGGTTCGCCTTGCGCCGCCGCACCCGTTTGCGGTGGCGCGTTTCCCTTGATACCACACCGCTACCCGGCGGTGCTTTTTATACTGTGATGCCATGGAAATTTTCGGCGTTCCATTACAAGCGATGATGAGCCAGCTGCTGCTGGGTCTCGTCAACGGCTCGTTCTATGCCATGTTGTCCCTCGGTCTGGCCGTCATCTTCGGCTTGCTCAACGTTATTAATTTCTCGCACGGCGCCATGTACATGATGGGCGCCTTCCTGGCCTGGATGGGCCTCAGCTATTTCGACATCAATTACTGGGCCATGCTGGTCATCGCCCCGATCCTCGTCGGCCTGCTCGGCATCCTGATCGAAAAAACCATGCTGCGCTGGCTGTACAAACTCGACCACCTGTATGGCTTGCTGCTGACCTTTGGCATCACCCTGATCATGGAGGGCGTGTTCCGCTCGTTCTATGGCGTCTCGGGTCAGCCGTATGCCGTACCCGAAGCGCTGGCCGGCGCGACGGACCTGGGCTTCATGATCTTGCCGAACTACCGCGCCTGGGTCGTGATCGCCTCGCTTTCCGTTTGCCTGGCCACCTGGTTCGTCATCGAGAAAACCAAGCTCGGCGCCTACCTGCGGGCCGGCACGGAAAACCCGAAACTGGTGGAAGCGTTCGGCATCAACGTGCCGCTGATGGTGACCTTGACCTTCGGCTTCGGTGTGGCGCTGGCCGGTTTCGCCGGCGTGCTGGCCGCGCCGATCATCCAGGTTTCGCCGCTGATGGGCTCGAACCTGATCATCGTCGTGTTTGCCGTGGTGGTGATCGGCGGCATGGGTTCCATCATGGGTTCCATCCTGACGGGCCTGGGCCTGGGCGTGATCGAGGGCCTGACCCGCGTGTTCTACCCGGAAGGCTCGGCCACCGTGGTGTTCGTGGTGATGGTCATCGTGCTGCTGCTGCGTCCCGCCGGCCTGTTCGGCAAAGAAAAGTAATCCTCATCAGTCATGTATTGGAGCTACCACGATGAATAAGAATGTAGGCTACGCCATTGCCCTGCTGCTGGCGTTGGCGGCCCCGTTTTACGGCTACCCCGTCTTCCTGATGAAGTTGCTGTGCTTTGCCCTGTTTGCCTGCGCGTTCAACTTGTTGATCGGCTACACGGGTTTGCTGTCGTTCGGCCACGCGGCCTTCTTCGGCGGCGCCGGCTATGTCACCGGTTACGCGCTGCGCACCTGGGGCTGGCCGACGGAACTGGGCTTGCTGGCCGGCGTCGCCACGGGCGCCTTGCTGGGCCTCGTGATCGGCGGCCTGGCGATCCGCCGCCAGGGCATCTACTTTACGATGATCACCCTGGCGCTGGCGCAGATGGTGTACTTCCTGGCCTTGCGCCTGCCGTTCACGGGCGGCGAGGATGGCTTGCAGGGTGTTCCACGTGGAACCTTGCTGGGCACGATAGACCTGGCCAACGACACGGTGTTGTACTACGTCGTGCTGGCCATTTTTGTCGCCGGCTTCGCCCTGATCGTGCGCACCATCCATTCGCCGTTCGGACAAGTGCTCAAGGCGATCAAGGAAAACGAACCGCGCGCCATCTCGCTCGGCTACGACGTCAACAAGTACAAGCTAATGGCCATCGTTCTGTCGGCGTCGCTGGCCGCGCTGGCCGGCGCCACCAAGACGCTGGTGCTGGGCTTTGAGACCTTGACCGACGTGTACTGGGGCATGTCGGGCCTGGTCGTGCTGATGACCCTGGTGGGCGGCATGGGCACTTTGTCCGGTCCCATCCTCGGCGCCGTATTGATCATCGCGCTGGAAAACAAGCTGGGCGATGTCGGCACCTACCTGGCCACGCACACGGGCATCGAGTGGTTCGGCACCCTGGGTGAATCGGTGGGCATGGTCACGGGCGTGATCTTCGTCATCTGCGTGCTGCTGTTCCGGCGCGGCATCGTCGGCGAAGCCATCGCGCGTTTCGGCGGCAGGGCGGCCAAAGCCGCTGTCTGATTTTCAAGCAACGCCGGACGATTCGTCCGGCGTTTTTCATTGTGCGTCCACTGTTACTTCAACGGAGAGAACCACCATGCAAATGACGATCACGCGCGCGGGCACTGTTGGCACGAGCCTGTGCACCCTGCTGGCGTTGGCAGCCTGCGGCAGCAACCATGCGCCGGAAGAACTGAACCAGATGCCCAGCTACCTGGGGACGATTGCGCGCGCCGACTACGACGGCAAGACGAACGATCTGCTGACGGCAGGGCTGGGCAAGACGGGGCTGGCGGGCGCCACCCCCGCGTATGCGAATGCGGAACAGCCGACGCCGCTCGAGCTGCGCCGCAATGCGATCTATGCCAATTACCGCGCCGTGCTCGACATCGCCGCCAACAGCGGCTACGGCACCCTGTACGGGCCGAACGTGGATGCGGCCGGCAACGTGGGCGCGGGTGAGGGCCTGGTCGCGGGCAGCGAATACATCGCCTATGCCGATGATGGCACGGGCAAGAAAAACGTCACCTTGATGGTGCAGGTGCCGGCCAGCTTCGACCCGGACCGCGCCTGCATCGTCACGGGCACGTCCAGCGGCTCGCGCGGCATTTACGGCGCCATCGGCAGCTCGGGCGAATGGGGCCTGAAAAAAGGTTGCGCCGTGGCGTATGCGGACAAGGGTTCTGGCACGGGCCTGTATGTGTTCGAGGACGACAGCGTCAACCTGCAGAACGGCGTGCGCGCGGGCAGGGTCGCCGCCGGCAAGAACGCGCTCTTCGCGCCCGACTTGAGCGACGCGGACCGGCTGGCCTGGTCTGGCGCCTATCCGAACCGCATCGCCTTCAAGCATGCGCACTCGCAGCAAAACCCGGAGAAGGACTGGGGCAAGGTGACCTTGCAGGCGGTCGAGATGGCGTTTTACGTCTTGAATGAACGCTACGGCGTGCTGGCCCGCGACGGCAGTTCGCGCATCGTGCGCCTGACGCCGAAGAACACCATCACGATCGCCTCAAGCATTTCCAACGGCGCCGGCTCGGCCCTGCTGGCGGCGGAACAGGATACGAAAGGTTTGATCAGCGGCGTGGCGGCCAGCGAACCGCAAATCCAGCCGGCGGCATCTAACGCCTACAGCGTGCGCCAGGGCGGGGCAGTGGTCGCCAATCCGGGCCGCGCGCTGTTCGACTACGCCACCTATGCGGCCCTGTATCAGCCGTGCATCGCTTCCGTGGCCGGCAATGCGGGACGCTGCACGGCGCTGGTTGCCAAGGGCTTATTGAACGGCGCCGAGCTGGCTGCGCAGCAGGCGGACGCGAAGCAGCGCTTGCGCGCGTATGGCTGGCTGGTCGATTCCGATCCGCTGCAGGCTTCGCACGCGGGCACGAACATCCTCGTGGCCGTCACGTATGCGTATGCCTACGGGAAATTTTCCGTGACCGATAAAGTGTGCGGTTTCACGTTTGCGCAGACGGACGGCAGCGGCAATCCGATCGCGTTTACCACAGCGCAAAAGGCGGCCAGCTTTGCCGCGCAAAACGGCATCCTCGGCAATGTCGTGTACGAGAACAGCGTGGGCGGCGCCAAAGTCTACACGGCCGGCGTGTCGCCATCGACCAGCCTGGCGGACCAGTCGCTCGACGGCTTCCTGTGCCTGCGCAGCCTGGCGACGGGGCGCGACGCCGTCAGCGGCGCCAACTTGCAGGGCACCCTGGGCGGGCAGAGCGTGCGCGTGCGGGCCGGCATGGCCGAAGTCGCGGCCAGCGGAAAGTTGCAGGGCAAGCCGGCCATCATCGTGCATGGCCGCAGCGACACCTTGATTCCCGTCAATCACGCCTCGCGCGCCTATCTTGGCCTGAACGCCGCCGTGGAAGGGGCAAATAGTCAGCTGCGCTATATCGAGGTGACCAATGCCAACCATTTCGATTCCTTCAGCAGCGCCTTGCCGACCCTGATCGTACCGCTGCACGTGTACCTGAACCGGGCGCTCGACGCCATGTATGCGCACTTGAACGCCAAGCAAGCCTTGCCGCCATCGCAGGTGGTGCGCACGGTGACGCGCGCCGATGCGTCGACACTGATCACGAATGTCAACGTGCCGGCGATCGCGGCAACGCCGGCGCCTGCTAATGCCATCAGCGTGACGGGGACTGTCGTCGATATTCCCAACTAGCCAGTATCGTTGGTGGAACCTGCGGCCACGTTTCACGTGGCCTTTTTATTCCCAGGCCGACTCGGCGATCTGCCCCAGTCCCTGGAAGACGGGCTTGGAAAACCAGTAGCCCTGCATCAGGGAAATGCCGCAGCTGGCCAGGAAGTCGCGCTCGGCGCGGGTCTCGATGCCTTCGGCCAGCACGCGGATACCAAGCTCATGGCACAGGCTGGCGATGGCGCGCACGATCGCCTGGCGCGGCGCCTGCGTATCGATGCCGCGCACCAGGTCCATGTCGATCTTGATGATGTCGGGCTGATATTCGGCCAGCAGGTTCAAGCCCGCATAGCCGGCGCCGAAATCATCGATGGCCGTCTGGAAACCGAAGCGCCGGTAGGCGCGGAAGATCTCGACCAGGTGGGGACGGTCTTGCACCCGTTCGCCTTCCGTCACTTCAAAGATGATCTTGTCGGTAGGGAAGCGGTGCAGCCTGGCCGCTTCCAGGGTGCTGCGGATGCACACTTCCGGGCGGTAGACGGCGTTGGGCAAAAAATTGATCGACAGGAAGCCCTGCATGCCGAGGCGCGCTGCGCCGGCCACGGCCTTGACGCGGCACGCCTGGTCGAAGCGGTAGCGGTTGGCGTCGTTGACTTGCGCCAGCACACTGGCCGCGCTTTCGCCGTTCGGGCCGCGCACCAGCGCCTCGTGCGCATAGATGCTGCGCGTGGCCAGGTCGACGATGGGCTGATAGGCATACTCGAAGGCAAACGGCAGCGGCGCGCTGTCATGGCAGCCGGCACAGGCACCGTACGGAAAGTGGGTGCTGTCGGGATGAATGGGGATGTCGGGAGGCGTCATGGCGTCAGTGTAGCTGGGCGGGTTGGCAGATTCCGTCTGCTGGTTCACAGTGCGGCCGCATAGATGGCGCGCGCATCGGCGCGCATGAGGGGACGGGGATTGTTGCCCAGCAAGCGCGTTTGCAGCATGGCTTCATCGGCCAGGCGGTCCAGGTCGCCGGACGTGATGCCCACTTCGCGCAAGGTGCGCGCGATACCGGTAGCGACGGCAATGTCCTGCATGGCGTCGATCAGGGCCTCGGCCCGCGCTTCCTCGCTGCCCGTGATGCCGGGTTGCAATACGGTCGCCAGTTGCGCATACAGGGGCGCCGCATGGGATAGATTAAAACGCAGCACGTGCGGCAACACCAGCGCGTTCGACAGGCCATGCGGCACGTGGAACAGGCCGCCGATGGGATAGGCGAGCGCATGTACGGCAGCCACGGGTGCGTTGGCAAACGCCTGGCCGGCCAGCATGGCGCCCAGCAGCATGGCTTGCCGCGCCGGCAAGTTGCTGCCATCGCGGCAGGCTGCGAGCAAGTTGCTGGAGAGCAGCGACAGCGCCTGGGTGGCCAGCATGTCGGACAAGGGATTTTTCAGCAGGCGGCTGGTGTACGCTTCGATCGCATGCACCATGGCATCGATGCCGGTGGCGGCCGTCACTGCGGGCGGCAAACCCAGGGTCAGGCTGGCGTCGAGGATGGCCAGGTCCGCATACAGTTGCGGCGCGACGACGCCCATCTTGCTGGTGGCGCCCGTGGTGACGATGGCGATGTGCGTGACTTCCGAGCCCGTGCCGGCCGTCGTCGGCAATTGCACCAGCGGCAGGCGCTGACCGTGCACGTTGCCGATGCCGTACAGCTGGGTCAGTTCCTGGTGGCCGGGCGCCAGCACGGCGATCAGCTTGGCCACGTCCAGTGAGCTGCCGCCTCCAAGGCCGATAATCAGTTCCACGTGAAACATCTGGGCCTGGGCCACACCAGCCAGCACGACGGCTTCGGGCGGATCGGCTTGCACGTCGGAAAAGACATGCACCTCGATGCCGGCCGCTTGCAAGCTGCGCAACGGTGCATCGGCCAGACCCGTGCGCAAAAAGCCCGCGTCGGTGACGAGCAGGGCGCGGCGCACGGCGGGGAAGTGGTGGGCGAGATGGGCGCCCAGTTGGGCAGCGGCGCCCGGATCAACGATCAGATGCGGCACGGTACGGAACTGGAAGGCGGACATGCATGCTCCTGACAGTAAGGACAGAAGTCCAGCATACTCCGCTTTCCTGCCACGTGCCTGTTTCACGTGGAACCAAAAGCGGAGCTTACTCCCACTCGAGCGCGCCGCGTTTCCATTCATAGGCCAGGCCAATGGCCAGCACGCCGAGAAAGCCCATGACGGCCCAGAAGCCGGGCAAGCCCAGCTCGTTGACGTTGGCCGCCCACGGCATCAGGAAGATCACCTCGATATCGAACAGGATGAACAGGATGGCGACCAGGTAGAAGCGGATGTCGAACTTCATGCGCGCATCGCCGAACGCCTCGAAGCCGCATTCGTACGGTGACAGTTTTTGCGCATCGGGCTTGTGCGGCCCCAGTACGCGTCCCAGCAGCATGGGCACGATGCCGACCAGGATGCCGATCAGAATGAACAGCAGGACGGGAAAATAGTGTTCGAGGAGCATGGGGATTCCTCTCAGTGGCTCGATGACAGTTTCATCAGCACGATACCGCACACGATGAGGACGGCGGCGAACACGCGCATGGTATTGACTTGCTCGCCCAGAAAGACGATGCCAACGATAAAGGCGCCGACGGCACCGATGCCCGTCCAGATGGTGTAGGCCGTACCCAGGGGCAGGGTGCGCATGGCCAGCGACAGCAAGCCGAAGCTGGCGATCATCATGACGACGGTGACAACGGAGGGAGTGAGTCTGGTGAAACCCTCGGAGAGTTTCATCGAGTATGCCCACACGACTTCAAGCATGCCGGCAATTATTAAAAGTATCCAGGCCATGGCGGCTCCTATACAGAGCGGGCCGTCCCGGTGTGTTCCCATGATGGGGGAGGCCGTCCTCCTGGATGATCGTCGCGATGGCCACTGGCGTGAACATGGGGCGAACGATGCGGCAATTGTAGCAAACATTGCCGGACCCCGCAGCGCGGCGCGGGCCTGTCCTGGCGCCTGGGCGTGTTCCACGTGAAACAAAAATCGCTGTCGACTTGCCCTCGCTGAGTAAAAATTAAGCAAAAATTGGCCCGTGGAAGGTTGCGTTCGCAAAAAGACTCTATAATCGGAGCTCTCTTCCCGCATTTTTACTTGCACTGTTACCTATTTATCATGTTATTTCCTACAGAATTCGACGTCATCGTTGTCGGTGGTGGTCACGCCGGTACCGAGGCGGCCCTCGCTTCCGCCCGCATGGGGCAGAAGACGCTATTGCTCACGCATAATATTGAGACACTGGGCCAGATGTCGTGCAACCCCTCCATCGGTGGCATCGGCAAGGGCCACCTGGTCAAGGAGGTCGATGCCATGGGCGGCGCGATGGCGATTGCCACCGACGAGTCCGGCATCCAGTTCCGCATCCTGAATTCCTCGAAAGGCCCGGCAGTGCGCGCCACGCGCGCCCAGGCCGACCGTATTTTGTACAAGGCCGCCATCCGCACGCGCCTGGAAAACCAGCCTAACCTGTGGCTGTTCCAGCAAGCGGTCGACGACTTGATCGTCGAAGGCGACCGGGTCGTCGGCGCCGTGACGCAGATCGGCCTGAAGTTCCTCGCGCGCGCCGTCGTGCTGACGGCCGGCACTTTCCTCGACGGCAAGATCCACGTGGGCTTGAATAACTATTCGGCCGGCCGCGCCGGCGATCCGCCCGCCATCTCGCTGTCGGCCCGCTTGAAAGAGCTGAAACTGCCGCAAGGCCGTTTGAAAACGGGCACGCCGCCGCGCATCGATGGCCGCACGATAGACTTTTCCGTGATGCAAGAACAGGCGGGCGACCTCGATCCCGTACCCGTGTTTTCCGTGATGGGCAACACGGCCATGCACCCGCGCCAGGTGCCATGCTGGGTCACGCACACGAATAGCCAGACGCACGACATCATCCGCGCCGGCCTGGACCGCAGCCCCATGTACACGGGCGTCATCGAAGGCGTGGGCCCGCGTTACTGCCCCTCGATCGAAGACAAGATCCACCGTTTCTCGGGCAAGGAATCGCACCAGATCTTCCTCGAGCCGGAAGGTTTGACGACGCACGAGTTCTATCCGAACGGCATCTCCACGAGCCTGCCGTTCGACGTGCAGATCGCCCTGGTGCAGTCGATGAAGGGCATGGAAAACGCCCATATCCTGCGCCCCGGCTATGCCATCGAATACGATTATTTCGACCCGCGCGGCTTGAAGGCCTCGCTGGAAACGAAGGCCGTCGCGGGCCTGTTCTTCGCCGGCCAGATCAACGGCACCACGGGCTACGAGGAAGCGGCCGCGCAAGGCATGCTGGCGGGCCTGAATGCGGCCTTGCTGACGCAGGACAAGGAAGCCTGGGTACCGGGCCGCTCCGAGGCCTATCTGGGCGTGCTGGTCGACGATCTGATCACCCAGGGCGTGCAGGAGCCGTACCGCATGTTCACCAGCCGCGCCGAGTACCGTTTGAGCCTGCGCGAAGACAATGCCGACATGCGCCTGACGGAAATCGGCCGCGCGCTGGGCTGCGTGGGCGACGCCCAATGGCAAGCGTTCGAGACCAAGCGCGAAGCGGTGGCGCGCGAGCTCGAACGCCTGCGTTCCACGTGGGTCAATCCGCGCATCCTGGCGGCCGCCGAATCGGAACGCATCGTCGGCCAGGCCATCGAGCGCGAGTACTCGCTGGCGGACCTGCTGTGCCGCCCGAACGTGGCCTACGACACCCTGATGAGCATGACGGGCATGGAAGGCCAGGCCCTGGCCGGCCCCGGCGTGGAAGACCCCGCCGTGCGCGAGCAGGTGGAAATCCAGCTCAAATATGCGGGCTACATCGAGCGCCAGAGCAAGGAAA
Organism: Janthinobacterium sp. GW823-FHT06H09; assembly: GCF_058794735.1. Lineage (NCBI taxonomy): Bacteria > Pseudomonadati > Pseudomonadota > Betaproteobacteria > Burkholderiales > Oxalobacteraceae > Janthinobacterium > Janthinobacterium sp. GW823-FHT06H09. The sequence goes on along the minus strand of NZ_JBXAHC010000005.1, from coordinate 263,455 downwards.
TCGAGCGCCATGAACACTATGAAAACCTGGCCTTGCCGGAAGGTTTCAATTACCTCGATATCGGCGCGCTGTCGGTCGAAGTGCGGCAAAAACTCGACAAGCAGCGCCCTGAAACCCTGGGCCAGGCATCGCGCATATCGGGCGTGACGCCGGCGGCGATTTCGCTGCTGCTGGTGCATCTGAAAAAGCGCGGTTTTGGCGCAGGGCAAGCCGAAATACAGACCACCACTTTAAAGGACGAGGTTGTTGAATGAAGCAGTTTGACCGGGCCGCATTGGCCCAGATTTTGAATGAAGGCATCGCCGCGCTGGGGCTCGACCTGAGCGCGGATCAGACGGAAAAACTGCTCGATTACCTGGCCTTGCTGGCCAAATGGAACAGCGTGTACAACCTGACGTCGGTGCGCGATCCGATGCAGATGCTGACCTTGCACGTGCTCGATTCGCTGGCCGCCGTGCCGGCGTTCGCGGACGCAAAGCATGTGCTCGACGTGGGCGCCGGCGGCGGCTTGCCGGGCATGGTCCTGGCCATCGCGCGGCCCGATGTGAAGGTGTCGATGATCGACACGGTGCATAAAAAGACGGCTTTTCTGACGCAAGTGAAGGCGGAACTGGGCCTGGCCAACGTCACCGTGTACACGAAACGCGTGGAACAGCTGGAAGTGGCGCAGAAATTCGACGTGATCACCTCGCGTGCCTTTGCCGACCTGTCCGACTTCGTCAACTGGTCGCACCACGTGCTGGCCGAGGGCGGGCAATTCATCGCCTTGAAAGGGGTGGCGCCGCCAGACGAGAGAGAGCGACTGCCGGCAGACTGGAAAGTGACGGAATTACGGGCGATCCAGGTGCCAGGGCTAAATGCAGAGCGTCATCTGGTCTTTATAGCAAGAATTTAAAGGCCGCGGAATTAAACGGTATAAATCATATAAATAGTTTATACGGTATGAATGATATAAACCATATAAACGATTTATATCGTATAAATAAAATAAACAGTATAAATCGTTTCGGCCAGATGCCGGGGCGCACGATGAAGTTTGCATCTCTTTACAACTAGAAGATACATGGCCAAAATTTTTTGTGTAGCAAATCAAAAGGGTGGTGTTGGTAAAACCACAACGAGCGTCAACCTCTCCGCCGGTCTGGCCAAGTTGAACCAGCGCGTGCTGCTGGTCGACCTCGACCCGCAGGGCAATGCGACCATGGGCGCCGGCATCAACAAGGCCGGCCTGAAGGCGTCGACCTATGAAGTGATGCTGGGCGAGTCCGATGTCAAGACGGCACGCCAGCGTTCGGAAGCGGGGCGCTTCGATGTCTTGCCGTCGAACCGCGAACTGGCCGGCGCCGAAGTGGAGATGGTCGAACTCGACAACCGCGAACGCCGCCTGAAGGATGCGCTGGCCGAAGTGGACGGCGAATACGATTTCATCCTGGTGGATTGCCCACCGGCATTGTCGATGCTGACCCTGAATGGCCTGTGCGCCGCGCATGGCGTGATCATCCCGATGCAGTGCGAGTACTACGCGCTGGAAGGCTTGTCCGACCTGGTCAACACCATCAAGAAGGTGCATGCGAACCTGAACCCGGATTTGAAGATCATCGGCTTGCTGCGCGTGATGTTCGATCCGCGCATGACATTATCGCAACAAGTGTCGGCGCAGCTGGAACAGCACTTCGGCGACAAGGTCTTCAATACCATCATCCCGCGCAACGTGCGCCTGGCCGAAGCGCCGTCGTACGGCTTGCCCGGCGTGACCTTCGACCCCAGCTCGAAAGGTGCCCAGGCGTATATCGCCTTCGGCGCCGAGATGGTCGAGCGCATCAAACATATGTAAACAAGAGGCGGGCGCCTGCACGGTTTGATGTAAGCGCTTACTCTGAAAACACGATTAGGACAGCATGGCTACGAAAAAATTAAAAGGACTGGGTCGCGGACTCGACGCCCTGTTGGGCGGCGGCGGCGATTTTGCCAGTCCGGACACGACACAACCGTCGAACTTGCCCGTATCACAAATGCAAGCCGGCAAGTACCAGCCGCGCACGCGCATGGACGAGGGCGCCTTGAATGAACTGGCCGCCTCGATCAAGGCGCAAGGGCTGATGCAGCCGATTCTGGTGCGCCCGATCGGGCAGGACACCCTGAGCGGACTTGTCAAATATGAAATCATCGCGGGCGAACGCCGTTTCCGCGCCTCGCAGCTGGCCGGTTTGACGGAAGTGCCGGTGCTGGTGCGCGATGTAGACGACCTGGCCGCCGCCGCCATGGCGCTGATCGAGAACATCCAGCGCGAAGACCTCAATCCTTTGGAAGAGGCGCAGGGCATCCACCGCCTGATCGCCGACTTCAGTTTTACGCATGAGCAAGCGGCCACTGCGCTGGGACGCTCGCGCAGCGCCGTGTCGAACCTGTTGCGCTTGATGAACCTGGCCAGTCCCGTGCAAACCATGCTGATGGCCGGCGATATCGACATGGGCCATGCGCGCGCGCTGCTGGCCGTCGATGCGGCCAGCCAGATCACCTTGGCGAACCAGGTCGTGGCCAAGCGCCTGTCGGTGCGCGAAACGGAAAAGCTCGTCACCCGCACGCTCGAGGAAGCGGCCAACCCGGTCGAGCCGCGGCAAAAGGAAAAGTCGGGCGATATCGCGCGCCTGGAAGAAGAGCTGTCCGATGCGCTGGCCACGCCCGTGGTGTTCAAGATGGGCAACAAAGGCCGTGGCCAATTGGTCATCGATTTTGCCGATCTTGACGTGCTCGATGGCTTGTTGACACGTTTGCGTGGTTAAATAGCAAGCTGCAAAGACAGGGGCCATGCGGGTGTGGCCGATCCGGCCATGCTTTCCAGATGCACCACGTGATTCCTTGATAACACGGCTGGAAGCGGCCAGACAAGCGACTTTGCCATATAGTGGTGCAAATGGCGGCGAATAGTCGGTAAAGCGTCAGTTTCACGCAGCAATTGCCCTGCTGCGGTGCACCAACGTTTGACTCTATAGATCAAAGCCAACTATAATCCCGTGTCTTTGCGTGTGTAGATTTTTCTGGGAACTTGGCAATTGAGTGATTCACAACAAAGTATTGCCAAGCCAGTCTACAAAGTAGTTGCATTGCAGCTAGCAATCGCTATCAGTTTTGCCACGGTCACCCTGTTTTTCGGTGGCAGTGTCAGAGGCTGGTCCGCCGCATACGGCGGCGCTATCGCAGTCATCGGTAGCCTGGTGTATGCCCTGTTGGTGGTTCGCGGTTCTAGCGACGCCAACAAGGCATTCCGGGCGCATTTGCGCGCAGAAGTGGTGAAAATATTTATCACAGCGGTGCTGTTTATATTGGCACTGGTGTTGTTTCAGTCGGCCGCCTGGTTATGGCTGATCTTGGGTTTCGCGGTGGCAACCTTAGCATACTGGTTTTCATTGCTCGCTGTTTAATCATTGGTTTTGGGGCCTGTTGAGCTCTGAAACGACAAATCTAAATTCATTATGACCACAGAACACGCTATTGAAGCGGGCCATGCTGCCCCGGCCAACGCCACAGAATACATCAGTCACCATCTGGCCCACCTGAGAAGTGCCGACGGCATGATCAATCTGGATACGTTCTGGATTTCGGCCATTCTGGGCTTTGTTTTCCTGGCTGTTTTCTATATGGCGTCGCGCCGCGCGACGGCTGGTGTCCCTGGCAAGTTGCAAAACTTCGTCGAAATGGTCATGGAAATCGTCAATGACACTATTAATGGGGCCTTCCACGCGAAAAGCAAGGTCATCGCGCCGCTGGCCATCACTATTTTTGTGTGGGTCTGGTTGTTGAACGCGATGGACTTCCTGCCGGTTGACCTGTTGCCGAAGATCCTGAGCTGGTTTGGCGTGCATAAACTGCGCGCCGTGCCGACCGCCGACGTCAACCATACCTTCGCCATGTCGCTGTCCGTCGTGCTGTGCGTGATCGCCTTCTCGATCAAGGCCAAGGGCCTGGGCGGCTGGATCAAGGAACTGTTCACGGCACCGTTCCATGCGAGCGGCCTGATCGGCACGATCGCCCTGGCACCTGTCAATTTCTTGCTGCAAATGGTTGAGCTGGTTGCAAAACTGATCTCCCTGTCGCTGCGACTGTTCGGCAATATGTATGCCGGCGAACTGATTTTCATCTTGATCGCGTTGTTGCCTTGGTGGGCACAGTGGGCGTTGGGTGGTCCATGGGCAATTTTCCATATCTTGATTGTAACTTTGCAAGCTTTTGTGTTTATGGCGTTGACGGTTGTGTATCTGAGCCTTGCGGTTGAGAAACATTAATCATTAACTTTATATTTTGTTTTTTTAGTATCTTTCGTTTTTAAATTTAGGAGAATTTTATGCAAGCTCTGATCGCACAAGTACAAAGCATGACCGTTCTGGCAGCAGCAATCATCATCGGCCTGGCCGCAATCGGCACCGCTCTGGGCTTCGCTATCTTGGGTGGCAAATTCCTGGAAGCTTCGGCACGTCAACCAGAACTGATGCCACAACTGCAAACCAAACTGTTCGTTATCGCTGGTCTGCTGGATGCTATCTCGATGATCGGCGTTGGTGTTGCTCTGCTGTACACGTTCGCTAACCCGTTCCTGTCCGCTCTGACGGCTGTTGCTCAGTAATTCGCTCCAACCCTAGGAGAAACTTTTAGTTAGGAGCAAAGGTATGGACATCAATATGTCGCTCATCGGCCAGATGATCACCTTCGCGGTGTTGGTCTGGTTCTCGATGAAGTTCGTATTTCCAGCGCTGAACAACGCGCTGGATGAGCGTGCCAAACGAATCGCGGATGGATTGGCTGCGGCCGATCAAGGTCAGGCTTCGATGGCAGTCGCTGAAAAGCGTGCGCAAGAGGCATTGAACAGTGCACGTGAAGAAGCGTCGCAACGCGTTGCGGACGCTGAAAAGCGCGCGCAGCTGGTTGCTGAAGAGATCAAGCAAAATGCACAAGCTGAAGCTGCGCGTATCATTGCGCAAGCCCAGTCGGACGCCGAACAGCAACTGTCGAAAGCACGCGAACAATTGCGCGCTCAGGTGGCTGACCTGGCTGTCAAGGGTGCCGAGCAGATCCTGAAGCGTGAAGTCAACGCTACGGCTCACGCCGAAATGTTGCAGCGTCTTGCTGTCGAGCTGTAATCATGGCAGAACTCGCAACCGTCGCCCGTCCCTACGCGGAAGCTTTGTTCCGCGTAGCCCAAGCTGGTAAGGAGTCAAGCAACCTCGCGGCGTGGTCCGAGCTGGTGTCCGAACTGGCACAGATCGGTAGCCACCCCGAGGTACAGGCGTACGCGCGCAATCCGAAGGTTTCGGAAAGCGACGTCGCCGCCACCATCCTGTCGTTGTTGAAATCGCCGCTCAATGAGGAAGTGAAAAACTTCGTCACGATGTTGATCGAAAATGGCCGCATCAGCCTGCTGCCGGAAATCGGCGCGCAATTCCATGCCTTGAAAAATGGCCTGGAAGGTGCGGCTGACGCCGAGATCACGAGCGCTTTCGATCTGAGCGAAGGCCAAACGGCCGAGCTGGTCGCAACGCTGGAAAAGAAATTCAGTCGTAAGCTCAACCCTGCCGTCACAGTGGATCCATCGCTGCTCGGCGGCGTGCGCGTGGTTGTTGGCGACCAAGTGCTCGATACCTCGGTGCGCGCCAAGCTGCAGCAACTGCACGCTGCACTGGTGTCGTAAGACACGCGCTTCGGCAGGCCAGCTTAGACAGACCCTTACCCCTCGCGCAAGCTGAGAGAAACACTTTTAGGAGTTAGTATGCAACTCAACCCATCTGAAATCAGCGAGTTGATCAAGAGCCGGATCCAAGGTCTTGACGGCGGCGCTGAAGTGCGTAATCAAGGCACGGTTATTTCCGTCGCCGACGGTATCTGCCGCATCCACGGTTTGTCGGACGTGATGCAAGGCGAGATGCTGGAATTCCCAGGCAACACGTTTGGCCTGGCAATGAATCTGGAACGCGACTCCGTCGGTTCCGTGATTCTGGGTGCCTACGAGCACATCTCCGAAGGCGACACGGTGAAATGCACCGGCCGCATTCTGGAAGTGCCAGTCGGTCCTGAGCTGCTCGGCCGCGTAGTCAACGCGCTGGGCCAGCCGATCGACGGCAAAGGCGCCATCGAGACCAAACTGACGGCCGCGATTGAAAAAATCGCTCCGGGCGTGATCGCCCGTGAATCCGTTTCGCAACCAATGCAAACCGGCCTGAAGTCGATCGATGCGATGGTTCCCGTTGGCCGCGGCCAGCGCGAACTGATCATCGGCGACCGTCAAACCGGCAAGTCGGCCGTGGCGATTGATGCGATCATCAATCAAAAAGGCCAGGGCATGAAATGTATCTACGTCGCGATTGGCCAAAAAGCCTCGTCGATCAAGAACATCGTGCGCTCGCTGGAACAGCACGGCGCGATGGAATACACCATCGTTGTCGCCGCTTCCGCTTCGGAATCGGCCGCCATGCAATACATCTCGCCGTACTCCGGTTGCGCCATGGGCGAATACTTCCGTGACCGCGGTGAAGATGCACTGATCGTCTACGATGATCTGTCCAAACAAGCTGTTGCATACCGTCAAATCTCGCTGCTGCTGCGCCGTCCACCAGGTCGCGAAGCGTACCCAGGCGACGTGTTCTACCTGCACAGCCGCCTGCTGGAACGCGCAGCACGCGTGAACGCCGACTACGTCGAGAAGTTCACCGACGGCGCCGTCAAAGGCAAGACCGGTTCCCTGACGGCACTGCCGATCATTGAAACGCAAGCTGGCGACGTGTCCGCATTCGTTCCAACCAACGTCATTTCGATTACCGACGGTCAGATCTTCCTGGAAACCTCGCTGTTCAACGCCGGTATCCGTCCTGCGATTAACGCCGGTATTTCCGTATCGCGCGTCGGTGGCGCCGCCCAGACCAAGGTCATCAAAAACCTGTCCGGCGGTATCCGTACCGACTTGGCGCAGTACCGTGAACTGGCCGCGTTTGCGCAGTTCGCTTCGGACCTGGATGAATCGACCCGCAAGCAGCTGGACCGTGGTGCCCGCGTAACGGAATTGCTCAAGCAAGCCCAATACTCGCCACTGTCGATCTCGCTGATGGCCGTATCGCTGTTCTCGGTGAACAAAGGCTTCATGGACGACGTGCCAGTCAAGCAAGTGCTGTCGTTCGAAGCTGGTGTCCACGCTTACATGAAGACCAAGCAAGCTGCTCTGCTGGCCAAGATCGAAGAAACCAAGCAACTCGACAAAGACAGCGAAGCAACTCTGTCGGCGGCCATTGCTGATTTCAAGAAATCCGGCGCATATTAAGCGGCCAGGCGGCGCCCGCCTCGAGTGAGGCGCCGCCCTACGCGCAGAAGGAGTAAGGACTCATGGCATCAAGCAAAGAGATACGAGGCAAGATCAAGAGCGTAGAGAATACGAAGAAGATCACCAAGGCGATGGAAATGGTCGCCGCGTCCAAAATGCGCAAGGCGCAAGACCGGATGCGGGCCGCTCGTCCCTACAGTGACAAGATTCGGAATATCGCCGCCAATCTGGCGAACGCCAATCCGGAATACACGCACCCGTTCCTGGCAGTTGCCCAGGGTACGCAAGCGAAGGCAGTGGGTTTCATCGTTGTCACGACCGACAAAGGTCTGTGCGGCGGCATGAACACCAACATCCTGCGCCAGGTGACGTCGAAGTCGCGCGAGCTGGAAGCAGCTGGCAACCGGATTGAAGCAGTTGCCATCGGTAACAAGGGTTTGGGTTTTTTGAATCGCATCGGCGTCAAGATCGTCGCCTCTGCCATTCAAACCGGTGATACGCCGCACCTGGATAAATTGATCGGACCTGTCAAGGTCATGCTCGAAGAATTCCAGGCTGGCAAGCTCGACGCAGTGTACCTGTGCTACACCAAATTCATCAACACGATGAAGCAGGAACCAGTGGTCGAACAGTTGCTGCCGTTGACGGCTGACAAAATGGTCGCCGACAAGAGCGCACACTCGTGGGATTACATCTACGAGCCGGATGCACAAAGCATCATCGACGAATTGCTGGAGCGCTATGTAGAAGCGCTGGTGTACCAGGCAGTCGCGGAGAATCTGGCGTCCGAGCAATCGGCACGGATGGTCGCGATGAAAGCTGCAAGCGACAACGCGGGTAGTGTGATCGGCGAATTGAAGCTGATCTACAACAAGACCCGCCAAGCTGCGATTACCAAAGAACTCTCCGAAATCGTCGCCGGTGCGGCTGCGGTTTAAACGAATTTAACTATATTGAAGGAACGAACATGGCTGATGGCAAAATCGTTCAGTGTATCGGCGCTGTGGTGGACGTTGAGTTTCCCCGCAACGCGATGCCTAAGGTATTTGATGCCTTGAAGATGGCAGGCTCGGAACTGACCCTGGAAGTACAACAGCAGTTGGGCGACGGCATTGTCCGTACCATTGCACTCGGCTCGTCCGATGGCCTGCGTCGCGGCATGATGATTCAAAATACCGGCAAACCTATCATGGTGCCAGTCGGTAAAGCAACCCTGGGTCGCATCATGGACGTGCTGGGCAACCCGATCGACGAATGCGGCCCCGTGTCGCACGAGCAGATCGCGTCGATCCACCGCACCGCTCCTGCATACGACGAATTGTCGCCATCGCAAGAACTGCTGGAAACCGGCATCAAGGTGATCGACCTGGTGTGCCCGTTTGCAAAAGGCGGTAAAGTTGGTCTGTTCGGCGGCGCTGGCGTAGGCAAGACCGTGAACATGATGGAACTGATTAACAACATCGCCAAGGCGCACAGCGGCGTGTCCGTGTTCGCCGGCGTCGGTGAGCGTACCCGTGAAGGTAACGACTTCTACCACGAGATGGCTGACGCGAAAGTGGTCGATCTGGAAAACCCAGAGAACTCCAAAGTGGCGATGGTCTACGGTCAGATGAATGAACCGCCAGGTAACCGTCTGCGCGTCGCGCTGACCGGCCTGACGATCGCTGAATCGTTCCGTGATGAAGGCAAGGACGTGTTGTTCTTCGTCGACAACATCTACCGCTTTACGCTGGCCGGTACCGAAGTGTCGGCACTGCTGGGCCGTATGCCGTCGGCTGTGGGTTACCAACCGACCCTGGCGGAAGAAATGGGCCGTCTGCAAGAGCGTATTACGTCGACCAAGACCGGTTCGATCACCTCGATCCAGGCCGTCTACGTTCCAGCCGATGATTACACCGATCCGTCGCCTGCTACCACGTTTGCTCACTTGGATTCGACCGTTGCGCTGTCGCGTGACATCGCTTCCCTGGGTATCTACCCAGCCGTGGACCCGCTGGATTCGACCTCGCGTCAGCTCGATCCGTTGATCGTTGGTCAAGAGCACTATGACACCGCGCGTGCCGTGCAAACGACCCTGCAACGCTACAAGGAATTGCGCGACATTATCGCGATTCTGGGTATGGACGAGCTGGCACCGGAAGACAAACTGCTGGTTGCCCGTGCACGTAAGATGCAGCGTTTCCTGTCGCAGCCTTTCCACGTCGCTGAAGTCTTTACCGGCGCGCCTGGTAAATACGTTTCGCTCAAAGACACGATCAAGGGCTTCAAAATGATCGCTTCGGGCGAACTCGATCACCTGCCGGAACAAGCGTTCTACATGGTCGGCACGATCGAAGAAGCAATCGAAAAAGCCAAGAAACTTAACTAAGTTAAGTCTGGGCCTAACCCCGCCCGTTAGACGGCGGGGTTCTTCAACCCGATAGGACACACATGGCACACACAATTCACGTTGACGTGGTTTCCGCTGAAGAACTGATTTTTTCAGGCGAAGCAGAATTCGTCGCGTTGCCGGGTGAACAGGGCGAGCTGGGTATCTACCCACGCCACACGCCTTTGATTACCCGCATCCGTCCGGGCGCGGTCCGCATCAAGGTAGTCGGCCAGGCTGAAGAAGAGTTCGTCTTCGTTGCCGGCGGCCTGCTGGAAGTGCAACCGGATACCGTGACCGTCCTGGCCGATACCGCGATCCGCGGTCACGACCTCGACGAAGCGAAAGCGCTGGAAGCGAAGAAGTTGGCGGAAGAAAATATCCACAACAAGGATTCGGGCATCGACTACGCGCAAGCGCAAGCCGAGCTGGCCAGCGCGATTGCGCAGCTGGCAGCGATCCAGAAGCTGCGCAAGCATTAATTTGCTCGCACGCAGTAATACAAAAAGGCAGCCTGCGGGCTGCCTTTTTATGCTTCAGCCGCTTGGCTTATTCGCAGCTTGGCTGCCAGGCGCTATCGCGCAACTGGGCAGCCAGGCTGGCATTGCCCTCATTGACCAGCTTCAGGCTAGCCTGCCTGCCCGCCGCTGACTGGTCCGCGCCCGCCGGTGTCTTTACCGCATATTGAAACTGCAGCAGGCCACCACAGGCGGCAGCGCCATGAAAGCTCTTGCTGACGTTCGATTCATACACGGGGTTGGCCGCATCCGGTTCATATACCGACCGCATCAGCACGTGGCCGTTCTCGACAGTGACGGAGGAAATGGGTTCCGGCTTGGTGGCTGCCAGCGACTTGAGCAGGGCGGCCGAGAAGTCCAAGGGATCGGTCTTGGAATGGCCTTCGTAGAGTATGGTAATCAGGCTGCTCCATTTTTCCACCGCTTCGCCATTCGTCGTATATTCATACAAGGCCCGTTTGCTGTTGCGACCCTGCGGCGCGGTAAACACCAGCGTGTAGACTTTGTCGGCATGGTGAATCTCTTGCGGCACGATCAGCTTCTGCGCGAACAGCGAGCTGCTGGCGAACAGGCAAGCTGACAATGTACTCAGTAGTAAAACGGTTTTTCCCTTGAACACAGTGCATCCTCATGTCATGGTTGGCGGACCGCGCGCATTGCGTGCGGGGCATCTCTGTTGGTAGTGCATTTGACTATACCTTGCATATTTCTCAATTGCAACTTTGATATATTCCAGCATCCTGGCTGCGGCTCGGCTGTTCACGCCATTCCATCCTTGTCACGTTGCCTGAAGGCCTTCATCGTCACTTTCCACTTGGCGCGCGCGGCAATGCGCTCGAGCGGCGTCTCCTCGCTGCGGCGCGCGTCGCGCAGCAGCTTGTGATAGTTGCGCAGGCGGTCCCCGTCGACGGCGCCACGCACCTGGCAACCGGGTTCGCTGGCATGCTGGCAATCGCGGAACTGGCACGTTGCGGCAAGCGCCGCGATGTCGTCGAACGTGGCCGCCAGGGTCTGCGCATCGGCGTCGGCGCGCCAGCTGCGCAAGCCCGGCGTGTCGATGATGCAGGCGCCATCCGCACACAGGTGCAGCGAGCGGGCCGTTGTCGTGTGCCGGCCGCGGCCGTCGCCGTGGCGCACGCCGTTGGTCGCTTGATCCGCCGCGCACAAGGTATTGGTCAGGCTGGACTTTCCCGCGCCCGATGAGCCGAGCAGTACCAGGGTCTGGCCGGCACCCAGCCAGGGTTCCAGGATGGCCACGTCATACGCGTGGCGCGTATCGATGGCGAACAGCGGCACGTGGGGCGGCAGGCGCTGTTTCAGCAGCGCCAGCTTGCCCGGCACGTCGTCGGCCACGTCGGCCTTGCTCAGCACCACCACGGGGCTGACCTGGGCCGCCAGCACGATGGTCAGGTAACGCTCCAGGCGGCGCGGATTAAAATCCTCATCGAGTCCCATCACCAGCAGGGCCGTGTCGACATTGCTGGCCAGCACCTGGCGCCGGCCGTCATTGCCGCGCCGCGCGATCTGCGTGACTGGGGATAAGTACGCCGTTATCCACAGCGTGCCGTGAAGATCGGGTTCGGCGGCGATCCAGTCGCCGACAGCAAGGATGGTGTCGTGTTCCAGCAGCGCGTGCAGCAGGCGTGGCAGGATCTGCGCCGGCTGTTCCAGGCTGCCGTCGTGCACGCCGATGCTGTCGCGGTGCACGGCGCTCACGCGCATCAGCTGCGCGGTGGTGGAAGATAAGTTGAGTTGGGTGGCCGCGCCGGCGATAGCCTGCTGCAGCCCGATAAGGCGTAGTTGCGCAAAATCGAATGCGATCATGGTAGCGTGATTCCAAATTCTGTCGTCCGCGTGCGGACGTATAGCCTGCGCGTGCAGGCACCGCCAGTCGCGATGACTGGCACGAAAGAAGGGGAAGTCGGCTACGCGATCACGCGTATGGGGAATTGCGGGCTAAGGGGCTTAGCCGGGAAATACAGTGATCAGGCAGCCGACAGCACGGCAGTATCCGAATGGCGCATGTTGTCTACTCCTGTTGTGTGATGGAAAACGCCAGTGTGCCAGCGGCACGCACTGCCGTCAATGGACGGTGTGGCTCAGCTGCACATGCCGTAAGCCTGACGCTCGGGGAAATAGCGGTACGTAAACGTGCGTACCGGGTAGCGCTTGCCGCCGACGAGCATGTCGGGCATGGACAGATCAAAGCGCTGCGGCAGCTGGCGCGGCAGTTGCAGGCGCAAGCGCCACTGGGTTTCCTTGCTGTTGCCGACGGCGGCAAACATGATGGGCAACTGCTCGATGACGTCGACGATCTCCGCCTTCTGGTTCATGCCGCGCTGGTAAATGGTGAGTATCTTGGCTTCCGCGAAAGGCGGCTTTTTCGGTTCTTCCAGCAGGAAGGACAGGCGCGTAAAACTGGCTTGGGTGCCGACGGGCAAGGTAAAAATCAGCGCCAGCTCCGTGCCGCCTTCCTTCAAGGTGACAGGCGGCGTGGCGTAGATGCTGATACCGCGCGGCAGTTCGAAACGCGAGCCATCCGTCCACGTCTTGCACTCGGGCGTGGTGGCCTGGTACAGGCTGGGCGCCGTGTAGTCATCGCAGGCGGAAACCAGCAGCAGCAGGGGCAGGGCAAGGAGGGCGGAACGGCGCATGGGAGTCACGGTTGGGGGATCAGCCGACAGTGTAAGCGATCCCCGCGCGATCCACCAGCGACGCCAGGCCTACCCGGGCGGGGCGCGCCGCACGGACTGCAGCTGGCAATGCGCCGGTTGCAGCGCCGCCTGGATGATGTCCAGCGCCAGCTGCGGCCGGGCCGCGCCGCACATGAAGATGTCGACGGCAGCAAAGCCCACTTCGGGCCAGGTATGCAGCGAGATGTGCGACTCGGCCAGCAGCAGCACTCCCGTGACGCCCTGGCCCGGGCCAAAGCTGTGGAAATGGCCGTGCAGTACCTGCGCACCGGCCGCGACGGCCGCCTCGCGCAGCAGGCCTTCGAGCGCGGCGCAATCGCGCAGGCGTTCCGGGGCGATGCCCGACAGGTCGGCCAGCAGATGGATGCCCAGGGGCAGATGCGGTGCGGACGCCATGCTTATTTGTGGCTGCCGCCGCTGGAGCCGCCGCCATAGCTGCCGCCGCCGCTGCCCGTGCGCGAACTCCAGCTGCTGCCGCCGCTGCTGCCGCTGCCGGCCACCTTGAACATGCGCACCCAGTTGGCGGCCGTGACACTGAAGGTCACCATCAGGGCGTAGATCACGTATTTACTCATGGGGGATTCTTTGCATTCTTGTCGAGGAAAACGGCGGGCAGGAACAGCGCCAGGCAGCCCAGCAAACTCCACATCAAGGTGCTGGAGAACGACACGAACATGGGGATCGCATTCAAGACCAGCACGATGACGATGAAGACCTTGGCGATGCCGCGGTGACTGAGCTGGATATTCGCCGTTTTGATGGTGCCATGGAAGGCGGCGCCGAACCAGGCGGCCATCTGGTCATAGGCGACGGGCACGGAGCGCGACCAGGTCATTTCCTCGCCCGTGAGTTCCGCCGCCAGCTTGGTCTGTCCCTGCTCGAATTCATAGACGCGCGTGCTGTCGCCGACGGCCACCTTCCAGTTGAAGGCGCCGGCCGCATACACGACCTGCGAGCCGTAGTCATACAGTTTGCGGTAGGTGGCGCCATCGAGCGTGCAGCTGGCGGCGTCCAGCGAGGCCCAGCTGGGCCAGTTCGGCAGCACGTTCGAGCGCGACCAGCCCTCGTCCGTTTCCACCAGCCAGAAGAAGCCGGCGCGCGCGTTGTACAGCAGGTATTCGTTCCACTCGCTGCCCTCGTCGTCGGCGCGGCGCATCATGCCGATCACCGTGAAATCCACATTGCTGATCTTCGCGCTGGCGCCCAGTTCCAGCGTGATGTCGGCGTTGTCGTGCACCTGCTTGCCGATGGCCAGCACCTGCGCTTCCGGGCCGCTGGCGTCGAGCTGCGCGTGGCAGGCGGGACACACGAGCTGCGCCGCGGCGCCAGGGACGTACTGGATGCCGCTGCCGCAGGAGGGGCAGTCGAGCGCATCGAGCTTGCCGCGGTACTTGCCGGCGCTTTTGGCGATGGCCTCGTCGTCGCGCAGCAGCTGGCATTGCAAACTGTCCAGGGTGACGGCGACGCCCTGGTAGACGACCGGTTGCGGGCCATCCGTGTAGTCGAGCGTGACGAAGCTCGCGTAGTTGCGGAAGTCCGCCACCTGGATGCGCCAGCCGGCGCCCACCTTGAAGGGCAGCTCGCCCTGGCCGGCGATGCATTCGGCGCTGCGGATCTCGGCGGCCGTGTACGGTTCGCCGCAGATCGTGTAGCGCCTGCCCGGCGCCAGCTCGCCAAAGGCGGGCAGGGCATCCTGCGTGCCGCGCTCGCGCGTCAGCGTGTACAGGCCGGACGAGTCGCCCAGCCACGCGGTGCTGGCGTCGTCGAACAGCAGATACCACTCGTTCCACGTGCCGGCGCTGTAGCGCTGCTGGATGCGCCCGACGACGGTGAAGTGCACGCCGTCGTGCACGCCGGCCGTGCCGATCTGGATTGGTGAATAGTCTTCCAGGACGGCCGACATCTTGCCCACGTCCCTGACGGCATCGGCGTCCTTGAGGATGGTGCTGTGGCAGTACTCGCACACGGCGAGCACGGAAGCGTGCGAGCGGAAATGCACTTCCGCGCCGCAGCTGGGACAGGAAACAGTTTGCATGCAGTCGTATTTCGCCCTAATCAGCCGATCAGTTTTTTCAGCAGTTCAGCCTTGGCGCCATCGTAGTCGGCGGGCGAAATGAGTCCCTTGTCCAGTAAACCCTTGAGTTTTTCCAGGCGCGCCTCAACCGGTTCTTCCGCGGGTGCGGGTGGCGCCGCCGGAGTGGGCTGCTGCAGCGCACCGCCCATGCTTTGCGCCATCACCTGGCCGATCGACAGCCCGGCGCCGATGCCCGCGCCGATGCCGGCCATGCCGCCCTCGTTCTGCGCCGTCAGCGGGATCGCGTTGGCTACCTGGAATTTGGTGTAGCCGCTCATCTTGTCGGCGCCCAGGCCGCCCTTCATGCCGGCGGAAATACGCTCGTCGAGCGCCGCCTGCAATTCCTCGGGCAGGCTGATGCTGGCTACGTTGAATTCATCGAGGCCCACGCCGTAGCGGGCAAACGCCTGCGTCAGGCCATCCTTGACCTCTTGCGCCATCAGCGCCTGGTTGGCCGCCATGTCGAGGAAGGGAACATTCGCGCCGCCCAGCGAGCTGGCCATGCTCGACATCAGAATGCCGCGCAACTGATCTTCCACCTCGTCGCGCGTATAGACTTCGCGCGTGCCGCTGATCTCGGTGAAGAAGGTGCGGGCGTCGGCGATGCGGTACGAATACATGCCGAAGGCGCGCACGCGGATCATGTCGAAATCCTTGTCGCGGATGGTGATCGGCTGCGGCGTGCCCCACTTGCGGCCGGTCTGCACGCGCGTGCTGAAGTAATACACGTCCGACTTGAACGGCGAATCGAACAGCTTGTCCCAGTTTTTCAGGTTGGTCAGCAACGGTAACGTTTGCGTCGTCAGCTTGTGCGTGCCGGGACCGAAGACGTCGGCGATCTTGCCTTCATTGACGAAGACGGCGACCTGCGATTCGCGCACATTCAGGATGGCGCCGTTCTGGATCTCGAAATCCTGCATGGGGAAGCGCCAGGCCAGCACGCCTTCCGTCTCTTCGTTCCACTGCAGTACGTCGATAAACTGCTTCTTGATAAAGCTGCCGAGGCTCATGATGGATGTCCTTGAATAAGATAAAGCGGTGTCAGGAAATGCAGGCGGCGTTGATGGCGCCGATCGACAGCGAAATGGCGCCCAGCAGGCCGCCGAAGGCGCTGTTGTTCGATTCGATCTGATCCTTCGACATGCGCAGCAGGCGCGTGGTGACCACATAGGCGAGCAATTGCACCACCATGGCGCCAAAGGCCCAGGCGAAGAATTGCTGGTAGTCGGCCGTGTGCATCAGGGACGAGGCGATGGTGGCGGAAAAGCCCAGCAGCGCGCCGCCCAGCGACAGGGCCGCCGCCTGGTTGCCCTGTCGGATCAGCAGCACTTCGTTATACGGCGTGACGCGCGTGTAGATGATAAAAAAGGCAATCAGCAGCGCGGCGGCCAGTATAAGATGGATCAGATAGTTTAGGATGGCGGGCACGGCTTTCCTCGCAATGAGTATTTGATAACGTCAACGCATATTAGAACAAAAAAAAGTCCAATGAACAAAAAGATTCTGATTTTGTCCGTCTTCGTGGTCGCCTCCTGCGGCCTCGCGTATGAACTGATCGCCGGCGCCATGTCCAGCTACCTGCTCGGCGATTCCATCCTGCAGTTTTCGACCATCATCGGCTGCTATCTGTTTGCCATGGGGGTGGGCGCCCACTTTTCCAAGTATGTGCGGGACGACGACGTGCTCTCGCGCTTCGTCGACATCGAGCTGGCCGTGGGCCTGATCGGCGGCTTGTCGGCCGCCATCCTGTTCATGACGTTCTCGTGGATGGCCGCGCCATTTCGCACCTTATTGTATGTGATGGTGTTCCTGATCGGCGCACTGGTCGGCATGGAAGTGCCGCTGGTGATGCGCGCCCTGAATTCGCGCCAGACGGAGTTTTCCGAACTGGTCAGCCGCGTGCTCACCTTCGATTACCTGGGTGCGCTGGCCGTCTCCCTGCTGTTCCCGCTGGTGCTGTCGCCCTACCTGGGCCTGGTGCGCACGGGCTTTTTGTTCGGCATGCTCAATGTGGGCGTGGGCCTGTGGACGATTTACGTGTTCCGCGCGGAGCTGAAGAACCTCACGGGGCGCTTCCTGCGCGCCTGCGCCGTGATGCTGGTGCTGGTCGCCGGCTTTGCCATGTCCGACCGCATGGTGGCCTGGGGCGAGCACGGCCTGTTCGGCGACCAGATCGTGTATTCCACCACCACGCCCTACCAGCGCCTGGTGATCACGCGCTGGAAGGACGATACGCGGCTCTACATCAACGGCAACCTGCAGTTTTCCTCGCGCGACGAGTACCGCTACCACGAGGCGCTCGTGCACCCCGTGCTCGAAGCGCTGCCGTGGGCGCGCCGCGTGCTGGTGCTGGGCGGCGGCGATGGCCTGGCGCTGCGCGAAATCCTCCGTTATCCACAGATCGAACACGTCACCGTGGTCGACCTCGATCCTGCCATGACGGCCGCGTTTACCACGCGCCCGGAACTGGCAAAGTTAAATAACAACTCGTTCTCGGACAAGCGCGTCACCGTCGTCAATGCCGATGCCGCCGTCTGGCTGCGCAACAACGGCGACATGTTCGACGCGGCCATCGTCGATTTCCCCGATCCGTCCAGCTTCGCGCTCGGCAAACTGTATTCGGTGCCGTTCTACGACCTGGTGAAAAAGCACCTGGCGGCCAAGGGCTTGATGGTGGTGCAATCGACGTCGCCGTTCTTTGCCCCGCACGCCTACTGGACCATCAATTCGACCCTGCGCGAAGTGGGCATGCGCACCTGGCCCTACCACGCCTACGTGCCCTCGTTCGGTGAATGGGGTTTTATCCTTGCTTCGCCCCAGCTCGACTACGCACCGCCGACGCAATACCGCCTGCCGATGCGCTACCTGAATGCGGACACCACGCGCGAGATGTTCATCTTCCCGCCCGACATGCAGCCGCTGCCCATGGCGCCGAACCGCTTGAATACCCAGTCGCTCGTGCATGAATTCGAGCAGGACTGGAACCGGGTGATCCGCTGATGCAGCGCCGCTCCTTCATGCTGTGGGCCGCCGGCGGCGCCGCGGCGGCAGCCGCTGGCATCGGCAGCATCGCCGCGTATCTGCGCTGGCAGGAAATCACGCCCAAGGTGCTGTACCCGGGCCGCAGCGAGGGGCATTATTTGCGCAAGCTGCTGCGCGAGGGCACGGCGCTGCCGCCGCCTGCACGCACCTTGACGACCGACGTGGCCATCCTCGGCTCCGGCATCGCGGGCCTGACGGCCGCCTGGCGCCTGAACAAGCTGGGGCACGGGGACTTTCTCATGATCGATGGCCCGCAGCCGTATGGCAACGCGGCCGGCGGCCACTTCGGCGACCTGGCCTATCCGACCGGCGGCCACTATCTGCCATTGCCTTCGCCCGAATCGACCCATGTGCGAGAGATTTTGTTCGACCTGGGCATCATCGAGCGCGATCCGCAGGCGGAAAAGCCATATTACGACGAGCGCTACATCCTGCACGCGCCGGAAGAGCGATTGCTGTTCAACGGCCACTGGCAGGACGGCTTCATTCCCACCGAAGGCGTGTCGCCTGCGGAACTGGCGCAGCATGAACGCTTCTTTGCCGAGGTGCGGCGTTTGCGCCAGGCGCATGGCAACGATGGCAAGCGCGTGTTTGTCTTTCCTACCGTGGAGTCGTCGCAAGATCCGGCCTGGCAGGCGCTCGACACCATCACCTTGAAGCAGTGGATGGAGCGCGAAGGCTATACCTCGCCCACCCTGCACTGGTATCTGAATTACTGCTGCCGCGACGATTACGGCACGCGCTACGACCAGGTCTCGGCCTGGGCCGGCCTGCATTACTACTGCAGCCGCTGGGGCCAGGCCGCCAATGCGGGCAATGGCGCCTGGCTGACCTGGCCGGGCGGCATGCAACCGGTCGCCACGGCCATGGAACAGGCGTCCAAGGTCCGGCGCCACGCGGGCACGGTGGTTTCCCTCACGACGACGGCCAACGGCGTGGAAGCGCTGTGCCTGGAACTGGTCGACGGCCAGCCGCGCACCTACCTGGTCAAGGCGCGCAAGGCCATCTGCGCCATGCCGCTGTACGTGGCGGCGCGCGTGGTGAAGAACATCGCCGACTATGGCTTCGACGCGAAACGCGATACGCCCGCGTATGCGCCGTGGCTGGTGGCGAATTTTCTACTGAAACGCTTTCCCGACGAACTGCCGCATGCGCCCCTGTGCTGGGACAACGTGGTGTACCAGGAACCGGGCCTCGGCTACGTTGTCTCGACCCACCAGGACATCCGCGTGCGCCCGCCCGAGAAGACCGTCTTCAGCGCTTACGTGGCCCTGTCCGACCGCACGCCGCAGCAAGCGCGCAAATGGTTAGATGTGGCCAGCCCCGAAGAACTGCTGGCGCTGGCCAGCGTCGATTTAAAGACGGCGTATGGACGCGATTTTGCCAGCTGCGTCGAGCGCGTCGACATCACCGTGCGCGGCCACGCCATGGCGGCGCCCTTGCCGGGATTTCGCAGCAACGCGGGCTTGAAGGCCTTGCGCGAACACGACGGCGCCATCCTGTTCGCGCATGCGGATTTGTCGGGCTTTTCCGTGTTCGAGGAAGCGGCATGGTGGGGGGATAGGGCGGCGCGGCTGGCGGCTGTCTGACGCGATGCAAAAGTCGCCTTAGATGATTTCTGTCAACCTCTTCATTTTTTTCCAAAACATAATAAATAGCTGTACCGCTTGTGCGGACAGCTTTCTTTTTGTGTTAACAATGGAGCGAAAATGAAGCAGACAAAGCATCGGTTTGAGGACGGCAGGATGGAAAAAATACGCCGTAGTGTCACGTCTATTTTCTTTCCGCTAGCAAAGTGGCGCTACTTTGTGCTGTTTCAATCCAAGGCCCAGGCAACTTCCTGGATCGTTACCCTGCTGATATGCATGGTAGCCATCACTTATCTTTTTTCTCTGGATCGTGAATCGAAGGCGCCACTTGAGGTGGTATTGCTGGGGGCGGGGATAGGATCGTTGTTCTCGCTGATAGCCGTCCTTCCGGCCGCATTCAAGGTACGGGATAATGGACTTGGCATGCTTGGGGAAATAGAAGTGCGTCTGTTAAAAATGCATTATGTCGAGGAAGCGCGCCATACTGGCATCGTTATCTATCGGCAGAATTTGCCGCGCTTGCTGCGCTGGGATGAGGGCAATATCGAGATCAGGAACGAGGAAGGTGTTTTCGTGGTCAGTGGTGGGTATCTTTCGTTGCGAAAGCTTCGTGGTGGCTTGCTGAAATCATATTGATGATGTGAATGGAATAAAAAAGGCCGGCGCGAACGCCGGCCAGAGCCCCCTAAGGCTCGAACCTGTGCTTCCTTGTTCTTCTCATTTATTTTTATTAATCACGTCAATGAACACGGCCGCCAGCAGCACCAGGCCCTTGATCACCTGCTGGTAATCGATGCCGATGCCCATGATGGACATGCCGTTGTTCATCACGCCCATGATGAAGGCGCCGATGACGGCTCCCATCACCTTGCCCACGCCTCCCGAGGCGGAGGCGCCGCCGATGAAGCAGGCGGCGATCACGTCCAGCTCGAAGCCCGTGCCCGCCTTCGGCGTGGCCGTGTTCAGGCGCGCGGCGAAGATCAGGCCGGCCAGCGCGGCCAGCATGCCCATGTTGACGAAGGTGTAGAAGCTGACCCGCTCCGTCTTGATGCCCGACAGGCGCGCCGCCTTTTCGTTGCCGCCCACGGCGTACACGCGGCGGCCCAGCACGGTGCGGTTGGTGATGAAGGTGTAGGCGACGATGAGCAGCGACATCACGGCCAGCACGTTGGGAAAGCCGCGGTACGACGCCAGCAGGTAGCTGAAATACACCATCACGGCCGCGAAGATGGCGTTTTTCAGCAGGAAGAAGGCGCGCGGCTCGTTTTCCATGCCGTGTTTCAGTTGCTTGGCGCGGCTGCGCAGCGAGGTGACGATCAGCGCCGCGGCGGCGATCACGCCCAGCAGCAGCGACAGGCCGCGCAGGTTCTCGCCGCCGAACGGGTCGGGCAGGAAGCCGGAGCTGAGCATCTGGAAGCCTTCCGGGAAGGGACCGACCGACTGGCCTGCCAGCAGCGCCAGGGTCAGGCCCTTGAACACCAGCATGCCGGCCAGGGTGACGATGAAGGACGGGATTTTAAAGAAGGCGACGAAATAGCCTTGCGCGCCGCCGATGACGGCGCCGGCCAGCAGGCAGAGGATGCTGGCGGCGACAAAATGCATGTGGTAGTTGACGATCAGGACGGCGGCCAGCGCGCCGACGAAGCCGACCACCGAGCCGACGGATAAATCGATATGGCCGGCCACGATGACCATCAGCATGCCCAGCGCCATGATGACGATGTAGCTGTTCTGCAGCACCAGGTTCGTCAGGTTCAGCGGCTGCATCAGGGTGCCGTCCGTCATGTACTGGAAGAAGCCCATGATGACGATCAGCGAGAGCAGCATGCCGTAGTCGCGCATATTGTTTTTCAGGAAGCCGGCATAGCTTTTCGCTTGCGGCGCGGCCGCTGGCGCTGCTGCTGCCGGCGCGCCTGCTGTCAATTTATTGTCCATTGTTTTCTCCGTGTGTAACGATCGCGCGCATGATGCGTTCCTGCGATGCTTCTGCCGCGCTCAGTTCTGCCGCGAAGCGGCCTTCGTTCATGACATAGATCCGGTCGCACATGCCCAGCAGTTCCGGCATTTCCGAGGAAATCATGATGATGCATTTGCCTTCGGCGGCCAGCTCGCTGATGATGCTGTAGATCTCGTACTTGGCGCCCACGTCGATGCCGCGGCTCGGTTCATCGAGGATCAGCACGTCGGGGCGCGAAAACAGCCACTTCGCCAGCACCACTTTCTGCTGGTTGCCGCCGGACAGGTTGACCACCTTCTGCGCCACGCTCGAGCAACGGGTCTTGAGCTTGCGGCGGAACTCCTCGGCCACGCCGAATTCACGCTGCTCGTCGATCACCATGTGCTGCGAAATCGCGTCCAGGTTGGCCAGGCTGGTGTTCTTCTGGATGTCTTCCTCGAGGATCAGGCCCAGGCCCTTGCGGTCTTCCGTGACATACGCGAGGCCGTGCGCGATCGCCTTGCCGATGGTGCTGACGTCGATCTCCTGGCCATGCTTGAGCACCGTGCCGCTGATGCGCTGGCCGTAGGCGCGCCCGAAAATGCTCATCGCCAGTTCCGTGCGCCCGGAGCCCATCAGGCCGGCGATGCCGATGATCTCGCCCTTTTTCGCGTGCATATTGATGCCCTTGATGACGGGGCGGTCGGCATGCTCGGGATGGAAGACGCGCCAGTCGCGCACCTCGAAAATGGTCTCGCCGATGGTGGGCGTGCGCGGCGGATAGCGGTCGGCCATTTCGCGCCCGACCATTTTTTCGATGATGCGGTCTTCGCTGACGGGCTCCGTGCGGCAGTCGAAGCTGTCGACCGTGTTCCCGTCGCGCAGCACCGTGATGGCGTCGGCGACCCGTGAAATTTCATTGAGCTTGTGCGAAATCAGGATCGAGGCGATGCCCTGGGCTTTCAGGCCCAGCAGCAGGTCGAGCAGGGCCGCGCTGTCGCTTTCGTTCAGGCTGGCCGTCGGTTCGTCGAGGATCAGCAGCTTGACGTCCTTGCACAGCGCCTTGGCGATCTCGATCAGCTGCTGCTTGCCCACGCCCAGGTTGGTGATCAGGGTGTCCGGAGACTCCTTCAGGCCGACTTTGTGCAGCAGTTCGCGCGTCTTCGCTTGCGCGTATTCCCAGTCGATGACGCCCATGCGGGCCGGCTCGTTGCCGAGGAAGATATTCTCGGCGATCGACAGCTGGGGCACCAGCGCCAGTTCCTGGTGGATGATGATGATGCCGATTTCTTCGCTGTCCTTGATGCCGCGGAAGTGCCGCGTCTGGCCCAGGTAATCGATGTCGCCCGTATAGCTGCCATGGCCGTAGACGCCGCTCAGCACTTTCATCAGGGTCGATTTGCCGGCGCCGTTTTCGCCGACGATGGCGTGGATCTCGCCGCTGCGTACCCGCAGGTTGACATTGTCGAGCGCAACGACGCCCGGGAATGTTTTGCGTATCCCGCGCATTTCCAGGATAGTGTTCGTCATATAACCTCTCTGGCACGGCCGCGCTGGTGGGCAGCGGTCGTGCGGCAGTCTTGTTCTTGATCGTGCGTGAAGCGAAAGGCCCGGCAGTGCCGGGCCTTCAGTACCTTGGATGCTTATTTCACTTGCGCTTCCGTGTAGTAGCCGCTGCCGGTGACGAGCACCTGCTTCCAGTTCGCCTTGTCGACGGTGACCGGTTTCAACAGGTAGGACGGCACGACCTTCACGCCGTTGTTATAGGTCTTGGTATCGTTGACGGCCGGCGTCTTGCCGCTCATCATCGCGTCGACCATATTGGCCGTGACCTTGGCCAGTTCGCGCGTGTCCTTGAACACGGTCGATGCCTGTTCGCCGCGGATGATCGATTTCACCGACGGGATTTCCGCATCCTGGCCCGTCACGACGGGGAACGGCTGTTTCGGCGTGCCGTAGCCGACGCCCTTGAGCGAGGACAGGATGCCGATGCTCAAGCCGTCATATGGCGACAGCACGGCGTCGACGCGGGCATTGCCGTAGTAGGCGCTGAGCAGGTTGTCCATGCGCGCTTGCGCCACGGCGCCGTCCCAGCGCAGGGTGGCGACCTTTTCCATGCCCATCTGCTTCGAGCGCACCACCAGCTTGCCGCTGTCGATGTACGGTTTCAGCACCGACAGCGCGCCGTTGTAGAAGAAGTGCGCGTTGTTGTCGTCGGCCGAGCCGCCGAACAGTTCGATATTGAACGGGCCCTTGCCTTCCTTGAGTTTCAGCGCCGATTCGATGTAGCCCGCTTGCAGCACGCCGACCTGGAAGTTGTCGAAGGTGGCGTAGTAATCGATGTTTTTCGTGCCGCGGATCAGACGGTCATACGAAATGACCTTGATGCCCTTGTCGGCCGCCTTTTGCAGCACGTTCGACAAGGTGGTGCCGTCGATGGCGGCGATCACCAGCACCTTGGCGCCCTTGGTGATCATGTTTTCCACCTGCGCCAGCTGGTTCGGGATATCGTCGTCGGCAAACTGCAGGTCCGTCTTGTAGCCGCGCTCCTTGAATACCTTGACCATGTTGTCGCCGTCGGCGATCCAGCGCATGGACGACTTGGTCGGCATCGAGATGCCGATCGCGCCCTTGTCTGCGGCGCTTGCCACGGGCATTACCGCCATGCCGGAGATGGCCAGCGCCAGGCTCGCGGTCAGCATTTTCATTGTTGTTTTCATTTCAGGTCTCCACCGTCTTCGATAGTTGAATGTGCCAGGGCCGTCGTCCAGCGGGCGGGCTCCGTGCGAATGGCCGATTGCGGGCCACGGCTGATACTAGTTTGTCCATCCATCCCTCACCAATCACTTTTTTCGCATAGCCGATATCCAAAACGATATCGATAGGCCAATTGATGCGATGCGCCATTGCATGCTTTCCCGCCTGCGGAAAGGACGGGAACGGGGGCCGGGCGGCGGCTTTTTTTGGTGCGCTGCAATACCAATAATCATCATTCAATTTGGTGATTTTCGTAATTGCGGCGACACAGGGCGGCGCGCAGAATCGGTCCGAACTTGAAGACCAGCCATCCCGTCACGACCTTTTGAAAGCTTGCCATGCAGCCGATTTCCCCCGCCTCCCTGTTGCCCGCCGACCTGGCGCAGGCTCTCCTCATCGGCCGCATCTGGCGTGACGGCCCCTGCGTCGTCGCCGTGCGCGGCGGCGAGGTGGTCGACATCACGCAAACGGTAGCGACGGTGGCCGAGCTGTTCGAACGCAGCGATGCGCTCGATATCGCTCGCCATGCGCCCGGCATCGCGCTCGGCCCCGTGCAGGCGCTGCTGGAGCAGGCGCTGGCCGCGCCGGCCGGCGAGCCGCTGCTACTGGCGCCGTGCGACCTGCAGGCCGTCAAGGCCTGCGGCGTGACCTTCGCCGTCAGCCTGCTCGAACGGGTGATCGAGGAACAGGCGGGCGGCGACGCGGCGCGCGCGGCAAGCTTGCGCGCCGCGCTGCAAACGACGCTGGGCGGCGACTTGTCCGCATTAAAACCCGGCTCGGAGGCGGCGCAGCGCTTGAAACAGCAGCTGCAACAACGCGGCGCCTGGTCGCAATACATGGAAGTGGGCATCGGCCCCGATGCGGAAGTGTTTACCAAGGCGCAGCCGATGTCGTCGGTCGGCTGCGGCGCGCAGGTGGGCTTGCTGCCATCGTCCGCCTGGAACAACCCGGAGCCCGAGATCGTCCTGGCCGTCAACAGCCGTGGCGAGGTGCTGGGGGCGACCTTGGGCAACGACGTCAACCTGCGCGACATCGAAGGGCGCAGCGCCCTCTTGCTGGGCAAGGCCAAGGATAACAACGGCTCCTGCGCCATCGGCCCCTTCATCCGCCTGTTCGACGAGCACTTCACGCTCGACACCGTGCGCGAGGCGGAAGTGTCGCTGCTGATCGAAGGCGCGGACGACGGCTTTGTGCTCGAAGGCGCCAGCTTCATGCGCGAAATCAGCCGCGACCCGCTTGACCTGGTGCGCCAGACGGCAGGCCAGTACCACCAGTATCCGGACGGTTTCATGCTGTTCCTCGGGACCATGTTCTCGCCCGTAAAGGACCGCGGCGCGCAGGGCGGCGGCTTTACGCACCACCTGGGCGACCGCGTGACGATTGCCAGCGCCGCGCTGGGTGCGCTGGTCAACGAAGTGCAGCGCTGCGATGCGATTGCCCCCTGGACGTTCGGCGTGCGCGCGCTGTACCAGAACCTGGCGCAACGCGGCTTGCTTTGATCCGATTATTTTAAAAAGAGAGACACCATGCAGCATGCAACTTACCCCAGCCTGGCCGGCAAGCGCGTCGTCATCACGGGCGGCGGCACCGGCATCGGCGTGGCCATCGTCGAGGCGTTCGCGCGCCAGGGCGCCCACGTCACCTTTCTCGACATCGCCCGCGAGGCGTCGCTGGCGCTGCAGGAAAAGCTGGCGCACCTGGCGCAGCCGCCCGTTTTCCGCTATTGCGACCTGACGGACCTGGGCGCCCTGGCCGCCACCTTCGCCGAGATCGCACACAGCGCGGGCGCCACGGATATCCTCGTCAACAACGCGGCCAATGACGACCGCCACCAGCTGCAGGACGTCACGCCCGCCTACTGGGACGAGCGCATGGCCGTCAACCTGCGCCACCAGTATTTCTGCGCCCAGGCAGTGGCGCCGGCCATGCGCGCCAAGGGCAGCGGCGTGATCCTCAACCTGGGCTCGATTTCCTGGCACCTGGCGCAGGCGAACCTGTCGATCTACATGACGGCGAAAGCCGGCATCGAAGGCCTGACGCGCGGCCTGGCGCGCGACCTGGGTGCCGACGGCATCCGCGTCAACTGCATCATTCCCGGCGCCGTGCGCACGCCGCGCCAGGAGCGGCTGTGGCATACGCCGGAAGCGGAAGCCGTGATCCTGCAGGGACAATGCCTGCAGCTGCGCGTGGAGCCGGAAGACGTGGCGGCGCTGGCGCTGTTCCTGGCGTCCGACAACGCGGCCAAGTGCGCGGGCCGCGAATACTATGTCGACGCAGGCTGGTACGGCGCATGAGCACCCCAGGCAACCGCCAGGCGCGGCGCTTCCGCTCGCAGGACTGGTTCGACAATCCCGACCACATCGACATGACGGCGCTGTACCTCGAGCGCTTCATGAACTACGGGATCACGGCCGAGGAACTGCGTTCGGGCCGGCCCATCATCGGCATCGCGCAAAGCGGCAGCGATATCAGTCCCTGCAACCGCATCCACCTGGAGCTGGCCCAGCGCGTGCGCGACGGCATCCGCGACGCGGGCGGCATCCCGATGGAATTCCCGCTGCACCCGATCTTCGAGAACTGCCGCCGTCCCACGGCCGCGCTGGACCGCAACCTCGCGTATCTGGGCCTGGTGGAGATCCTGCATGGCTATCCGATCGACGCCGTGGTGCTGACGACGGGCTGCGACAAGACCACGCCGGCGCAATTGATGGCCGCGGCCACGGTGGACATTCCCGCCATCGTGCTGTCGGGCGGCCCCATGCTTGATGGCTGGATGGACGGCGAACTGGTCGGTTCCGGCGCGGCCATCTGGAAGGGCCGCCGCCAGCTGTCCGCCGGCTTGATCGACAACGACAAATTCCTGCAGATCGCCGCCGCCTCGGCGCCGTCGGCCGGCCACTGCAACACCATGGGCACGGCATCGACCATGAATGCGCTGGCCGAAGCGCTGGGCATGTCGCTGACGGGCTGCTCGGCCATACCCGCGCCGTACCGCGAACGGGGCCAGATCGCCTATGCAACGGGGCGCCGCATCGTCGGCATGGCGCATGACGACGTGCGCCCGTCGAGCATCCTCACGCGCGAGGCCTTCCTGGACGCCATCATCGTCAACGCGGCCATCGGCGGCTCCACCAACGCCCAGCCGCACCTGATGGCCATGGCGCGCCATGCGGGTGTGGCATTGCACTCGAGCGACTGGATGGCGCACGGCTACGACGTGCCGCTGCTGTTGAACATGCAGCCGGCCGGGAAGTATCTGGGCGAGCGCCTCCACCGCGCCGGCGGCGTGCCGGCCGTGATGTGGGAGCTGCAGCAGGCGGGCCTGCTGCATGCGGACCGGTTGACGGTCACGGGCCAGAGCATGGCGGCCAACTTGCAAGGCCGCGAGAGCGCGGACCGCGAGATGATCCGCCCGTTTGCCGCGCCGCTGAAGGAAAAGGCCGGTTTCATGGCCTTGCAGGGCAACCTGTTCGATTTTGCCATCATGAAAACCAGCGTGATCTCGCCCGCCTTCCGCGAGCGCTACCTGTCGCGCCCCGGCAGCGAGGGCGTGTTCGAGGCGCGCGCCATCGTCTTTGACGGTTCTGCTGACTATCACGCGCGCATCAACGACCCGGCGCTCAATATCGACGACAGCTGCATGCTGGTCATGCGCGGCGCCGGCCCTGTCGGCTGGCCCGGTTCGGCCGAGGTGGTCAACATGCAGCCGCCCGATGCCTTGCTCAAGGCGGGCATTCTGAACCTGCCGACCCTGGGCGATGGGCGCCAGTCGGGCACCTCGGACAGCCCCTCGATCCTGAACGCGTCGCCGGAAAGCGCCGTGGGCGGCGGCCTGGCGCTGCTGCGCACGGGCGACATCATCCGCGTGGACCTGAACGGGGGCCAGTGCGACATGCTGGTCGATGCGGCTGAACTGGCGCGCCGCGCCCAGGAACTGCCGCCGCCCGTCAACGGCAGCGCCACGCCGTGGCAGGAAATCTACCGCGCCAGCGTGGGCCAGCTGGAAACGGGCGCCTGCATGGAGCTGGCCCTGAAATACCGCGCCGTGGGCCAGACCCTGCCGCGCCACAACCATTAGCAGGCAGGTCGCGTTAGGTCGGGTTAGCGCTGCGCGCGTAACCCGACACCACCACAGACATAAAATTTTTCAGCAGTACCCGCAGTTAAAAAACGTCGTTAATAAAATCCACAAGGAGACACACAATGAACAAGATCATCAGTGCAGCCATCATGACCGCCATGCTGGCATTGAGCAGCAGCGCCGCCCTGGCCGATGCGAAAAACCCGAAGATCGGCTTTTCCATCGACGACTTGCGCGTGGAACGCTGGACGCGCGACCGCGATTTCTTCATCGCCGCGGCCGAAAAGCAGGGCGCCAAGGTCTTCGTGCAGTCGGCCGACGCCAGCGAGCAGCGCCAGATTTCGCAGATCGAAAACCTGATCTCGCGCGGCGTCGATGTGCTGGTGATCGTGCCGTTCAATGCCACGGTGCTCAACAACACCGTCAAGGAAGCGAAAAAGGCCGGCATCAAGGTGTTGTCGTATGACCGCCTGATCCTGAACGCCGATATCGATGCGTATATCTCGTTCGACAACGAGAAAGTGGGAGAGATGCAGGCCGAAGGCGTGACCAAGCTGCAGCCGAAGGGCAATTACTATTTGCTGGGCGGCTCGCCCACCGACAACAATGCCAAGATGCTGCGCGAAGGCCAGATGAAGGTGCTCAAACCGTTCATCGACAAGGGCGATATCAAGATCGTCGGCCAGCAGTGGGTGAAGGACTGGAGCGCCACCGAAGCGCTGTCCATCGTGGAAAACGCGCTGACGGCCAACGGCAACAAGATCGACGCCATCGTCGCCTCGAACGACGGCACGGCCGGCGGCGCCATCCAGGCCCTGGCCGCGCAAAAACTGGCCGGCAAGGTGCCGGTCTCGGGCCAGGACGCCGATCTGGCGGCGGTCAAACGCGTCATCGCCGGCACGCAATCGATGACCGTCTACAAACCCCTGAAAACCATCGCCGCCGAAGCGGCCAAGCTGGCCGTGCAACTGGCGCGCAATGAAAAGCCCGCCTACAACTCCAGCTATGACAACGGCCTGAAAAAAGTCAGCACGGTGCTGCTCAAACCCACGCCCTTGACCAAGGCGAACGTGAACATTCTCGTCGACGACGGTTTCTATACCAAGGCGCAGCTGGGTAATTGATTACCCGCTTGCTGTCGGCTTACGCGCTGCGCGCTAAGCCGACCTACGATTGCCCGCATCGGCCGTTATCCGACAATCGCCGGCTCCGGAAACGCCGGTGGTGGTGTCGGCCGTCCGCATCGACCGTAGGTCGGATTAGCGGCGCCATGGGCGCCGCGTAATCCGACATTTCCCCCGTATCCGCAACGAGAGTGAGCATGTCCGACTATCTGCTTGAAATGAAAGGCATCGTCAAACAGTTTGGCGGTGTCCGCGCGCTTGACGGCATCGACCTGCAGGTGCGGGCCGGCGAGTGCATCGGCTTGTGCGGCGAGAATGGCGCCGGCAAGTCGACCCTGATGAAGGTGCTGTCCGGTGTGTACCCGCATGGCACCTGGGATGGCGAGATCCTGTGGGATGGCCAGCCCCTGCGCGCGCAATCGATCCGCGACACGGAAGACGCGGGCATCATCATCATCCACCAGGAACTGATGCTGGTGCCGCAGCTGTCCGTGGCCGAGAATATCTTCATGGGCCGCGAACTGACCCTGCCCGGCGGGCGCATGCATTACGCGGCCATGTACAAGCGCGCCGACGAGCTGCTGCGCGAACTGAAAATTCCCGAACTGAACGTAGCGCAACCCGTGATGAATTACGGCGGCGGCCACCAGCAGCTGGTGGAAATCGCCAAGGCGCTCAACAAGAATGCGCGATTGCTGATCCTCGACGAGCCGTCGTCGTCGCTGACGGCGTCGGAAATCGCCGTGCTGCTCGATATCCTGCGCGCGCTGAAGGCCAAGGGCGTCACCTGCATCTATATTTCGCACAAGCTCGATGAGGTGGCGGCCATCTGCGACACCATCGTCGTCATCCGCGACGGCAAGCATATCGCCACCACGCCGATGGCGCAGATGAACGTCGAGCGCATCATCGCGCAAATGGTGGGCCGCGAAATGAGCCAGCTGTATCCGCAGCGTGCGCAGCCGGCACCTATCGGCGAAGTGCTGTTCGAGGCGCGCCACGTAAGCTGCATCGACGCCGACAACCCGCAGCGCAAGCGGGTCGACGATGTGTCGTTCACCCTGCGAAAGGGCGAGATCCTCGGCATCGCCGGCTTGGTGGGGGCGGGGCGCACGGAGCTCGTCTCTGCCCTGTTCGGCGCCTACCAGGGGCCGTGCCAGGCCGAAGTGTGGCTCGATGGCCGCCGCATCGACACTTCGTCTCCGCAAAAGGCGATTGCCATGGGCCTGGCCATGGTGCCGGAAGACCGCAAGCATCACGGCATCGTGCCCGACCTTGACGTGGGGCAGAACATCACCCTGGCCGTGCTGGAGGAATTTTCGCGCGCCACGCGCATCGATGGCGAGGCGGAATTGACGGCCGTGCGCGGCGAAATCGCGCAGCTGGAACTGAAGGCGGCCAGCCCGTCGCTGTCCATCACGAGCCTGTCGGGCGGCAATCAGCAAAAGGCCGTGCTGGCCAAGATGCTGCTGACGCGCCCGCGCGTGCTGATCCTCGACGAGCCCACGCGCGGCGTCGACGTGGGCGCCAAATATGAAATCTACAAATTGATGCTGGCGCTGGCCGACCAGGGCGTGGCCATCATCATGGTCTCGTCGGAGCTGGCCGAAGTGCTGGGCGTGTCCGACCGCGTGCTGGTGATGGGCGAAGGCCGCTTGCGCGGCGATTTTATCAACGATGGCCTGAGCCAGGAAACCGTGCTGGCGGCGGCGCTGGACCAGCGCCCGGCGCCCGCCGCCAACACCGCAAACAAGGAACCCGCAGCATGAAACCGCACAGTATCAAACAGCTGTTCACCCAATACAAGATGCTGGCCCTCCTGATCGCCGTGGCGCTGATCTGGGCCTTTTTTTCGTGGAAGACGGAGGGCAGTTTCCTCACGCCGCGCAACCTGTCGAACCTGCTGCGCCAGATGTCCGTCACCGGCATCCTCGCCTGCGGCATGGTGCTGGTGATTATCGCCGGCGAGATCGACCTGTCGATCGGCTCCCTGCTGGGGCTACTGGGAGGCATCGCCGCCGTGCTGGACGTCACGCAGCACTGGCCGCTGGCGCTGAACCTGATGGCGGTGCTGGGCTGCGGCCTGGTGATCGGCCTGCTCAATGGCTACCTGACGGCGTACCGGGGCATCCCGTCCTTCATCGTGGGACTGGGCGGCATGCTCGCGTATCGCGGCATCCTGCTGGGCATCACGGGCGGCATCACGATCGCGCCCGTCTCCGAGCCGATGGTCTACCTGGGACAGGGTTACCTGCCCGCAGTGCCCGGCATCGTGCTGGGCATCGGCCTGTTCCTGCTGGCCGCCTTCCTGACGTGGCGCGCGCGCGCCAGCCGCGCCCAGCATGGCTTGCCGCAGACGGCGCCCTGGGCCGACGGCCTGCGCCTGGCCGTCATCGGCGCCGTGCTGTATGCCTTCGTGCGGACCCTGAACGGCTATGAAGGCATTCCGCTGCCCGTGCTGCTGTTGCTGGCCTTGCTGGGGCTGTTCAGCTACATCACCAGCCAGACCGTGTTCGGCCGCCGCATCTACGCCGTCGGCAGCAATATGGAAGCGACGCGCCTGTCCGGCATCAACGTCAAAGCCGTCAAGCTGTGGATCTTCGGCATCATGGGCCTGATGTGCGCGCTCGCCGGTCTGATCAACACGGGCCGCCTGGCGGCCGGTTCGCCGTCCGCCGGCACCTTCAGCGAACTCGACGCCATTGCCGCCTGCTTCATCGGCGGCACCTCGATGCGCGGCGGCTCGGGCACCGTGTACGGCGCCCTGATCGGCGCGCTGGTCATGGCCAGCCTCGATAACGGCATGTCCATGCTGGACGTGGACACCTACTGGCAGATGATCGTGAAAGGCAGTATCCTCACCCTCGCCGTGTGGGTCGATGTCAGCACGCGAGCCGGACGCAGATAGCCGTGAAATGATCTGGCACGGGAGGAGACACCATGAAGATGCCGACCGCGCACCGGATCGCGCTGCTGTTTAACGGGAATAAGATCTACGACCGCGACATCATCGCGGGCATCGCCGCCTACCTGAACACCACGCGCGTGTCGTGGGACCTGTTCCTGGAAGAGGACTTCCGTTGCCGCCTGCCCGGCATCGAGCGCTGGCAGGGAGACGGCATCATCGCCGATTTCGACGATCCCGCCGTCTGCGCGGCGCTGGCGCACAGCCGCCTGCCCGTGGTGGCCGTGGGCGGCTCGTATGCGCGCGAGGACGATTACCCGGCCGGCATCCCGTACGTGGCGACCGACAATTTCAAGATCGTCAAGCTGGCCTATGAACACCTGGTGGAAGCGGGACTGAGCCGCTTTGCCTGTTTCAGCCTGCCCGAGGCCGATGTCAACCGCTGGGCGCAGGAACGCGAAACGGCATTTTGCGCCCTGATGGAGCGCGACCACATGCGCGCCGACGTGTACCGGGGCGTGGCCACCAGCGCGCCGTCTTGGGACGAGGCGGTGGAGCAGCAGATCGCCTGGCTCAACAGTCTGGAAAAACCCGTCGGCATCATCGCCGTGAGCGACGCACGCGCGCGCCAGCTGCTGCAAGCGTGCATGCATGCGGGGATCGCCGTGCCGGAGCAAGTGGCCCTGATCGGCATCGACAACGACCCGCTGGCGCGCATGCTCACGCGCATTCCCTTGAGCTCTGTGATCCAGGGCACCGAGGAAATGGGCCGCACGGCCGCGCATTTGCTGCACCAGATGCTCAACGGCGCGCGCCTGTCCGGCACGCGCATTCTCGTGCCGCCGGCGGGCCTGAACGTGCTCGCGTCCACGCGCCACCAGCCCTTCCAGCATCCGCAGGTGATGCAGGCGCGCCACTTCATCCGCCAGTACGCCTGCCAGGGCATCAAGACGGAGCAGGTGGCCGATTACGTGGGCGTGTCGCGCTCCTCGCTCGAAGCGCACTTCCGTCACGAGCTGGGGCGCAGCGTGCACGACGAGATCCTGCATTTCAAGCTCGATGCGGCCAAGACCCTGCTGGCGCGCGGTCCGGGACAGGTGGCCGAGGTGGCCGTGCGTTGCGGCTTTACCACGGTGCAGTACATGCACGCCGTCTTCAAGCGCGAACTCGGCTGCACGCCGCGCGAATTCCAGCAGCGCAGCCGGCCACCGCCAGCCCCCGGGCAGGCGCCATGATGCATCTGCTGCGCAATGCGCGCGGCATGCGCGTGGCCATCGACGCGCACGATGCCAGCGTGCGGGCCTGGTGGGCGCCCGACCGTTATGGCCGCCTGGCCGACGTGCTGGGCGCCGCGCCCCCTGCGTGTCGGTCGTCCACGGTCTGGCAGTGCGCGCCGCCGGACGACGACCGCTTGCTGCTGCACCTGGCGCACGACGGCCTGTCGGTGCGCCTGGCCTACCGGCTTGACGACGATGGCAGCCTGCACCTCGACTGCGCCGCCACGGCCGATACGGTTTCCCGTTTTGCGCTTGCCGCGCCCCGCTTCAATCTGCAGGGCGGCCGCGCCGCCGTGGGCGACCATGTGCTGCGCCTGGCGGCGGACCGCTACTGGCCTGGCGGCCACTCTTGCAGCGATCCGCTCGATGTGGCGGGCAGCGCGTTTGACTTCCGCCAGCCGGCGCCGCTTGCTTCGCGCCTGGCCTGGCCCGCGCTGGCGCAATCGGCGGGATTCCGGCATGACTTTTACTGGACGGGCAGCGGCCAGCTGCGCGAGGCGGCGCAGGTTGCCGACCCCGCTTCCGGCCGCGTCCTGCGTTTTTCCAGCACCCAGGACAGCTGTCATCTGTATTCCGATGCGCGCTGTTTTTCCCTGCTGGCGCAGGGCGTGCAATTGCAGCCGGGACAGGTGAGGCGGTTCCAGCTCGCCTACCGTTTGGGCGTGCAAGATATCGATGCGTTTGACATATCCGAACCGGTATCAATGATGTCAAATAAGTGATTGGTCAGATATGCGGGGCAGTTCTACCATGGGGTAGTTTTTCCCTCATTTATTTTTGCCCTTACCGACGCTGCCAACCTGCCATGAACATACTCACTATCGATGCCGGCACCACCAATACGCGTACCTTGCTGTGGCGCGGCGGCGCTGTCGTCGCCCAGGCGCAGCTGGAAACGGGCGTGCGCAATACCGCCATCGATGGCCATAACGGCGCGCTGAAACAGGCGCTGCGCGACACCATCGCCAGCGTGCTGGCCAGCGCCGGCATCGCGCCGTCGGCTGTGGACCTGGCGCTCGCTTCGGGCATGATCAGTTCGCCCATGGGCGTGCGGGAAGTGCCGCATTTGCCGGCGCCCGCCGGCCTGGCCCAGCTGGCGCAAGGCATGCAGGTGGTGGACTTGCCCGACGTGCTGGCGCAGCCCCTGTGGCTGATTCCCGGCGTGCGCAACCAGCATGGCGCCGTCGGCCTGCATAACGTCGAAGCGATGGACATGATGCGCGGCGAAGAGACGGAAGTCGTCGCGCTGCTCGAGCGCCTGCAGTTGCGCGGCGCGGCGACCCTGATCATGCCCGGCTCGCATACCAAATTGATCAGCGTGGACGAGCAGCGCCGCATCCTCGGCTGCAGCACCACCATCGCCGGGGAATTGCTGCAGGCGATCACGCAGCACACCCTGATCAAGCAATCGGTCGATGGCGGTTTTGCCCAGACCCTGGTGCCGAAAATGCTGCTGGCCGGCGCGGCCGCGGCGCAAAAAACAGGGCTGGCGCGCGCCTGTTTCAGCGTGCGCACCCTGGGCCAGTTCAGCGCCATCGAATGCAATGAGCGGGCCAATTTCCTGATGGGCGCCGTCCTCAGCGGCGACCTGCTGGCGCTGCGCAACAGCACCGCCATCCAGATGCGGCCCGATACGCCGCTCGTCATTACGGGCAAGCCCATGCTGCGCCAGGCGCTCGGCTTGCTGATCGAAGAACACGGATTTTTTTATGGCAAGCGCATCATCGTCGACGACCAGCAGCAAGACTATCTGGCCGGTCACGGTGCGCTGCTGATCGCCGCCGCGCGCGGCTTGATTTCCCCGCAGGAGACAGTATGAGCAGCAACAAGAACAAGCGTCCCTTGCGTTCGCAAGCGTGGTTTGGCGGCGACGACAAGGACAGTTTTATTCACCGCAGCTGGATGAAGAACCAGGGCTATCCCGGCGATGCTTTCGATGGCCGTCCCGTCATCGGCATCTGCAATACCTGGTCCGAGCTAACGCCCTGCAATGGCCATTTCCGCGACCTGGCCGAGATGGTCAAGCGCGGCGTGCTCGAAGCGGGCGGCTTTCCCGTCGAATTTCCCGTCATGTCGCTGGGCGAGACGAATCTGCGCCCGACGGCCATGCTGTTCCGTAACCTGGCCAGCATGGACGTCGAGGAATCGATCCGCGCCAACCCGATCGACGGCGTGGTGCTGCTGACGGGCTGCGACAAGACCACCCCGGCCCTGCTGATGGGCGCGGCCAGCGTGGACTTGCCCACCATCGTGCTGTCGGGCGGCCCCATGCTGAACGGGAACTACCGGGGCAAGCCGATCGGCTCGGGCACGGACGTGTGGAAGTTTTCCGAAGACGTGCGCGCCGGGCGCATGACCTCAAACGAATTCAAGCAGGCCGAATCGTGCATGTCGCGCTCCGCCGGCCACTGCATGACCATGGGCACGGCATCGACCATGGCCAGCATGGTCGAGGCGCTGGGCGTGACCTTGCCCGGCAACGCGGCCATTCCCGCCGTCGATGCGCGCCGCAAGCTGCAGGCGCAGCTGACGGGCCGGCGCATCGTCGACATGGTGCATGAAGACCTGAAACTGTCGCAGATCCTCACGCGCGACGCGTTTGAAAACGCCATCATGGTCAACGGCGCCATCGGCGGCTCGACCAATGCCGTGATCCACCTGCTGGCCATTGCCGGGCGTATCGGCGTGGACATGCGCCTGGGCGACTGGGACCGCCTGGGCCGCGACATTCCCTGTTTGCTCAACCTGATGCCGTCGGGCCAGTACCTGATGGAAGATTTTTACTATGCGGGCGGCCTGCCCGTGATCATCCGCGACTTGCTGGGCAAATTGCATGGCGGGGCGCTCACCGTCACGGGCGCGACCATGGCCGTCAACGTGGCCGAAGCGGAAAATTTCAATCCCGAAGTGATCACCCCGCTGGCGCAGCCATTCAAGGACGAAGGCGGCATCGCCGTCCTGCAGGGCAACCTGGCCCCGCGCGGCGCCGTCATCAAGCCCTCGGCCGCGTCGCCCGAGCTGATGCAGCACCGTGGCCGCGCCGTCGTCTTCAACAGCATCGAGCATTACAAAAAGCGCGTCGACGATCCCGCGCTCGACATCGATGCCAGCTGCGTGATGGTGCTGCAAAATTGCGGCCCGCAGGGCTACCCTGGCATGGCCGAGGTGGGCAATATGGGGTTGCCGAAAAAACTGCTGGAGCAGGGCGTGCGCGACATGGTGCGCATCTCGGACGCGCGCATGAGCGGCACGGCCTACGGCACGGTGGTGCTGCACGTGGCGCCGGAAGCGGCCGTGGGCGGGCCGCTGGCCCTGGTGCGCGACGGCGACATGATCGAACTGGACGTGGCGGGACGGCGCTTGCACCTCGACGTCGACGAGGCCGAGCTGGCGCGCCGGCGCGCAGAATGGCGCGCCCCCGAACCGGTCATGAAGGGCGGCTACCAGTCCATGTACATCAAGCACGTGACGCAGGCCGACGAAGGCGCGGACCTCGATTTCCTCGTCGGCTGCCGTGGTTCGGCCGTTCCGCGCGAGTCACATTGATAACGCACGATCAAACCTGCTGCGCGTCTCGGCCACAACTGACTTCCGCTCGCGACGGTTTTATCATGCGTTATACAGAGTTAAAGGAAAAAAAATGATGGGGACACAGGCCCAATTACTGATCGATGCGCAGAACTTCCTGGGCGAGGGTGTGCGCTGGTGCGAACGCAGCGGCCGCGTTTTCTGGACGAATATCGAAGGCTGCCAACTGCATGCGCTGGTGCTGGCCACGGGGGAGCGCCAGCGCTGGGACATGCCCGAGCGCCTGGCCTGTTTCACGCTGACGGACCGCGACGACGTGCTGCTGCTGGGCCTGGCCTCGCGCCTGGCGTGGTTCGACGCGCGCAGCGGGGCCGTCACACCCTTGCACACGGTGGAGGGCGACCTGCCCATGACGCGTCTGAACGATGGCCGCTGCGACCGCCAGGGACGCTTTGTCTTCGGCACGCTGGATGAACGCCCGTGCCGCGATGCGATCGCCAGCTTCTACCGCCTCAACCTGGACTTGAGCCTGGAACGGCTGCCGCTGCCGCAGATCGCCATCTCGAACAGCATCTGCTTCAGCGTCGATGGCACGGCCATGTATTTCTGCGATTCGATGAAGAAGGCGATCTACCGCTGGGATGATTACCTGGGCGGCGACGCCAGCCGGGTGCGTGTGTTTGCCGTGCTCGATCCGGGGCCGGGCGCCGCCGACGGCGCCACCATCGATGCGGATGACCACTTGTGGAGCGCGCAGTGGGGCGCCGGCAGGGTCTTGCGCTTCGCGCCGGACGGCAGCGTCGAGCGGGCGATAGCCTTGCCCGTCTCGCAGCCCAGCTGCGTGAGCCTGGGCGGCCCGCACTACGATGAATTGTTCGTCACCACGGCGCAGGAAAGCTTGACCCCGGCCCAGCTGGCGGGCGAACCGCTGGCCGGCGGATTGTTTCATGCGCGCCAGGTGGGCGTGCGCGGTTTGCCGGAAGTGCGCTTTGGCGCCCTGCCGGCCTGACAGGAGAGAGCAGATGCAAAAGCACATGGTTTTCAATGGCATCCTCGAGCGGGGCATGGTCGGTATCGTGCGTGCCGACTCGTCCGATGCGGCGCTGCAGATCGCCGAGGCGTGCATCGCCGGCGGCATCACGGCGCTGGAAGTGGCATTTACCACGCCCGACACCCTGGGCGTGCTGCGCACCCTGCGCGAACGCCATGGTCCTGACGTGCTGCTGGGCGCGGGCACGGTGCTCGATACGGAGACGGCGCGCGCCGCCATCCTGGCCGGCGCCCAGTTCATCATCTCGCCCAGCGTGAACGTGGAGACGATTACGCTGTGCCAGCGCTACCAGGTGCTGTCCATGCCGGGGGCGATGACGCCGACGGAGATCGTCACGGCCCTGCAGGCGGGCGCCGACATCGTCAAGGTTTTCCCCGCCGAGATGTTCGGCCCCGCCTATATCAAGGCCCTGCGCGCCCCGTTGCCGCAAGCGCCGCTGATGCCGACGGGCGGCGTGACGGTGGAGAACCTGCCGGAATGGTTTGCCAGCGGCGCCGTGGCCGTGGGCATCGGCAGCAGCCTCAGTGGCCCGGGCGCCACGGGAGATTACGCGGCCGTGACGGCGCGCGCGCAAGCCTTCGTGGCGCAGATGGCGGCCGTGCGTATGGCTAAGAGCCTATCCCAGTAGATGAATCCATCCCCTGCTGACGCCCCTCAGGAGCGGGGACTGCGTTGATCGTCGTCGCGTGGCTCGCCACGCGTCCTCCTCACGCCTTGTCCGCGCTCCTGATGCGTTGCCAGCAGAAGACGCTCCCTACCGGGATAGGCTCTAAGTCTTCTGGCTAGCTCCCGGCGGGACGGGAATCTGCTACGCTAGGCGGGCAATGTCGCACGCCTCATAGACCAGAATATGTCCAACATCGCCCGCATCCTGCAAGACAGCCGCATCATCGCCATCGTCGGCATGTCCGACAAGCCCGAACGCGCCAGCCACGAAGTGGCCGACTACCTGCTGCGGCATGGCTATCGCGTATTGCCCGTCAATCCGGCCCTGGCCGGGCGCGACGTGCTGGGCCAGCGCGCTTACGCCACCTTGACGCAGGCTGCGGCTGCCGTCGCGCCGGCGCGCATCGACATCGTCGACTGCTTCCGCAAGCCGGCAGATATCCTGCCCATCGCCGAGGAAGCCATCGCCGTCAAGGCGGGCTGCCTGTGGCTGCAGCTCGACGTCATCAATGAGGAGGCGGCGCAGCTGGCGCGGGCGGCGGGCCTGGACGTGGTGATGGACCATTGCACAAAAATCGAGCTCCGCAAGCTGGCGGTGGCGGCATGAAGGCGCGCACGCAATTCCGGGCCGGCAAAGGTTTTGATCTGAACGAGGAATTCGCCGGCAAGCGCCTGCTGGGCGCGGCCACCAAGGCGGCCAACAAGAAGCTGACCCCAGCCCAGTGCAAGGCCCTGGACCGCGAGGAAACCGTGGCGTTGACGGCGCAGATCGCCGAGTGCCAGAGCATGCTGTACGCGCAGCACAAGAAGAAGGTGCTGCTGGTCCTGCAGGGCATGGACACCTCGGGCAAGGATGGCACGGTGAAGGCCATCTTCAGCAATATCAACCCGATGGGCATCCGCGCCGTGGCGTTCAAGGGCCCCACCGATATCGAACTGGCGCACGACTACCTGTGGCGCGTGCACCAGCACGTGCCCGTCAAGGGCGAGATCGCCATCTTCAACCGCAGCCATTACGAGGATGTGCTGATCACGCGCGTGCAGGACATGATCGACAAGGCCGAATGCCAGCGCCGCTACGCGCAGATCCGCGATTTCGAGCGCATGCTGAGCGAGACGGGCACCGTCATCCTGAAAGTCTTCCTGCATATTTCGAAGGACGAGCAGCGGGGACGGCTGCAGGAGCGGCTCGACGATCCCGACCGCCAGTGGAAGTTCGATCCCAACGATATCGCCCAGCGCAAGAAGTGGGATGGCTACCAGCGCGCCTATGAAACGGCGATCCGCGAGACCGATGCCGATCACGCGCCGTGGTACGTGGTGCCATCGAATTCCAAGACGCAGCGCAACCTGGTGGTGGCCTCGCTGCTGCTGGAAACGCTGCAGGCCATGAAGCTCGAATACCCGGCGCCGGACCCGAAACTGTCGTCTTTCAAGGTCGAGTAGTTCCGCCCATCGCCTGCGGAATCGGCCGCGCTGTGGCATAGTATCCCTCGTCGATAATTCAAACCAGACCGGAGATCCATATGCTGCAGTTGAAAGATCCTACCTTGTTGCGTCACCAGGCTTACGTGAATGGAGCCTGGGCGGATGCCGATGGTGGCCAGACGATTAATGTGAGCAATCCCGCCACCGGCGAGCATATCGGCACGGTGCCCCTGATGGGCGCAGCCGAGACGCGCCGCGCCATCGAGGCGGCCAATGCCGCCTGGCCCGCCTGGCGCAAGAAGACGGCCAAGGAGCGCGCGGCCGTGCTGCGCCGCTGGCATGACCTGATCCTGGAAAACGCCGACGACCTGGCGCTGATCATGACCACCGAGCAGGGCAAGCCCTTGCCGGAAGCGAAGGGCGAAGTGCAGTTCGGCGCCTCGTTCATCGAGTGGTTTGCCGAAGAAGGCAAGCGCGTTGCAGGCGATACCCTGCAATCGCCGTGGCCGGACCGCCGCCTGGTCATCACCAAGGAGCCGATCGGCGTGTGCGCCGCCATCACGCCGTGGAATTTCCCCGCCGCCATGATCACCCGCAAGGTCGGCCCGGCCCTGGCCGCCGGCTGCCCGATGGTCTTGAAACCGGCCGAGGCAACGCCGTTTTCCGCGCTGGCGCTGGCCGTGCTGGCCGAGCGCGCGGGCGTGCCTGCGGGCGTGTTCAGCATCGTCACGGGCGCGCCGAAAGACATCGGCGGCGAAATGACGTCGAACCCCATCGTGCGCAAGCTGACGTTTACGGGTTCCACGCAAGTGGGCCGTTTGCTGGCGGAACAGTGCGCGCCGACGATCAAGAAACTGTCGCTGGAACTGGGCGGCAATGCGCCGTTCATCGTCTTCGACGACGCCGACCTGGATGCGGCAGTGGAAGGCGCCATCGCCTCGAAATACCGCAACGCGGGCCAGACCTGCGTGTGCGCCAACCGCCTGTACGTGCAGGACAGCGTGTATGACGCGTTTGCCGACAAGCTGGTGGCCGCCGTGGCCAAGCTGAAGGTGGGCAATGGCATCGAGGCGGGCGTCACGCAAGGCCCGCTGATCGACGCCAAGGCCGTCGCCAAGGTGGAAGAGCACGTGGCCGACGCGCTGGGCAAGGGCGGCCGCCTGCTGGCCGGCGGCAAGCGCCATGCGCTGGGCAACGGCTTCTTCGAGCCGACCATCATCGCCGACGTGACGAATGACATGCGCGTGGCCACCGAGGAAACCTTCGGCCCGCTGGCGCCCCTGTTCCGCTTCAAGACGGACGATGAAGTCATCGCCCTGGCCAACAACACGGAATTCGGCCTGGCCGCCTACTTCTATTCGCGCGACATCGGCCGCATCTGGCGCGTGGCAGAAGGCCTGGAAACGGGCATGGTGGGCGTGAACACGGGGCTGATCTCGAACGAGATCGCCCCCTTCGGCGGCGTCAAGCAATCGGGCCTGGGCCGTGAAGGGTCGACCTACGGTATCGAAGATTATCTCGTCATCAAGTACATCTGCATGGGCGGCATCTAAGACCGCCTAGCGTGAGCCGCGGCGCGCGGCGAGGCGGTCCAGCATGCCCTTGACCGCTTCCATCTGCGTGCCGCTCTTGCGGTAGAAATCCGGGTCGATCGGGTTGATGCTGGTGTAGCCCCAGAAATCCCAGCAGCCTTTTGGGTTGTACGGATAGACGGGGCTCGGTTCGGCCTGCGGATACAGCACGATGATCTTGTTGGCGTCCGCCACCTGGTTGTAGCCGGTGCTGGTATAGAAACGGTCGCCGATCGCCTGCGTCGTTTGCAGGCAGCCGTGGAACACCACGTGCACGCGGCAGCTCTCGCTGTCGCACGCTTTCGGGATGTAGGCGTAGCCCGTATTGTTCATGCTCGAATACGCGTTCTGGATGAAGCTGCGCTGGTTGAAGGCGATCAGCTTGCCCGTCAGGGTGGTCGACGACGGTTGCAGGTCCGGGTACAGGTGCTGCAGGATGTCGCGCGCCTGGACGTAGTCGCAGTCGTTGATGAACGGCGACTCCGTCACGGCGCACGGCTTGTCCTGATTGCTGTCGGTCAAGATGGCGTGGCCCGCGCCTAGCGTGTCGACGAAGCGGATCTGCGCCGCCGGCGTGCCTGCCAGTTGATAGAATTTCCCCACCTGTTCCACCACCGGCCGCGTCACGGTCTGGTCTTTCGTTCCGCTGAACAGATACACGCGCTGGCGTTTCAGGTTGGCCGTGTCATCGATGAGACGTTCGCGCGCAAAATCGTTCGCCGCGCGCAGCAATTCGCTGGCGACGGGCGGCGCCACTTGCGCGCTGCCCGGATTCATGCAGGTGGTCAGGGCATTCGTCAGGTAGGGAATATACGGGAAGCGGCCCGGCTGGCCCGAGCAGAAATACGGGCCGCCCGCGATGATGCCGGCGCCGGCGACGGTGGCCGAGTAGGCGACGGCAAACTGCGCCGCCATGAAGCCGCCCGAGGACAGGCCGGACACCGTGGTCTGGCTCAGATCGGCCTGGTAGCCGGGCAGGGCGGGGGCGTCCTTGGTCGCGGCGGGTTTGACGGCTTTGGCCGTCGTGGCGGCGTGCGTGCTGGCTGGCACCAGGATGAGCAGGCTGGCGGCGAGCAGGGCGGTGGGTAATGCGGTCAGGTGCGGGTAGGGCATGGCAACTCCACAAGGCAGGGACAGGAAGGCCGAGCATAGGTAAAAAAACTGTGCGCTGGGCAAGTACTGCACCGTCGTTGATGTCGCTCAAGCTATCGCTGTTGTTGTCCGTCTTGTACGCGCGCGCGGCGTTTGACATAGAATGGTTTTTTTTCGTTCAACCATGGTGCCCCTCATGTCCAAGACCCTTGCCCAGCTGTTTGCGCTCACCACCCTTGCCGCCGGCGCCAGCCTGGCCATGCCGGCCCATGCCGCCGAAACCGCGCCAGCTGCCATAGCTCCGGCCGCCTGCCCCGCCATCCTCAAGCAGACCTTCAACCGCCTGCAGGATGAAGCGCCGCAAAACCTGTGCCAGTACGCAGGCAAGGTCGTGCTGGTGGTCAATACGGCCAGTTATTGCGGTTTTACCAATCAATATGAAGGGCTTGAGGCGCTGTACGCCAAGTACGGCAGCAAGGGCCTGGTGGTGCTGGGTTTCCCGTCGAACGATTTCGGCAAGCAGGAGCCGGGCAACAGCAAGGAAATCGCCGATTTCTGCTACAACACCTATGGCGTGAAGTTCCCCATGTTTTCGAAGTCCGTCGTCTCCGGCCCCAATCCGAACCCGCTGTATGTGGACCTGATCAAGCAGACGGGCAAGACCCCGGCCTGGAATTTCCACAAATACCTGATCGACCGCCACGGTAAAGTGGTGGAAAGCTTCCCCAGCAAGGTGACGCCGGACGACAAGAAACTCGTTGGCGCGGTGGAAAAAGCGCTGGCGATGTAAATTGCAGATACACAAGCAGGCTTGAACGCCTGCTTTTTTTTTAATGCCGTGCTTGTCGTCTTGCCATCATTATCCTAAGCTGGTTGTTCGCGTTTGTCACAACAAAGGAGATCATCATGGCATATGTCGATGGATTTGTGGTGCCCGTACCGAAAGCCAAGCTCGATGCTTATCTGGCCATGTCGCGCAGTTGCGGCGCCGTCTGGCGCGAATATGGCGCGCTGGAATTTCGCGAGTGCGTGGGTGACGATGTCAAGCCGGGCAAGCTGACTTCGTTCCCGCAGGCGGTGGACTTGCAGGATGGCGAAGTGGTGGTGTTTTCATGGATTGTGTATGAGTCGCGCGCCAAGCGCGATGAAATCAACGACAAGGTCATGAAAGACCCGCGCCTGGCCGAGATGATGGACCCGGCCAAGCTGCCGTTCGATGGCAAGCGGATGATCTACGGCGGCTATGAAATGCGTGTCGATCTTTAAATAAGAGCAGCCGGCATCGCCCCGCGCAGCGCATTGCACACGACGATGGCCTCGGCCCGCGCCAGCATGGCCCGCGTGATGATGGTTTCCTGCGCGTTCCAGGCGGGATCGGCCAGCATGGCTGCGCGTTGCACGCCGGGCAGCAGGCCGCAGGACAGGGGCGGCGTGTGCCAGCGGCCATCGAGCCGGACGAAGACATTGCTGCGCCCGCCCTCCGTCAGCTCGCCCCGCTCGTTAAAGAACAGCATGTCGAAGCCCCCTTGCGCCTCGGCCGCGCGCCACGCTGCGTCATAGCGCGCGCGCACGCTGCTCTTGTGGCGCAGGAACAGGTCGTCGGCATTCGTGGCCTCGGGCGCCAGCAGGATGTTGACCGTCTCCGGCAAGGGCGACAG
This sequence comes from Janthinobacterium sp. GW823-FHT06H09, assembly GCF_058794735.1. Classification (NCBI taxonomy): domain Bacteria; kingdom Pseudomonadati; phylum Pseudomonadota; class Betaproteobacteria; order Burkholderiales; family Oxalobacteraceae; genus Janthinobacterium; species Janthinobacterium sp. GW823-FHT06H09. The sequence continues at coordinate 218,794 of NZ_JBXAHC010000005.1, read as the reverse complement.
GGCGCCGCTTTGCGTCGTAAACTGGCCGTCCTGGCGCAGCGCCAGGCGCAGGCGGAAGGGCGCATCGTCGGGGCGCGCGGCGCAGGCGGCCTGCAGCGCGGCGCGGGCCGCGTCCGCATCCCAGGCAAAACCGAAGTAGGCACAGGAGGCGGCCAGGCGCGCCAGGTGGCGCTCCTGCTGGAGGCAGCCGCCGGCGCGGCTCGCGTGCAGGGTCTCGAACAGTTCGAAGTCATTGCTCAGCCCCGTCAGGAAGCGGGCCTTGAGCTGGCATTCCGCAAATTCCTCGTGCGGGTCGCTGTCGAGGACGATGCCGGCGCCCACGCCCATTTCGCCGCGCCGCAGGCCGTCAGGGCCCGCCGGCTGCAGGGCCAGGGTGCGGATCGGCACGGACATGCAGAAGTCGCCCACGGCGTGGGCACTACCGGCGCTTGGCGGATCGAACCAGCCGATGGCGCCCGTGTAGATGCCGCGCGGCGCCGGTTCTAGTTCGGCGATGATCTCCATGGTGCGGCGTTTGGGCGCGCCCGTGATGGAACCGCACGGATACAAGGCCTGGAAGATGTCGGCCAGGCTGGCATCGTCGCGCAAACGCGCCTGCACGGAGGACGTCATCTGCAGCACGCTGCTGTAGCGCGTCACCTGGAACAGGGCCGGCACCTTGACGGAGCCCGTGGCGGCGATGCGGCCGATGTCGTTGCGCAGCAGGTCGACGATCATCAGGTTTTCCGCGCGGTTTTTCGGATCATTGGCCAGGGCGGCGGCGCGGCGCGCGTTTTCGTCCGTTTGTTCAGGCGGGGCGGCCGGCGCCGTGCCTTTCATCGGACGCGCCGTCAGTTCGCCCTGCGCATGGCGCACGAACAGTTCCGGCGACAGCGACAGCAGGGCGCCGCCATCGGGCAGCATCACCAGCGCGCCATACGGCACGGGCTGGCGTTCCCGCAGCCGCGCATACAGGGCCAGGGGCGAGCCGAAGGCGTCGAAGCGCAAGCGATACGTGTAATTGACCTGATAGGTGTCGCCGGCCACGATGTAGTCGTGGATGCGCTGCAGCGCGCGCGTGAATTCGGCCTGATCCACGTTGGCGCGGATGCCGGCGATGCCGGCCGGCGTTTGCGCCGCCGGCGTACGAGCGGCCAGCCACTGCAGCACCTCGTCCTGCGACAGCTGGGTGCAATGTTCGAAGACGAGCACCTGCGCCAGCGGCGGCGCGCCGGGATCCGCCGCGCGCGGCGGCATGGCCAGCAAGTGCGCGCCCAGCTCGTAGCTGCACACGCTGACGGCATACTGGCCGCGTTCCAAGGCCGCTTGCAGCCCTTCGAGCAGGGCCGGCCACTGTTCCCCCTCGCTGCACCGCAAGACCGCCGTCAGGCCCGTGTACAGGCGCGATGCGGCGCCGGGCGTGCTGGCGTCGTCGAGCAAGGCGAAACAGTCGGTATGCATGGGGACAGCCGCGGCGGTGACTTACCCCAGCAGCATGGCGATTTGCAGCGCCGCTTCCTGGGAGGGATTGATCTTGAAGCCGCTCTTGGCGTAGCGGTGCCAGCGTCCGATGACGAAGCTGACGATCAGGGTGGCGCGCGCCGCCACTTCGCTTTCCTTGCCATGGCCTTCGGCGGCGGCCACGCGCAAGGCCTGCTTGAGCGCCAGTTCCACGCGGTCGTAGAACTGGTTCATGCGCACTTGCAGGCGCTCGTCCTCATTGACCAGCGCATCGCCGATCAGCACGCGCGTCATGCCCGGATTGCTGATGGCGAAATTGAGCAGCATGCCGATGATGTCGCGCGTCTGCGTCATCCCGTCGCTGTGCTTTTCCGCGATCTGGTTGATCAGGCCGAAGACGCTCGACTCGATGAATTCGATCAACCCTTCGAACATTTGCGCCTTGCTGGCGAAATGGCGGTACAGGGCCGCTTCCGAGACGGCCAGTCTGGCCGCCAGTGCGGCGGTGGTGATCTTTTCGCCTTTCGGCTGCTCCAGCATTGCGGCGAGGGCCTGAAGAATTTGTAGCCTGCGTTGGCCCGGCGGTGTGCTTGCCATATTTTCTCTTGTCGTTAAAAAAAATGCTGCCTTGATGGGGAAGTCCGTCACCGCCGCTAGCGGTGCGGCTTCCGGCGTCAGCCGGAAGTCCAGGAGTCCCCTTCAACGCAGACGGTGAAGGCGGCGTGCCAAATGCCGGACAGATTTTACTTTGACATCGACGTAAGCGGGGCGATTTAACGCCTTGGGCAACTTCGCCACGCCGATCGGGTCGGCCATTTTCAGGTATTGCGTGACCCAGGCCGTGCGCAGGCCCAGTCTTTTTGCGCCCTTCAGGTTGGCGAGGGTGTCTTCCACCAGGATGCAGCGGCCAGGGCGGATCTGGTGCTTGCGCATCAGTTTGCGCAGCATCAGCGTCGATGGCTTGGGCCGCAGCTGGCGGTGCACCTGCATCGCTTCGATGGCGACGTGGTGTGAAAAGTGCCGGCGCAGTCCCAGATGGCGCATCACGTCGCTCGAATAGCGCAGCGGCGCGTTGGTGAGTAAAATTTTACGGCCAGGCAGGCGTTTGAGTAAAGCCCCCAGTCCCCGCTCGGCGCGTATCATGGCGCGCAAATCGTCGAAGGCGTGCGTCTCGTGCAAAAAATGCGCGGCCTGCACCTGATGGTGCTTGACCATGCCCAGCAAGGTGGCGCCATAGCGGCGCCAGTAGGCCGCGCGCGCCGCATTGACGATGGCGTCGTCGGCCGGCGTCACGCCGTCGCCCAGCACCCGGGCAATATACGTGTTCATATTGGCCGTGATGGTGGGGAAGATGGCGTGCGAGGCATTGTGCAGCGTGTTGTCGAGGTCAAACAGCCAGACCGGCGACGAGCGGTTAAGATGGGACACAGGCACGAGAGTCTTTGCTAGCGAGAGAAGATGAAAAATTCAACAATCAGGAAAACCATGCGACGCCAGATTATAGTGATGTTTTGCGGATTATTCTTGCTGCCGTTGCAGGCGGCCTTCGCCGAAGCGTCGCCCGTGGCGCAAAACCGCGGCGCGCTGTTCAAGGTGCAGGACGCGGCCCACACCCTGTATCTGTTCGGCACCATCCATGTCGGCGCGCCCGATTTTTACCCGCTCGAGCCGACAGTAACGCAGGCGCTGCACCGGGCCGGGGCGCTGGCGCTGGAGATCGACCCCGGCGCCGATCCGCGCAAGGCTGTGAGCGCCGTGCTGAAATACGGCATGGAGGCGCCGGGCAGCAAAGTGCCGGCCGACTGCCGCCAGACCCTGGCCCCGCGCCTGGCGCCGTTGTTGCAAAAATACGGCATTCCGGCCGAATCGGTGGCGCCGATGAAGCCATGGATGCTCGCCAGCGTGCTGGCCATCGGCGAATTTTCCACCCTCGGTTACCGCTCCGACCTGGCCGTCGACAATTATCTGTCGCAGCAGGCCAAGGCGCGCAAGATCCCCGTGGTGGAACTCGAATCGATGGAAGGCCAGATGGCGCTGTTTGGCGCCATGTCGCCGTTTGAGCAGTGCCGCTTCCTGGAAGACGGCGTGGCATCGATCGAGGATCAGGAACAAAGCCAGGAAGCGCGCGAGATCGCCGACGCCTGGCGCAACGCCGACGCGGCCGCCTTCGACAAGCTGGCGGCAAAGGCGGCGACAGACCCCTCGTTCGCCGCGCAGTTCGTGCAAAAGGTGTTGCTGGACGGCCGCAACCCGGCCCTGGCCGACGGCATCGCCAAACTCCTGGCGCGTGAAAAGCACAGCCTGGCCGCCATCGGCGTGCTGCACCTGGTCGGAGAAAAAAGCGTGCCGGATTTATTGCGTCAGAAGGGCTTGAAGGTCGAGCGGGTGTATTGAAACGCGGAGGAGATGCGGGCGACGGATAGCAGAGCAGATGGAAAAATGTTCAGGGCAAGGCGGACTGACGAAGACAGTACGAATGTACGGCGAGGCGAGGCAACGCAGCCATGGACATTTTTTACTATGAGGAGATGACGGCAGAGCAGATGGAAAAATGTTCAGGGCAAGGCGGACTGACGAAGACAGTACGAATGTACGGCGAGGAAGGACAACGCCGCCATGGGCATTTTTACAGCTGCGGGGAAAGGATACTGGTGCCCTTGACGTGGATCGAACACGTGGCCTCTCCCTTACCAAGGGAGTGCTCTACCACTGAGCTACAAGGGCATAAAAAATCGGCGCTGGGTGAATTGCGCCGAATTATTTTTTAGTGCGAACGGATCATAGTACCAAAAGCCTGCTCGGTCAACACTTCCAGCAATAATGAGTGTTCGATGCGGCCGTCGATGATGTGCACCGTGTTCACGCCGGACTTGGCGGCGTCGAGCGCGGACGAGATCTTCGGCAGCATGCCGCCCGAGATCGTGCCATCGGCGAACATCTCGTCGATTTCACGCGCGGACAGGTCGGTCACCAGGTTGCCCTGCTTGTCCTGGACGCCGGCGATGTTGGTCATCATGATCAGCTTTTCCGCTTTCAGGATTTCGGCGATCTTGCCCGCCACCACATCGGCGTTGATATTGTAGGCCTGGCCATCCTGGCCGAAACCGATCGGCGAGATGATGGGAATGAAGGCGTCGTCCTGCAGCGCCTTGACGACGGCCGGGTTGATCGCGTCGATCTCGCCCACAAAGCCGATGTCGAGGAATTCGCCCGGATGTTCGCGGTCCGGCATCTGCATCTTGCGCGCGCGGATCAAGCCGCCATCCTTGCCCGTCAGGCCGACAGCCTGGCCGCCGTAATGGTTGATCAGCATGACGATATCCTGCTGCACTTCGCCGCCCAGCACCCACTCCACCACTTCCATGGTTTCTTCATCGGTGATGCGCATGCCTTGCACGAAGGTGCCTTGCTTGCCGATTTTTTTCAGCGCGTTGTCGATCTGCGGTCCGCCGCCGTGCACCACGACCGGGTTCATGCCGACCAGCTTGAGCAGGATGACGTCGCGCGCGAAGCCGTGCTTCAGGCGTTCGTCCGTCATGGCATTGCCACCGTATTTGATGACGATGGTCTTGCCGTGGAAATTGCGGATGTAAGGGAGGGCCTCGGCCAGAATCTGCGCCTTGATTTGCGGCGACACCGCCGTCAAGTCGTCATTCATGTCCAGGTTCAAGTTAGCTAGTTGATTCATGGCGAGTCCGGAAAATAGATTTGTGCGATTTTACAGGGAAGAAGAAAATCCTGGAGGCATTATAGGGCGATCTTGTTGTATTTTCCCTGATGATCCTATAGTCTGGCCCGATATGTTCCCCAGCCAGCCCTTTTACTGCCCGTTACATCTGCGTCGCGTCCCGGCGCAGCATGACACACACTTGCCAATTCAAACACAGCCATGAGCCAGTGCAGCCTGTGCGGCGCCACCTTCCAATGCGGCCAGACCGACCCGCAGGCCAGCGGACCGTGCTGGTGCACGGCGCTGCCGCCCGCCATGCCCGTGCCCGGCAGCGCCGCCGTGGGCTGCTGGTGCCCCGCCTGCCTGCAAGCCCATATCGCCACCCTGGCACCTCCTGTCAAGCCTAACGTCGGCTAAATAAGTGCTTCATCATGCAATTGCTTTGCAATAAACCTTGCATTTCGTAGGGGAATACGTTCAGACTTCGATTTCCAAGAATTTCTTATAGGAAAGTTATGCGCTTCAGGGATATCAGTATCGGCGTGCGCATCAATGCCGGTTATGCCATGTTGATCGTGCTGATGCTGGTCGTCATCGTCCTTTCCGGCAGCCGCATCTACGCCATCCGCGCCGAGACCGACGATATCCTGCAGCGCGACTGGGTCGCCGCCAAGGCCACCAGCAAGATCCACGGGCTGGCGCGCGAGGCGGCCACGCGCATCGGCAATCTGCCGAACCAGCACGAGCGGGCGCTGCGCCAGGCGAACCAGGCGCGCCTGGAAGCGATCAAGCAAGGCATCGATGAGCAGGTGCGCATTCTCGACGGTCTCGATGCGCGGCCCGAGGAACGGCGCCTGCTGGAACAGATGCACCTGGCGCGCGCCGAGTACTACGGCTCGCTCAAGACGATGTTCGAACTGGTCGAGCGCGGCGAGGATGCCCGCGCCGAGCAGGCCATACAGACGCAGACCTTGCCGATGCTGGAAAAAGTGCTGCTGTACGTGGGCCAGCTCGACGATTTGCAGCAACAGCTGATCCGCGACAGCGCGGCCAGGATACGCAACGACATCGACACTTCGCTGCTGCTGATGGGCGGCATCGGCCTGGCGGCCCTGCTGACGGGCCTGGCCTTTGCCTGGTCGGCGCGCTCGATCACGCGTCCGCTGGGCGAGGCGGTGGCGATCGCCACGCGCGTGGCCAATGGCGACTTCAGTTCCGTCATCGAGGTGACGTCGCGCGACGAGACGGGCGAATTGCTGCAGGCGCTCAAGAACATGAGCACCAGCCTGGCCGTCGAGCAGGACCTGCGTCACGCCGTCGAAGTGGCCGAGGATGCGACCAAGATGAAGTCGGACTTCCTGGCCAATATGTCGCACGAGATCCGCACGCCGATGAACGGCATCATCGGCATGACCCATCTGGCGCTGCAGACGGAGCTCACGTCGACCCAGCGCAACTACCTGGAGAAGGTGGAATCGGCTTCGAAGAACCTGCTGGCCATCATCGACGACATCCTCGATTTCTCGAAGATCGAGGCGGGCAAGATGGCCTTTGAAAAAGTCGATTTCTTCCTCGAGGACGTGCTGGCGCAGATCGCCGACCTGTCCGTGATGCGCGCGCAGGACAAGGGGCTTGAACTGCTGTTCGACATCGCCCCCGACGTGCCGAACGCCTTGCAGGGCGACCCGCTGCGCCTGGGCCAGGTGCTGATCAACCTGACCAACAACGCGATCAAGTTTACGGACAAGGGCGAGATCGTCGTCACCATCCGCCTGCAGCAGCTGGAAGAGCATGCGGCCGTGCTGCGCGTCGACGTGCGCGATACGGGCATCGGCCTGACGCCGCCCCAGCGCAGCAAATTGTTCCAGGCCTTTACCCAGGCCGACACCTCCACCACGCGCCACCATGGCGGCACCGGCCTGGGGCTGACCATCAGCAAACGCCTGGTGGAAATGATGGAAGGCGAAATCGACCTGGTCAGCGAAGCGGGCGTGGGCAGCACCTTTTTCTTCACGGCCCGCTTCGGCCTGGCCGCCGTGCCGCGCGATAATCTGCCGCAGTTGCAACATCAACAGCAGTTCCAGGGCCTGCGCGTGCTGGTGGTCGATGACAACCCCAGCGCGCGTGAAATCTTCGTCAGCATGCTGGCGGCGCTGGGCTTCGAGGCGCGTGCCGTGTCTGGCGGCGTGCTGGCCATCGGTGCCGTGGCGCAGGCGCGCGCCGAGGGGCGTCCGTACGGACTGGTGCTGATGGACTGGAAAATGCCGGGCATGAACGGCCTCGATACCCTGGCCGGCATCCGTGCCGATGCCGCCGGCATCGATGCGACGCCGGCCTGCATCATGGTCACGGCCTTCCATCGCGAAGCGCTGCTGGAGGCGGCGCGTCAGCGCGATTTGCCGCTCGACGGGATATTAAACAAGCCGGTCAGCGCCTCGACCCTGCTCGACCAGATATCGTTCGTGTTTGGCGGCGTGACGGGACAGAGCCGCAAGACGCAGCGCCAGAGCAGCTACCGCGACGACGAGCGCGCCCTGCGCGGCGCCTGGCTGCTGCTGGTCGAGGATAATGAAGTGAACCAGGAAGTGGCGCAGCATATTCTCAACGACGCCGGCATCCGCGTCGACATCGCGGGCAATGGTGCCATCGCGCTGGCGAAGATCGAGGAAAACGCCTATGACGGCGTGCTGATGGATTGCCAGATGCCGGTGATGGATGGCTACCAGGCGACGCGCAAGCTGCGCCAGGACCCCCGTTATTCGAATTTGCCCGTGATCGCCATGACGGCCAATGCCATGGTGGGCGACAAGGAGAAATGCCTGGACGCCGGTATGAACGATTTCATCGCCAAGCCGATCGACGTGGCGCAGCTGTTCGGCACCCTGGCGCGCTGGATCGCGCCGGCCGCGCCGCAGGCAATGACGTCGGTAGCGGCGCAGCCGGAAGCGGAGCTGCCCGTGATCGCCGGCCTGAAAATGACGGAAGCCATGCGCCGCGTGGGCGGCAATGCCGCTTTGATGCGAAAATTGCTGGACCGTTTTGTGGAAACCCAGTTCGACGCCATGCAGCGCATCGTTGCCGCCATCGAGAACAACCAGCTCGAGACGGCGATCCGCGAAGCGCATACCCTGAAGGGCCTGGCCGGCAATATCGGCGCCGGCGGCCTGGCCGACAGCGCCGCGCGGGTCGAACACTTGCTCAGCCTGGGTTCGCACGACGGCTTGCCGCAGGCGCTGGCCGCCTGTACCCTGGCGCTCGACGAGCTGGTGCCGAAGATCGTGCTGGCCATGCAGTCGCGCGGCAATGCGGCCGAAGCGGGCGGCGCGGCGGTGGCGCACGTGGCGCCGGTGGACCGGGCATACCTGGAAGCGGGCTTGCGCGAATTGTCGCAGCTGCTGCAGCAGGACGATGCGCAGGCCGTCAAGCACCTTGACGGCATCGGTCCCGTGCTGGTCGCGGCGGGGCAGGCGGAACATGCGCGCCAGTTGAAGCGCATGCTGGGACAATACGATTTCGAAGGTGCGCTGGCGCAGCTGGGCGAAGTGGCCGATGCGCTGGAGCTGACACTGTGAGAAGGATAACTATGCAGAACGAAGGACGGGTATGAGAGCGCCGGCAAGCAAGCCAACCATCCTGGTGGTCGACGACACGCCAGACAATATCGATCTGCTGCGCGCGGTGCTGGAAGACGATTACCGCACCAAGATCGCCGTCAATGGCGAGCGCGCCCTGAAGATTGCCGCCGGCAGCGACCAGCCCGACCTGATCCTGCTCGACATCATGATGCCGGGCATGAGCGGTTACGATGTATGCCGCGCGCTGAAGGCCGATGCCGCCACGGCAGGCATCCCCGTGATTTTCGTGACCGCCATGAGCGAAGTGGCCGACGAGCAGCTGGGCCTGGCCCTGGGCGCCGTCGATTACATCACCAAGCCGATTTCGGCGCCCATCGTGCTGGCGCGCATCAAGACGCAGCTGGCGATGAAGCAGATGCAGGATTTCCTGCGCGACCAGAACCAGTACCTGGAAACGGAAGTGGAGCGCCGCGTGCAGGAAGTGGCGGCGCTGCAGGACGTCACCATCCACGCCATGGCCTCGCTGGCCGAGACGCGCGACAGCGAGACGGGCAACCATATCCGCCGCACCTCGCACTACCTGAAGGCGCTGGCCGAGAAGGTGCGCAACTTGCCGCGTTTCCGCGATTTTTTGACGGACAAGAATATCGAACTGCTGTTCAAGACGGCGCCGCTGCACGACATCGGCAAGGTGGGCATCCCCGACCATATCCTGCTCAAGCCGGGGCGTTTCGAGCCGCATGAAATGGCGATCATGAAGACGCACACCACCTTGGGACGCGACGCCATCCTGGCGGCCGAGCACGAACTGGGCATCGAAGTCGATTTCCTCAAGTATGCGAAAGAGATCGCCTACAGCCACCATGAAAAATGGGATGGCAGCGGCTACCCGCAAGGCTTGGCGGGCGAAGCCATCCCGATTTCGGCGCGCCTGATGGCGCTGGCCGACGTGTATGACGCTCTGATCAGCCGGCGCATCTACAAGCAGGGCATGGACCACGCGCAGGCCGTGCAGATCATCGTCGAGGGACGCGGTTCGCACTTCGACGCCGAGATCGTCGACGCCTTCCTGCAGATCCAGGACCAGTTCATCGCCATCTCCAACCGTTATGCCGACGGCGTATGCGAGATCGCCGACAAGCAGCGGCAGATCGCGCCCTACACCGAGAATATCAGCTGACGGTCTTGAAGAAGCGCAGCATTTCCCGGCTGGCGTCCGGCCCTTTGCCGTCCGTATAACTGCCGTTATCGCTGCCGCCGGACCACGCGTGGCCAGCGCCGTGGATGACCCAGTGTTCGCCCAGCGGCGAGCCGTCGGCCTGGCTGTGCGTGGTGCGCGTGTAGCGGTGGCCGTTCGGCACGCTGCCGTCGACGGATGCGGCCTTGGCCGCCTTGCCGCCCGCCTGGCTGCGCACGCCCTGCGCGATCAGTTCATCGCCATTGCGCGGGTTGACGGTGGTGTCGCGGTCGCCGTGGAAAACGATGATGGGCACGCCGCCGGCTGGCGCCTTGCGCTGGGCATTGGGCATGGCGCCGCCCTTCATGGCTGCCAGCGCCGACGGCAAGTCCTGCGCCGAGGCGAAGGGCAGGCCGGAATGCACGCCGACGGCGGCAAACAGGTCGGGGTACAGGGTGCCGACGATGACGGCCATGGCGCCGCCCGCCGACAGGCCGGCGACGAACACTTCACGCTCGTTGACCGGGTAGTCGTCGATGACTTGCTGGGCGATGCCGGCGATCAGCGACGGTTCGCCCTGGTCGCGCTGCTGGTCGATGGCGTTGAACCAGTTCCAGCAGCGCGAACTGTTGGCGCCCTGCGTCTGCGCCGGGTAGACGACAAAACACTCCTTTTCTTCGGCCAGCGCATTCATCTGCGTGCCGGCGGCGAAATCGTCGGGATTTTGCGTGCAGCCGTGCAGCATGACGATCAGCGGCATGGCCTGGCCGTGGTAGCTGCTGGGGATATACAGCTTGTACGAACGCGTACCCGCATGGTTGCGGTACACGCCATCGATGAACTGCGCGCCGGCGGGGATCTCCACCGGCGTGGCGGCCGGCGCGTTGAAGCCGGGCGGGTGGAAATTCGGCAGTTCGAAACTGGGCATGTCGAAGCTGTGCTGGCCCAGGCCGGCCGGCACGCCCAGGCGCGCCATGAAATCCTGCGCGAACTCCTGCGCCGCCTGCGCGGGCGTGGGCGGCACCGATGCCGCTTCCGGCGCGGCGTCAGCTTGCGGCTGCCCGGCCCGGGCCTGCGCTGGTGCAGGTGGCGGCGCAGGTGGCGGATTGATGTCACGCATCGGCTGCGGTGGCGGCGCTTGCGTGGCGGCCGCTTGCGGCGTCAGTCCGGCCGCAGACAGCGCCTGCTGGATCGCTTCGGTGGCGGCGGCGGGGCCGCTGCCCATCAGATTACGGGTCGCTGTGCGCATCTGCGCCAACATGTTGAGAGGTAGTTTCATGACCATCCTTAACGGTGCCGCGCATCGGCCGGGTCATCGCCGCGAACCAATACGCTAGTGAATTCGCCCTGCGAGCGCCGTCTTGACGACGGTGCTGGCGTGCAGGGCACCTAATACGAAAATCGACTCGATGGTGGCCAGTGCCAGTTCCACCGAAACGTCGCTGGCGATGCTGGCCAGTCCCAGCACCTGTATCTGCAGGCGCTGGCCGGCTGCCTGGATCGCTTCCAGGTCGGCGCGCGAGTAATGCTGCATGCCCAATACCAGGCTTTTACGGGCCACGGTTTGTTTCACCACGTCGGCGTGGATACCCAGCTGGTTGCGTATGGCCGTACGGATCAGATCCGTGCGGTTGGAATAAAATCCCTCCTGGACCAGCAGATCGATCTGCCCCAGGTCAATCAAACCGAGGTTGATCGTGATTTTCTCGGATTCCCCAATTTTGGGCTTGCTGTCTTGCTTGGCCATATCTCTCCATAAACTCCACGTGGCATCCATTTGCCATCTGCATGGATGGTAGTATAGTTCTGAAATGACTCAAGTCAAGCAGGATCCGGGCTGATCGTGTTGTAGGACGGGCACCCGCAGAGTGAGAATGTGTGAAAAATATATTTCCGGAACAGCGGTTGTTGAGCATTGTTTCGCTGGAAAATATATTCACGGAAACATTGCAGGGCGATGTCATCGCCTCGCCGGCGCCGTTTCGCGGCATAATGAAAGTCTTCACGTTTACCGATGCCGCTCCATGATGGTCGCTCCCCCACCTCCGCCAGCCGTTCCGCTTTCTTTGCCGTCGCCGGTGCCGTCGCCCTGCGTCAGCCTGTGCAAGATGAACCGCAACAGCGGCTTGTGCGAAGGCTGCCTGCGCACGCTCGACGAAATCATCGCCTGGAGCAAGGCCGACGATGACTTCAAGCGCGCCGTGTGGGCCGAATTGCCGGGCCGCGAATCTTTGCTCGATTTCGAGCCCGACTACTGAGGAAGCCATGCCGCGATCGCCAGCGCTGTTCCCCGATGCCATGCAGGTGTTCGAACGCGGCTGGCTGTCGTCGAACAACATCCTGTTCCAGGGGAAGGATGACACGGCCCTGATCGACAGCGGCTATGTCACGCATGCGCCGCAAACCCTGGCCCTGCTGCGCCACAGCCTGGCCGGCCGGCCGCTGGACCGCCTGTTCAACACCCACCTGCACTCCGACCATTGCGGCGGCAACGCGCTGCTGCAAGCCGCATACGGCTGCCATACGGCCATTCCCGTGGCGGAAGCGGACAAGGTGCGCGCGTGGGATGTCGATGCCCTCAGTTTCCAGGCCACGGGCCAGCAATGCCCGCGCTTCCGCTTTGACGCCACCGTCTCGCCCGGCGACACCTTGACTTTGGCCGGCATGGCCTGGCAGGCGCTGGGCGCGCCGGGCCACGACCCGCACTCGCTGATTTTTTACTGCGCCGGCGAGGGCATCCTGATTTCCGCCGACGCCCTGTGGGAAAACGGCTTTGGCGTGATCTTTCCCGAACTCGATGGCGGCTCCGGCTTTCCTGAAGCGCGCGCCACCTTGGACCTGATCGCCAGCCTGGACGTGCGCGTCGTCATTCCCGGGCATGGCCGGTCATTTACGGATGCCGCCGGCGCCCTGCAGCGTGCGTATTCGCGCCTCGATTACCTGGCGTCCGACCCCGTGCGCAATGCGCAGAATGCGGTGAAAGTGCTGCTGAAATTTTTGCTGCTCGAGCGCCAGCGCATCGCCCTGACCGGGATACCGGCCCTGCTGCGCGGCATGCCCGTCTTCGAAGAGGCCAACCGGCGCTTCCTGCGCCAGGAGGCGGCCGCGCTGGCCGAGTGGGCCGTGTCGCAACTATGCAGGGCAGCAGCGGCGCGGGTCGAGGGTGAGTACTTGCTCAACGAAGGTTGAACCGGCCTTGCGATAAATTCAGCACGATCGTACTTTTTCTGCACTATAATCAACGTTCAGTGTGTCTTTCACGTCCGATCAACTTTCCAGCGAGTCCGCCATGGCATTGCCTGTTGCGTTGCAAAACCTCTCCTTACCCGTTATCGCCTCGCCGATGTTTATCGCCAGCGGCCCGGCCCTCGTCGCGGCGCAGTGCAAGGCCGGCATCGTCGGTTCCTTCCCTGCCCTGAACGCGCGTCCCGCCGAATTGCTCGACACGTGGCTGACCGACCTGCAGGCCGAGCTGGCCGCCTTCCAGGCCGCCCATCCCGATAAAAAAGTCGGGCCGATCGCCGTCAACCAGATCGTGCACCAGTCGAACGACCGCCTCGCGCACGACGTGGAAGTGTGCGTGAAACACCGGGTCCCCATCATCATTTCCTCGCTGCGCGCGCCGCCCAAGGAAATGCTCGACGCCATCCACAGCTATGGCGGCATCGTGCTGCATGACGTGATTTCGATCCGCCACGCGAAAAAGGCGCTGGAAGCGGGCGTCGATGGCTTGATCCTGGTGGCCAGCGGCGCCGGCGGCCACGCGGGCACCCTGTCGCCGTTCGCGCTGGTGGGCGAAGTGCGCAAATTCTTCGACGGCCCGCTGGCGCTGTCGGGCTCCATCGCCACGGGCGACGCCGTGCTGGCCGCGCAAGCGATGGGCGCCGACTTTGCCTACATCGGCTCGCGCTGGCTGGCGACCAAGGAATCGAACGTCAGCGACGGCTACCGCGAGGCCATCGTGGAGTCTGCGGCGGCCGACATCGTCTACACGAACCTGTTTACGGGCGTGCACGGCAATTACCTGAAAAAATCGATCGAAGCGGCCGGGCTCGATCCGGAAGCCTTGCCCGAAGCGGACAAGAGCGCGATGAATTTCGGCTCCGGCAGCGCCAAGGCCTGGCGCGACATCTGGGGCGCGGGCCAGGGCGTGGGCTTGATGGATGACGTGCCGAGCGTGGCAGAGATGGTGGCGCGCCTGAAGGCCGAATACGATGCGGCGCGCGCGCGGTTGAAGCTGTAACGCTGGTGGGTTTGTCGGATTACGCGCGGTGCGCTAATCCGACCTACGCCACCGGGCACTGGTAGGTCGGATTAGGCCAAAGGCCGTAATCCGACAACACCACAATCACTCCTGCTTCAAATCCTCAGGCTTGATGGCCCACAAACCCGGCAGGTTGCGCCAGTAGCCGTACGCATCCATGCCGAAGCCGACGACGAAGCGGTTCGGGATCACCAGGCCGACGATGTCGGCTTGTACGGGCTTTTTCTTGCCGATGGCCTTGTCGGCGAACACGGCCAAGATGACTTCCGAGGCGCCCATGTCCAGCAAGCGCTGCTTGACGTGCGCCAGGGTTTCGCCTTCGTCGAGAATATCGTCGAGCACGATGACGGTGCGGCCCGCCACGTTCGAGCGGGGGATGACTTTCCACACCACTTCGCCACCCTTGTCGTCGTCGCCGTAGCGGCTGACGTGGATGTAGTCGAATTCGAGCGGGAAGCTCAGTTGCGGCAGCAGGCTGCCCGTAAACACGACGGCGCCGCCCATCACGCCCAGCACCAGCGGGAACTCTTTCGAATCCTCGGCGTTGAAGCGCGTGTTGAGCACATCGGCCATGCGCGTGATCGACGCCTGCACGGTATCTTGGTCGAACAGCAGTTCCGCGTTCTTGATCAGGTCACGGGCACGGTTGTGATGAAATTCTTGCATGGACTCTTGCATGGCGATGAAAGGGGCTGATGGTCAATGCCGGTATTATCCCGCAAATCGGCCTTATTTGTAATCGCGCATGTCGTCGATGATTTTCCCATCCTGGGCCAGACTGCCCACCGCCACCAGCACCACGTCGCCGCGCAACTTGGTCAGTTCGCGGATCGAACCGATGATGGCTTCCACGCCGCTGGCGTCATGCGGATCGTCGACTTCGCAATGCAAGGCCATCTCGTCGTTGGCCATGCGCCCCGACACCACCAGCCGCGCCTTCCTGATTTGCGGGTGGCGGCGCGCGATTTCATGCACCTGCGAGGGATGCACGAACATGGCGCGCACCTTGGTGGTTTGATCGGCGCGCCCCATCCAGCCCTTGATGCGCGTATTCGTGCGCCCGCACGGCGACTGCGGCGCGTCCATCAGCACGGCCGACAGATCGCCGGTGGCAAAGCGGATCAGCGGGTAGTCGGCATTGAAGACGGTGACGACGACTTCGCCCACCTCGCCCGGCGCGACGGGAATGCCGCTGCCCGGATGGACGATCTCGAGCAGCACGTTTTCGTCGACGACCATGCCGGGATTGAGCTTGCCATTGCTGGCCGTTTCATAGGCGATGCTGCCGATATCGGCCGAGGCATAGGTCTGGAACACGTGCGGCACGCCGTTCTCGGCAAACCAGCTGCGCAAGGATTCGGGCAGCGCTTCCGCGCCCATCACGGCCTTGGTGACGCTGCTGATGTCGGCGCCCATTTCGCGCGCTTTTTCGATAATCAGTTTCAGGAACGACGGCGTGCCGATATACGTGTCCGGCTTCAGGTCGGCCATCGCCTGCACCTGCATTTCCGTCTGGCCGATGCCGGCCGGGATGACGGTGCAGCCGATGCGCGCGGCACCTCCTTCGACCATGAAGGCGGCCGGCGTGAAGTGATACGAAAAACAGTTCTGCAGCAGGCCGCCGGCGCGCACGCCGGCCGCATACATGGGGCGCGCAAAGCGCCACCAGTCGGGGCCGCGGCCTTCCGGATCGAAGATGGGACCGGGCGAGACGAACACGCGCGACAGGGCGTTTTTCGGTGTCGTGTTCAAGCCGCCGAACGGCAGCTGCGCGTGCTGCAATTGCTTGAGGTCGGACTTGCGCGTCACGGGCAGCTGCGCCAGCGCGGCGCGGCTGGTGATGCCGGCCGCATCGACGCCGTCGAGGATGCGGGCCCAGCCCGGCGCCTGTTGCGCGCGCGCGATCAGCTGCGGCAGGCCGGCCATCAATTCGCGTTCGCGCGCTTCGGGGGCGCGTGCTTCCAGACTGTCGAGCGTATCGGTCATGTCAGTCATTCTCCAATTGTCATTGCATGTTGATTCGCACGCCTGGCCATCAGGACCGCCGGGCGCGTTGCAGCCAAGGTTTTTGATGGATCACGCCAGCCAGCGCTTGCGGCGGCGGTAGAACTTCATGTCGCGGAAGCTCTTGCGCCCGGCGCTGGACACGCCCAGGTAAAACTCTTTGACGTCTTCGTTGCTGGCCAGTTCCTGCGCTTGCCCTTCCATCACGACGCGGCCGTTTTCCAGGATGTAGCCGAAGTCCGCGTAGCGCAGCGCCACGTTGGTGTTCTGCTCGGCCAGCAGGAAAGATACGTTTTCCTTGTGATTCAAATCCTTGACGATGCCGAAGATCTCTTCGACGATCTGCGGCGCGATGCCCATCGAGGGCTCGTCCAGTAAGATCATCGACGGCTTGGCCATCAGCGCGCGGCCGATGGCGCACATCTGCTGTTCGCCGCCCGAGGTATAGCCGGCCTGGCTGCTGCGCCGCGTTTTCAGGCGCGGAAAGTAGTGGTAGACCTTGTCCAGCGCCTCTTTCAGCTCGCCGCGCGACAGGCTGCGCGTGTAGGCGCCCGTTAGCAGGTTTTCCTCGATGGTGAGGTGGCCGAAACAGTGGCGGCCCTCCATCACTTGCGACAGGCCCCGCTTGACCAGCTCATTCGGCGTCAATTGATCCACGCGCTCGCCCTTGAACTGGACTTCGCCCTTGGTGACGTCGCCGCGTTCGCCGCGCAGCAGGGTCGAGATGGTTTTCAGGGTGGTCGACTTGCCGGCGCCGTTGGCGCCCAGCAGCGCCACGATCTTGCCTTGCGGGACTTGCAGCGACACGCCCTTCAGGACCAGGATCACGTGGTCGTAGATGACTTCGATATTGTTGACCGACAGGTAGGGCGGCGGCGCGGTGTCTGGTGTTTGCGTGGCAGTGGGTGTCATGGCTGCTTCGTTTTCATATGTGTTGGCGATGCTGTCGGATTACGCTACGCTAATCCGACCTACGTGAATGCGGTGTTGGTCGGCGTAGGTCGGGTTAGCGCGTAGCGCGTAACCCGACGCCACGTCGAGAGCCGCTTACTTCATGCACGCCGGCGTGATCTTTTTCTCTTCGGCGTACTTGCCCGACGATTCCTCGACCAGCTTGCGTACCAGGGCCTTGTCGCCGACGATCCATTTCGGCGTGATGGCGGTCCACTTCTTGCCATCCCACTGCTGCACCTTCACGGCGCCCGAGCCTTCATGGTCGTCGCAGCTGGTTTTCACGGTGGGGAACATGCCCAGCGCGCCCACGGCCTTCTGCCGCGCATCGTCGACGTTCAGGTTTTCCAGGCCCCAGCGCATCTGTTCGCCCGTGATCGGCTTGCCCTTGCCGAATTTTTCCTGCGCCGTGCGGATCGCTTCGACCCACAGGATGCCGGCCGTCACGCCGCGCATGTGGTAGACGGAGCCGATGCGCGACTGGTCGGACAGGTTGCCCTTGCCGGTGGCGTAGAGTTTTTTGCGGATGTCGTCGAGCACGGGATAGTTGCCCGGCGTATTGAACGTCATCGCCGTGTAGCCCTTGGCCGCGTCGCCCGATGGAATCGTGTCTTCCTCGGAGCCGGCCCACCAGACGCCCAGCATTTTGTCGCGCGGGAAGCCGTTGCGCTGCGCCGTCTTGATGGCAACGGAGTTCATCACGCCCCAGCCCCACAGGATCACGTGATCCGGCTTGGCCTGGCGGATTTGCAGCCATTGCGATTGCTGTTCGCTGCCGGGCGGCGCGACGGGAATTTTGATCAGCTCGAAGCCGTACTGTTTCGACAGCGCTTCCAGCACGGGCAGCGGCTCCTTGCCGAAGGCCGAATCGTGGTACAGGTGGACGATTTTTTTCCCTTTCAGCTTGTCCATGCCGCCATCCTTGTCGCCCAAATACTTGATCATGGCGGCGGCCTGGCTCCAGTAGCTGGAGATCAGCGGATATACATACGGGAAGACCTTGCCGTTGGCGGCGTCCGAGCGGCCGTAGCCGATCATCGTCATGGGAATCTTGTCCTGCGCCACGCGGTCGAGAATGCCGTAGGCGACGCCCGTGGACAGGGTTTCGACCAGGGTGGCGCCGCCCTGCTTGGTTTTCAGGCGTTCATAGCATTCGACGCCGCGCGACGGGTTGTATTCGGTTTCGCATTCTTCCCAGCTGATTTTCACGCCATTGACGCCGCCGGCCTGGTTGACCAGGTTGAAGTAATCGATGATGCCGCCGTAGAAACCGGAGCCGCCGGCCGCGTACGGTCCCACGCGGTACGAGGGCAGGGCGATGTACTGTTCCTTGTCCTGCGCCTGCGCGCTGCCGGCCATGGTGAGTGCGGCACTGGCGATGGCGGCGGCCAGCATGAGCGATTTGATGTGTTTCATTGTGTGTCTCCTCTTGTTTTATTTGGTATTCAAGTGAACCGACATCGACTGCAAAAACTTAATGGGGGAAGGGCCAGAGTCGCAACTTTTCCTTGGCGATCTGCCACAGCCTGGCCAGGCCGTGCGGCTCGACGATCAGGAAGAAGATGATCAGCGCGCCGAACACCATCAGTTCCAGGTTCGAGGCCACGCTGGTCGGCAATGCCAGGCCATGCGCTATGGTGTTCAGGAAGACGGGCAGCAGCACGATGAAGGCCGCGCCCAGGAAGGAGCCGAGAATCGAGCCGACGCCGCCGATGATGATCATGAACAGGATGCGGAAGGACAGGTCCAGGTTGTACGCTTCCGGCTCCACCGTGCCCAGGTAGGCGTACGCATACAGGGCGCCGGCCACGCCGCAATAGAACGAGCTGACGGCAAACGCCAGCAGCTTGGTGCGCATCAATCTGAAACCGATCACCTCGGCCGCCATGTCCATGTCGCGCACGGCCATCCACGAGCGGCCCACGTTCGAGCGGATCATGTTCTTGGCCAGCAGCGCCATGCCGGCCACGATGGCCAGCACCAGCAGGTATTTGCTTTGCGGCGTGTCGAACTGGTAGCCGAGGATGGTCATCTTCTGCACCGTGATCACGCCCGAGGAACTGTAGTTGGTCAGATACGGGATCTTGGTCAGGCACCAGACAACGAAGAACTGCGTCGCCAGGGTGGAGGCGGCCAGGTAAAAGCCGCGGATGCGCAGGGAGGGCAGGCCGAAGGCGATGCCCACCATGGCCGCGCACAGGCCGCCCAGGATGAACGACACCAGCAGCGGCAGGCCGGGCAGGCGCGCCATGAAGTTATACGAGGCAAACGCGCCCACGGCCATGAAGGCGGCCGTGCCCAGCGACAGCTGGCCCGCGTAACCGGTCAGGATGTTCAGGCCCAGCGCCGCCAGGGCGAAGATCAGGAACGGGATCAGGATCGCCGACAGCATGTAGGGCGAAGCGAAATACGGCAGGAGGAAGACGGCGACGAGCAGCGTGGCCGTCAGTGCCAGGCGGTCTTGCCGGATCGGGAAAATCTGGTTGTCAGCCTGGTAGCTGGTCTTGAATTGTCCTGCTTCACGGTAAATCATGGCGTGTCCTTTGCTCACTGTTGGGGTGTTTGTCGGATTACGCCTTCGGCTAATCCGACCTACGATGCTCTTGGGGCCTTATATTCGACGGATGATCTTCTCGCCGAACAGGCCTTCCGGGCGCACGAGCAGGAACAGCAGGGCCAGCACATACGGGAACCAGCCTTCGATGCCGCCGCCCACCATGGGGCCGAGGTAGACTTCGGCCAGCTTTTCCGAGGCGCCGATGATCAGGCCGCCGACGATGGCGCCTGGCACCGACGTAAAGCCGCCGAGGATCAGCACGGGCAGCGCTTTCAGGGCGATGAAGGTGAGGGCGAACTGCACTCCGTTGCGCGCGCCCCACAGCAAACCGGCCACCATCGCCACCAGGCCCGCCACGCCCCACACCACGGCCCAGATGCGCTGCAGCGGAATGCCCACGGCCAGCGCCGCCTGGTGATCGTCGGCGACGGCGCGCAGGGCCCGGCCCACCTTGGTTTTCGAGAACAGCAGGGCCAGGCAAATCACCAGCAGCGCGCAGATGCCGGCCGCCACCACGTCGAACTGCGAAACGATGATGTTGAAATGGTCCATCAGGAAGGGCATCGGCACGTCTTCGATGGGCAGGTCCAGCTTGTGCACCTGCGAGCCCCACATCAGCTGCGCCAGGCCTTCGATGAAAAAAGTCAGGCCGATGGTGGCCATGAAGAGCGTGATTTCCGGCTGGTTGACGAGCGGCCGCAAGACCACCCTTTCAATCGCCATGCCCAGCACGATCATGGTGAGCATCGTCAGCGGGATGGCCAGCCACAAGGACAGGCCGAACTTGTCCATGATGCCGACGCAGGTGAGGGCGGCGAAGAACACCATCGCGCCCTGCGCGAAGTTGAACACGCCCGAGGCCTTGTAGATCAGAACGAAGCCGATCGCCACCAGCGCATACATGACGCCCGACAGCAGGCCGCCGATCAGCACTTCAAAGAAAAAATTGATATTCATTGCTATTCCTTGTCTAGTGCGCCACGCCGAGATAGGCATTGATCACGTCCTGGTTGCTGCGCACCTCGTCGGGCGTGCCGTCGCCGATCTTCTTGCCGTAATCGAGCACCACCACGCGGTCGGAGATATCCATCACCACGCCCATGTCGTGCTCGATCAGCACGATGGTCGTGCCCAGCTGGTCGTTGACGTCGAGGATGAAGCGGCACATGTCCTGCTTTTCTTCCACGTTCATGCCGGCCATCGGTTCATCGAGCAGCAAAATTTCCGGTTCGGCCACGAGGGCGCGGCCCAGTTCCACGCGCTTTTGCAAGCCGTAGGGCAGGCGCCCCACGGGCGTCTTGCGGATGGCCTGGATTTCCAGGAAGTCGATGATCTCCTCGGCCTTCTTGCGGTGCTCGATTTCCTCGCGCCGCGCGGGTCCCCAGTACAGGGCCTGCAGCAGGAAATTCGACTTCATTTTGAGGTTGCGCCCCGTCATGATGTTGTCCAGCACCGTCATGCCCTTGAACAGGGCGATGTTCTGGAAGGTGCGCGCGATGCCGGACTTGGCGGCCGCGTAGCAATCCATGCCGCGCCGGTGCTCGCCGCGGTAGATGATCTCGCCCTGCTGCGGGCGGTACACGCCATTGATCACGTTCAGCATCGAGCTTTTGCCCGCGCCGTTCGGACCGATGATGGCGCGGATTTCATGCTGCTTCACGTCGAACGAGATGTCGGTCAGCGCTTTCACGCCGCCGAACGACAGCGAGATGTTCTTCAGGTCGAGGATCACGGGACCCGTCTTGCGGGCCGTGCCGAAATGGGCGTCGGGTTCGTTCATTTGCATCGTGCTGTGCTCCATCATGCGGCCAGGCCCTGGGGCCGGTACGTTTTGCTGTCCCAGATCTGCAGGTTGGCGCTAGTGGAACCGGTGCGGCCATCCTCGAATTTCACCTGGGTCTCGATGTATTGCGTTGCCTTGCCCTCGTACAGGGCGGAAATGAGCACCGCGTATTTTTCGGCGATGAATTTGCGGCGCACCTTGCGCGTGCGCGTCAGCTCGTCGTCGTCCGGATCGAGTTCCTTGTGCAGCACCAGGAAGCGGTGCACCTGCGTGCGGTCCATCAGCGGGTCGGCCGCCAGTTCCGCGTTGACTTGCTCGATGCAGTCGCGGATCAGGCCATAGGTCTCGGCGCGCGCCGCCAGGTCCGTGTAGCCGGAATAGGCGATGCCGCGCCGCTCGGACCAGTTGCCCACCGCTTCGATGTCGATGTTGATGAAGGCGCACACCTGGTCGCGCGCATGGCCGAAAGCCACCACTTCCTTGATGAAGGGGAAGAACTTGAGCTTGTTCTCGATGTAGTTGGGGGCGAACATGGCGCCGCAATTCATCTTGCCCACGTCGGCCGCGCGGTCGATGATTTTCAGATGGCCTTCGCTGTCGAACACGCCCGCGTCGCCCGTATGGAAGTAGCCGTCGTTGTCGATCACTTCGGCCGTGGCGTCGGGGCGCTTGAAGTAGCCGCTCATGGTGGCGGGCGACTTGACCAGCACTTCGCCATTGGCCGCCAGCCTGACTTCCACGCCTGGCGCCGGCAGTCCGACGCTGTCGAACTTGATATTGCCGTCCGGCTGCAAACAGACGTAGGCGCAGGTTTCGGTCGAGCCGTACAGCTGCTTGAGGTTGACGCCGATCGAGCGGTAGAAGCGGAACAGGTCGGGCCCGATGGCGGCGCCGGCCGTGTAGGCGACGCGCACGCGCGACAGTCCCAGCACGTTTTTCAGGGGGCCGTAGACGAGCAGCTCGCCCAGCTTGTAGCCGAGACGGTCCGTCAGCGAGACTGGTTTACCGTCCAAAATCTGCGCGCCGCAGCGCTTGGCCACGTCCATGAAATGGCTGAACATGCGGCGCTTGATGCTGCTCGCGTCTTCCATGCGTATCATCACGCTGGTGAGCATGTTCTCGAACACGCGCGGCGGCGCAAAGTAGCAGGTGGGGCCGATTTCGCGCATGTCGATCATCACCGTGTCGCCCGACTCCGGACAGTTGACGGTAAAGCCGGCCACCATGGCCTGCGCCAGCGAGAACAGGCAGTCGCCCACCCACGCCATGGGCAGGTAGGACAGGATGTCTTCATTGTCGGTGAGCTGGTCGAAGGCGACGCCGCCTTCGCCGGCTGCCAGCAGCGCCGTATGGCTCTGGCACACGCCCTTTGGCTTGCCCGTGGTGCCCGAGGTGTACAAGATCACGGCTGAGTCGCTGCCCTGGCCCGCTGCCACGGCGGCGTCGAAGAAGCCGGGATGCTCGCGGTCGTAGGCCCGGCCCAGCACCTGCAGGGCGGCAAAGGACGTCAGCTCCGGCTGGCGGTAATGGCGCATGCCCCGTTCATCGTCATAGGCGATGTGGGCGACATGCGGATACAGGGCCTTGAGCTCGAGCAGCTTGTCGACCTGTTCCTGGTCTTCGACGATGGCGTAGCGGATTTCCGCATCCTGCAGCACGTAGGCCATGTCGGCGGCCGGCGCGTCCTGGTACAGCGGCACGGGCACGCCGCCCAGGCTTTGCGCGGCCAGCATGGCCCAGTACAGGCGGGGACGGTTGTCGCCGATGATGGCCAGGTTCATGCCGCGCTGGAAGCCGATGGCGGCCAGGCCGCAGGCCAGCGCGCGCACCTCCTCGTTGACCTCGGCCCAGGTCCAGGTCTGCCAGATGCCCAGGTATTTTTCGCGAAAGGCGGGCTTGTCGGATCGTACTGTCCCGTGTTGCAATAAGCGCCGCGGAAAAGTCGGCATTGCTGCTGTGGTATGCATTTGCACCAGTGTCTCCCTGTTGCTTGTCTCAGGCTCCACCTCGTTGGATGGCGCTCTGTGTTTTTTATGTGTAAGGCGTTTGTGCAATGATAGTAGCCTGCGTTAGTTTGCCGAGTTGTCTTTTCGGGGACATTTACCCACTTTTCGATGGTGCATCGCACAATGACCAACCCTGATATCAGCCTCAAGGATGCCGTGCGCGCGGCCAACTGGGCGCAGCTGCTCGACCCCGTGCAAATGGCCCGGGTCGAGGCCGATGTGTTCGAGACTTTCGTGCCGAAAGGCGGCTTTGTCTGCCGCAAGGGCGAACCGGTGGACAACTGGATCGGCGTCATCAGCGGCATGGTGAAAATGAATAATTTTTCCGCTTCCGGCAAGGCCATGACCTTCATCGGCGTGCCGCCCGGCAGCTGGTTCGGCGAAGGTTCATTGCTGAAGAACGAGATCCGCAAATACGACACCATGGCCCTGCGCGACACGCGCGTGGCGCGCCTGCCCGGCGCCACCTTCCACTGGCTGCTGGAAACGAGCCTGCCATTTACGCGCTTTCTGCTGATGCAGCTCAACGAACGCCTGGGCCAGTTCATCGGTATGGTGGAAAACGAGCGCCTGCTGGACCTGAACACGCGCGTGGCGCGCTGCCTGGCGTCGATGTTCAACTCGCATTTGTACCCGGGCGTGGAAACCCTGGTCCAGCTGTCGCAGGAAGAGATCGGCCTGCTGTCGGGCTCCTCGCGCCAGCGCGCCAACCAGGCCTTGCAGGTGCTGGAAAAAAAGGGTTTATTGCGCCTCGATTACGGCGGCATCCGCGTGCTGGACCTGGAAGGCTTGCGCCGCTACGAGGCCGATGATGGAGACTGAGATCTCCAGCCGTGCCGCAGCGCTGCGTGCACGCCTCGAGGGCGCTGCCGTCGACCATGCGCGTTTCGCGGGGCCGCCGGTCGATTTCAGCGACTGGTCTCCCGAAGAACTGGGCGCCATCTGGGGTGCGTTGCACCGCGCGGCGCGCTTCGGCCATGACGATATCGCGCGGTTTAATCTGGCTCATACGCTGCTGGAACAGGTGACCGAGACTGGACTGGCGCCGTTGCTGGCCGGCGCCGTGTTCCTCGACGCGCTCGACGCGGCCGGTGATTACAACCGGGAATGGGAATATGTCATCGGTTGCCTGGCCTGCCTGCATGGCGATGGACCGGCAGGCACGGCGGCACAGGCGCGGCGCATTCTCGGCGCAACCTCGGGCTGGGCCGAGCGGCCCTACCAGGCCTACCTGCTGGCGCGCCTTGCTGGCGGCGACGCCCCTGCGCAATTTGCGCAGGTAATGGCGGAGCGTCACGTCGATTATCCGATGCCATTGACCTTGCGGGAAATGGAACTGCTGCCGCAGCTGGCGCAAGCGTCCCTGCTGGCGCTGGCCGGCTCAAGCTACAGGGGCCACTGGAACCGCGACAGCATCGGCGAGGCGGACCCCGCCGAAGAGCTGGCCGACGATGCGGTGTATGTCGATTTTGCGCGCACGATACTGGAGCAGGCGGCGCGCCATATCGCCGCCATCCATGACGGCAGCGTGCCGTATGCTGCCGATGCCGCCTTTGCCACGGCAGATTCTCCGGTGCTGGCGCGTGCCGCGCGGGTGGCGTCCTATCGCGACGATGCCTGGTTCAGGCCCGTGATTACCGTCCTGCTGCCGTTGGCATGCGTGGCGCCTGGCGCGGCCAAAAGCGCGCCGTCGCAATCGCTGGCGATGGCGCTGGGCCATGCGGTGGAAACCATTCCCACGCCCGAAAGCCTGCAAGCCCTGCGCGCGGCGCTGGCCCAGGTGCGCCATGCGGGCATCCGCAAGAAACTGGAACGCAATCTGAAACCGGCCGAACGGGCGCTGGCCGAACGGCCCGATATCGCCTGGAGGATCGGCATGCCGGGTCCCATGGGCAAGCGGCGCCAGACCATGCTGGCGCGCCGCCTGGAAGCGGGCTACGCCAGCGAGGTGTGGTTTGGCCTGGACCAATGGCGTGGCCTGCGCGACGATGCCGATATCGACGCGGTGGCGCGCGCGCTGGTCTGGCGCACGGGCGATGGGCTGGCCTTCATGCTCGACGGGAAGGGCGCCGTCGACGCGCAGGGGCAGCCGGTGGATGTGCCGGAGCAAGGCGAGATCGGCCTGTGGCACCCCTTGCATGGCAGCGGGGAAGAGCGCGCCGCCTGGCAAGCGCTGCTCGCGCGGCGGCGCCTGCGCCAGCCGCTGCGCCAGGTTTATCGCGAAATATATGCACCGCCCGGCGACGGCGGCGCCCCATTTGCCGGCTACCAGCTGTCGCTGCCCACCTTGCTGGGACTGGCGCGCCGCGAAGGCTGGCGCCTGGACCACGATGAAGGCCTGTCGCGCCAGTTCGGTGCCTGGCGCGTGTCGCTGCGCATCGAGGGACGCGTGTATCCGGGGGCGGGCGGCGCCTGCACGTCAAACGGGCTGGCGCCCGCGCAGATGATGCCGATGGCGCCGGTGGCGTATTCGGAAGCGTGCCGCGCGGTGGACCTGCTGGTCAGCGCCAGCGCCTTGGCGCTGGTGGAGGAAGAGCAAAGCGTGGAGCGCGAACAGCGCCTGTTTTACCTGGCCAACCTGGCACCGGGGCCGATGGCGGGCATGCGGCGCGCCGTGCTGGAACAGGTATTCGCGGACCAGATCGAGGATGGCCGGATGACGCTCGAAGCGCGCCACCTGATGGTGGGCCGGCATGCGATCCACCTGACCACCGGCAGGGTCACGAAGGATGGCGCCGAGGCGGTGATCGAGGCGGTAGCGCAGGGGAACAAGCTGGGCGCCGTGCCGTGGCTGCCCTACGACGAGGCGCTGCTGGAAAAAATCGCCGCCGCCGCCGGGGCGCTGCTGGCGTTGCAGCGAGTGCAACCCGGCTGCTAATCGCGGTATCATAGACGCTTCCCAGCACCGCTCCATTTTCGCTCCCATGCAGACACCAGACCAATCCACTCCCGCCTCCCGTTTGTCGCAGCTGCGCGGCGCCATGCGCGCGCAGCACATCGATGCCCTGATCGTGCCGTCGGCCGACCCGCATTTGTCCGAGTACCTGCCGGCCCGCTGGCAGGGCCGCGAGTGGCTGTCGGGTTTTACGGGTTCCGTCGGCACCTTGGTCGTGACGCAGGATTTCGCCGGCGTGTGGACCGATGGCCGCTACTGGGAGCAGGCGGAAGACGAACTGGCCGGCAGCGGCATCGTCCTGAAGAAAATCCCGTCCGGCGCCAGCGTGCTGTATATCGACTGGCTGGGCGAGACCATGCGGCCGGGGCAGACGGTGGCCGTCGACGGCGCCGTGCTGGGCCTGGCCAATGCGCGCCTGCTGCAGCAGGCGCTGGGCGCGCAAGTGACTCTGCGCACGGATACCGATGTGCTGCAAGCCGTCTGGCCGGATCGTCCGGCCATGCCCGCCGCGCCGGTGTACGAGCATGCGGCCGCGTATCCAACGCTGTCGCGCATGGAAAAACTGGCAGCCCTGCGTGCCGGCATGGCGGCGCACGGCGCCAGCCACCACGTCATTTCCACCCTCGACGATATCGCGTATTTGTTCAACCTGCGCGGCGCCGACGTCAACTACAACCCCGTCTTCCTCGCCCATGCGCTGGTGGGCCCCGAGCGCGCCACCCTGTTCGTCGCCGACGGCAAGCTGCCCGCCGCCCTGCGCGCCACGCTGGAGAGCGAAGGCGTGGACGTGGCCGCGTATGACCGCGCGGCCGCCGCGCTGGCCGCCCTGCCGGCCGGCGCCACCCTGCTGCTCGATCCGCGCCGCATCACGTTCGGCGCGCGCCAGGCCGTGGCCGACGGCGTGCGCGTGGTCGAATCGATCAACCCGACCACCCTGGCCAAGTCGCGCAAGACGGACGCTGAAGCGGCGCACGTGCGCGCCGCCATGGAGCAGGACGGCGCCGCCCTGTGCGAATTTTTCAGCTGGTTGGACGCCACCCTGGCCGACCCGCAACGCGCGCCGTTGACGGAAATCGGTGTCGACGAACACCTGACGGCCGCCCGCGCCCGCCGCGCCGGTTTTGTCAGCCCCAGTTTCGGCACCATCGCCGGCTTCAATGCGCATGGCGCCATCATGCATTACCACGCCCATGCGGGCAGCGAGGCCACCATCGAAGGCGACGGCCTGCTGCTGATCGACTCGGGCGGCCAGTATTGGGGCGGCACCACGGACATCACGCGCGTGGTCCCCGTCGGCACGATCACGGCAGAACACCGGCGCGATTTCACCCTCGTCTTGCGCAGCATGATCGCCCTGTCGCGCGCGCAGTTTCCGCGCGGCGTGAAGTCGCCCATGCTCGACTCGATTGCCCGCGCGCCCCTGTGGGCCGAAGGCATCGACTTTGGCCACGGCACGGGCCATGGCGTGGGTTTCTTCCTGAACGTGCACGAAGGGCCGCAATCGATTTCGCAGTCCGCCATGCCGGAGCCGCAGACGGCGATGGAACCGGGCATGATCACCTCCATCGAGCCGGGGATCTACCGTCCCGGCCAGTGGGGCATCCGCATCGAGAACCTGGTGCTCAACATTCCCGCAGGGACGACGCCCTTCGGCGAATTCCTGCGCTTCGAGACATTGACCCTGTGCCCGATCGACACGCGCTGTGTGGAACGCTCGCTGTTGCGCGACGACGAGGCGGCCTGGCTCAACGACTATCACGCCACCGTGCGCGCGCGCCTGGCGCCGCACTTGGCGGCGCCGGCCGATGCGCCTGCGCTGGCGTGGCTGGAACAGCGCACGGGAGCCATCTGATGCGTTCGACCCGCGCCACGTCCGCCATCGAGCGGCTCAAGGAACGCACCGGCAACCGCCTCTACACGATGGCGCGCACGGGCGATGAACTGTTCTTCCTCACGGAAGGCCCCGGCTTGCCGCCCCTGTGCCCGCCGCTGGAACTCGACGCCTTCGTCGCCTTCGTCAATGGCCTGGGACCGCAAAAGGCGCGCCGCGTCAGCAAGCTCGACGTGGCGTTTGAAAAGCAGCTGACCAAAAAACCCCAGGATTAAATGCCGACCATCGACTTCCTGCGCGCCTACTGGTCGCCGGCCGAGCTGGCGACGAATGGCGTGATCCTGCTGAACCTGCTGGGCGCGCTGCTGCTGGGCTTGCTGGTGGGGTACGAGCGTTCGTATCACGGGCGCGCGGCCGGCATGCGCACCTACAGCCTCGTGTGCATGGCCTCGGCCGCGCTGACCGTGCTGGGCGGCTATCCCGAGTTCTGGTACGGCGGCCATGGCGCCGTCGTCGGCAGCGATCCCACGCGCGTCATCCAGGGCATCGTCACGGGCGTGGGTTTTCTGGGCGCCGGCGTCATCATGCGCGAGGGCTTCAATATCAGCGGCCTGACGACGGCCGCCTCGATCTGGGCTTCGTCCGTGATCGGCATCATGGTGGGCATCGGCTTTTATCTGTCGGCCATGGGCCTGGCCTTTTTGTGCGCGATGGCGATGATTTTTCTGTCAAAATTGGAGAACTGGCTGCCGTCGCGCCACGCGGTGGCCATCACCATGCGCTTCAAGCAAGGCTTCATTCCGCGCGAGGATGCGCTGCGGCGCATGGCCGCCAAGCGCGGCTACGACATCGCCGGCGGCTCGCTGACCATCGGCAGCACGGACGGCATGCAGGAATGGCGCTTTGTCGCCATCGCGCATGGCAAGAACACGGGCGCCAGCCTGTCGGCCATGTCGGCCGAACTGGCCGCCTTCGACGGCATCGCCGGCTTCCAGCTGTCGCATGCACGCAACTGAAAAGGATGGACATGGACCCCCAGGCTCAAAAAGTACTCGATTTCTGGTTCCTGCCGCCGGATCACCCCGGCCACGGCCAGGCGCGCATGGAATGGTTCCGCAAGGATGACGGTTTCGATTTGCTGATACGCGTGCGTTTCGGCGCGCTGATCGATGCCGCCATAGCCGGCGGCTTGGGCGAATGGGATGCGACGCCGCATGGCGCGCTGGCGCGCCTCATCGTGCTCGATCAGTTCACGCGCAATGTGTACCGCGGCACGCCGCGCGCCTTTGCCGGCGACGCCTGGGCGCTGGCGCTGGCCGTCGCCATGACGCAGCAGGGGCTGGACCAGCAACTGCCGACGATGCTGCGCGCCTTCGTGTATTTACCGTTCGAACACGCGGAAGACCTGGCCATGCAGGCGCGCGCCGTCGAGCTGTTCCAGCGCTTGTCGCAGGCGCAGCCCGGTTTTGACAGCATGCTCGACTACGCCGAGCGCCACCAGGAAGTGATTGCCCGCTTCGGCCGCTTCCCGCACCGCAACGCCATCCTCGGCCGCGCTTCCACGCCGGAAGAAGTGGAATTTTTGCGCCAGCCGGGATCGAGCTTTTAGACAATCATCATGAACGTGACATTGAATATCATCGGCGCCGGCCACGTGGGCAAGGTGCTGGGCCGTCTGTTCGCCGGCGTGGACGGGATTGCGGTGCAGGATGTGCTGACGCGCTCGATGGCGTCGGCGCAGACGGCCGTGGACTTCATCGGCGCCGGCACCCCCGTCGGCAGTTATGCGGCCTTGCGCCACGCCGACGTCACTATGCTGGCCGTGTCGGACGACCAGATCGGCCCGGCCTGCGCGGCGCTGGTGGCCGAGGGACGCCAGGCGGGCGCCATCGTGTTTCACTGCAGCGGTGCGCTGGCCTCGAACGTGCTGCTGGCGGCCACGCAGGCCGGTGCCTTTGTCGCCAGCGCCCACCCGATCCGCAGCTTTGCTGACCCGCAGCAGGTGGCCGCCACCTTCGACGGCACGTTTTGCGGCGTGGAAGGCGACCCGCTGGCGCTGGTTTTCCTCACGCCGGCCTTGATCGCCATTGGCGCGCGCCCCGTGCCCATCGATCCGGCCGCCAAGACCCTGTATCACGCCGCTGCCGTCTTCGCCAGCAATTACCTGGTGACGGTGCTCGACGCGGCCTTGCGCGCCTACCAGGCGGCCGGCATTCCCGAACCGGTGGCGCGCGAACTGGCGCAGCCGCTGGTGACGGAAGCGGTGGCGAACGTGTTTCGCCTGGGGGCCGCGCCCGCGCTGTCCGGCCCCATCGCGCGCGGCGATTCGGCCACCGTGCAACGCCAGCAGCTGGCCGTGCAAAGCTGGGATGCGGCCACGGGCGAGTTGTACCGGGCGCTGGTGGCGCCCACGCAGGACCTGGCCCGGCGCAAGTCCGCGCTTTAAGCGGTGTGCAGGCGGTTGCGGCCCTGCTCCTTGGCCTGGTACAAGGCGCTGTCGGCGCGCGAAAAGAAGGCCGATTCGCTTTCCTCTGGCCGGTACTCGGTCACGCCCAGGCTGATCGTCACGGGGACGCGCGGCTCGGGCAGGCCGAAATCGTGCCGCTCGATGGCGGCGCGCAGGCTTTCCGCCACTTCCGCCGCTTTGGCCAGGCTGCAGTCATTCAGCAGCACCAGGTATTCCTCGCCGCCCCAGCGCGTGATGACGTCGCTTTCGCGCACGGTGGCGCGCGCCACGTCCGCCACGCCACGGATGACCTTGTCGCCCCACAGGTGGCCGTGGGTATCGTTGACGCGCTTGAAGAAATCGATGTCGAAGAGGATGGCCGACATCGGCTGCTCATTGCGTTTGGACAATAACATCGCGCGCTGGAACAGCAATTCCAGCGACTGGCGGTTCAATAGCCCGGTCAGCGCATCCGTCGAGGCGATGCGCTCGATGCGGCGCTGGTAGCGGTTCACCGTCAGCAGGGTCAGCAGCAGTACCAGCAGGGTGACGCCAAAGCTGATGGCCAGGTTGAAGATGAACACGCGCTGCAGCGACTGGACTTCGTCGCTGACGTTTTGCTCGACCACCAGGTACCAGCCCAGTTCGGGAATGAAACGCGAGTTGACGAGGATTTGCGCGCGGCCCAGCTGGTACGACAGATGCGTCGGCTCGCTGCGGTGGTTGATGATCTGCTCGGCAATGGCGTTCACGCCGGGCAGGCTGCGGATGTTGCCGTGCCCGTTGCGCACGCTCTTGCCTGCCAGCACCAGGGAGCCGGCGGCATCGACAAAATAGATGTTGCGGTGGAAGCGCGCCTGGTAGCGGTCGATGATGTGGCTCATGGTGGCCAGGGTCAGGCCGATGCCGGTGGCGCCGATGAACTGGCCATCGTAGTCGACCACGCGGTGGTTGATGAAGATGGTCATGCTGTCGCGGTTGGCCATGTCCACGTCGACATTCGTTTCATAGTCGGTCTTGTCCATGGCGCGCACGCGGTAGTACCAGATGTCGCGCGTCGCCTCCGGACTGACGGATTTCAAGGTGCCTTCCGCGTAATAATATTTGCTGCTCTTGTCCGAGACGAGAAAGCTGGTGATGGCGCCGTACTTTTTCTTGACTTCGGCCAGGTAGCGCACGATCTGTTCCGGCTTGTTTTCGCCGGCCAGTATCCAGTCGCGCACGAAGGTGTCGTGCGCCATCAGCGAGGAGATGAAGACGGGGCGCAGCATGTCCTTCTGGATTTCCGAGTAAATATTGTCGCCCGTCAGCGGCAGGGTCTGGTCTGCGATGCCGTGCTCGATGGCCTGGCGCGAAGCCAGGTAGCTGGCCAGGCTGGTGGCCATGAAGCCCGCCCCCAGGATCAGGGTCAGGAGGATAAGCAGGCGGTATTTGATCGACAGAAGACGCATGGAGACGAGGTAGTGGCAGGCGGGAAGGCCATGGTGAGGCAAGCTAAAAGTATGCAGCAGGGCGGATATTGGCGCAATGATAACTGGTTTTATTGACAATTTATGCTGGCGAACGCGACAAGATAACCACGACTTACCAAATAAAAGTGCCGATTTGTCGACAAAGATGCAAATTAGCAATAAGATTTGATGAGGGGAATCATTGCGCATCGCCCCTGTCTTGCCGCCCGTTTCAGGCGCGGGACATTCCGCGCAGGGAGTGTTGCATGTTATTTTTAAAGAGTACGTCCGTTAGCAAGGCCCCCGGCATCTACGAGGTCGACATCGCCGCCAAGCCGCCAGGCAAGACCTTCGGCATTTTTCTTGCCACCGATCCCGACCATCCGCCGCTGGCCTTGCTGGAGCAATTGAAGGCGCTCGGTTTCGAGAACACCTATAGTTCGCCCTACCTGCACAAGGATTCGGGCAAGGTGCTGGACCTGCATTTCCAGAAGGATGGCACGGATATCTTCAAGGGCTGGAAAACCGAGGAGTGCACGCACAACCTGGCGGCCATCACTGCCCTGTTCGAAGAGCACGGCATTACCATCGCGCCACGGGTGATGTCGATGGCCGAAGCCTACGCGTAATTTATCTCAACCGCTTCAACCCGCCTCCACGCCGATGTGATACAGCGCCCACGGGCAGTTGGCGAAGCGCTCGGCCAGGGGCAGGGCCGCCACGGCCGCGATGCGGTCCGCGTCGTGGATCGCCCATAGCGGCCCCAGGCCGCCCAGCGCCATCGGCTGCCCATCGAGGTGGGTGGCGACAATAAAACGCTGTGCGCGCGCCTGCGCCATGGTCAGCGCCGCCGCATAGCCATCCACGGCGCGCAGCAGCAGGCGGACCTCGCCTTCCTCGGGTGCGCCCGCCGCCTTCAAGACATCGACCAGCAGCGGACCGCGCAGCGCATGCGCCTTGCCGTCGTATTCCAGGGTGGGGCGAATCGTGTGTGCCGGCAAGTTCGTCA
The DNA here is from genome assembly GCF_058794735.1 of Janthinobacterium sp. GW823-FHT06H09. NCBI lineage: Bacteria > Pseudomonadati > Pseudomonadota > Betaproteobacteria > Burkholderiales > Oxalobacteraceae > Janthinobacterium > Janthinobacterium sp. GW823-FHT06H09. Next base: position 185,734 of record NZ_JBXAHC010000005.1, on the reverse strand, counting down.
GCGCCGCAAAGTCGAATGCCCGCGCCCGCTCAAAACTGATTTTCTGCTTGTGCATCATCTGGTCGCGCACGGCGTCGAACGGGCCCCGGTTCGGCTTGTCGACGCTGCCCGTGACGGTCAGCAGGGCAGGACCGCGCAGGCCGGCGGGCGCCGCCCGGCCGATGGCCGGCAGGGTGGCCGCCGCCATGGCGGCGGCGAGAAACTGGCGTTTGTGCATGCACTGCTCCTTCGGACTGAAAATCGTTAATGTACTTAAGTCTAGCTTAAGTTCGTTCAACGGTGCGCATTTTACGGTTATTGTCAGTTTGCAATTTCCGCTTACATCTTGTCACAGTTCTTACGCAATGGAGAAAGACGTAGCTTTTTTCGGCTGTTATTGTGTACTCATCGCACTTCGCTGAACTGCGAATCCAGGCACCATTCACTATTGAGAGAGAGAACATGATGAAGAAGAAAATCCTGTTTGCAATGATCGCTTCCGTTACTGCACTGACCGGCATGAGCGCCGCGCACGCCGAAGGCGCCTATGTGGGCGCCGGTGTCACGGGCAACCGCTACAACTTCGATATTCCTGGCGCCACCAGCGCCGATAATCACAGCGGCTACAAGGCCGGCGCCAAGATCTTCGCCGGTTACGATTTCGATAAAACCTGGGCGGTCGAGGGCGGCTACGCCGATTTCGGCAGCAAGGATTACAGCTATGTCACCGGCGCCGGCAACGGTTCCGTGAAAAGCGATTCGCACGGCTACTACCTGGCCGGCAAGGCCACCATGCCGGTGAGCGACAAAGTCGGCGTGTTCGGCAAGCTCGGCGTGGCCAAGGTCAAGAACAGCTTGAGCGGCACGGGCCTGTCGACCGGCATCAGCGGCAACGACAAGACGGGCGTGTACGCTTCCGTCGGTGCCCAGTACGCGATCAACGAGAAAGTCTCGCTGACGGCGGAAGTGGAACACTTCGGCAAGAGCGCCGACCAGGGCCGCAAGGCCACCGGTTTGGCACTGGGCGCACGCTACAACTTCTAATTTACTGGAAGTTTGCTGAAAAAAAAGGCAGTTACCGCGAGGTAACTGCCTTTTTGCATTGCCGGACCTAAATTACGTGGTCAAAGGCTTGTAGCGGATACGCTTCGGTTTCGCGCCTTCTTCACCCAGGCGCTTCTTCTTGTCGGCTTCATATTCCTGATAGTTGCCGTCAAAGAAGGTGACCTGTGAATTGCCTTCGAACGCCAGGATGTGCGTGGCGATACGGTCGAGGAACCAGCGATCATGGGAAATGACCATGACGCTGCCGGCAAATTCCAGCAGGGCGTCTTCCAGCGCGCGCAAGGTTTCCACGTCCAGATCGTTCGACGGTTCATCGAGCAGCAGGACGTTGCCGCCCATCAGCAGGGTTTTCGCCAGGTGCAGACGGCCGCGTTCACCGCCGGACAGGTTGCCCACTTGCTTTTGCTGGTCCGAGCCCTTGAAGTTGAAGCGGCCCAGGTAGGCGCGCGACGGCATTTCGAAGCGGCCGACCGTCAGCATGTCGGCGCCGCCGGAGACGTCTTCGAACACGGATTTGTTGTCAGCGAGACTATCGCGGTTCTGGTCGACGATGGACACGCGCGCCGTCTGGCCGATGGCCACTTCGCCGCTGTCCGGCGTTTCCTTGCCGGTGATCATCTTGAACAGGGTCGACTTACCGGCGCCGTTGGGGCCGATGATGCCGACGATGGCGCCTGGCGGCACGGTAAAGCTCAGGTTATCGATCAGCAAACGGTCGCCGAACGCTTTCGACACGTTCTTGAACTCGATGACTTCATTGCCCAGGCGCTCTGCCACGGGAATGAAGATCTCCTGCGTTTCGTTGCGCTTCTGGTATTCGTGCTCGGACAGCTCGTTGAAGCGGGCCAGACGGGCTTTCGACTTGGCCTGACGCGCTTTCGGGTTCTGGCGCGACCATTCCAATTCCTTCTGCAGCGCTTTCTGGCGCGCCGATTCCGTCGCTTCTTCCTGCTTCAGGCGGGCTTGCTTCTGGTCCAGCCAGGTCGAGTAGTTGCCCTTCCATGGAATGCCGTGGCCGCGGTCCAGCTCCAGGATCCACTCGGCCGCGTTGTCGAGGAAGTAGCGGTCATGGGTGATGGCCACCACGGTGCCGGGGAAGCGCAGCAGGAATTGTTCCAGCCAGTCCACCGATTCCGCATCCAGATGGTTGGTCGGCTCGTCGAGCAGCAGCATGTCCGGTTTCGACAGCAGCAGCTTGCACAGCGCCACGCGGCGCTTTTCACCGCCGGACAGCACGCCGATGGTGGCGTCCCATGGCGGCAGGCGCAGCGCGTCGGCGGCCATTTCCAGCTGCAGATTCAGATTGCCGCCGTCGGAGGTCGAGATGATCGCTTCCAGGCGTGCCTGTTCCGTGGCCAGGGCGTCGAAATCGGCGTCTTCCTCGGCATATGCGGCGTACACGGCTTCCAGCTTGGCTTGCGCTTCAAACACTTCGCCCAGGCCCGACTCGACTTCCTGGCGCACGGTTTTTGCCGGGTCCAGCTGCGGTTCCTGCGGCAGGTAGCCGATGTTCAGGCCCGGCATCGGCACGGCTTCGCCCTGGATGTCGGTGTCGATGCCTGCCATGATTTTCAGCAGGGTCGATTTGCCGGAGCCGTTCAGGCCCAGCACGCCGATCTTCGCGCCTGGGAAGAAGGAGAGGGAAATATCTTTCAGAATCTGGCGCTTGGGCGGGACGATTTTGCCCACGCGATTCATGGTGTAGACGTAATTTGCCATTAGAAATCTCGGGTGATATACAAAGACGGACAGGATACGGTAAACGCCCGCTTCCGGCCAGCGCTGCGCGCTGCCGGAACGGACCGATCAGGCGGCCAGGCGCGCGCGGCGGCTGCTCCACAGGCCTTCGGCCGCATACAGGCCCAGCGCCGTCCAGATGACGAGGAAGCCCAGCATGCGTTCGGGCGTGAACGATTCGTGGAAGACCCATACGCCGATCAGGAGCTGGCCCGTGGGGGCGATGTATTGCAATAGCCCCAGCACGGCCAGCGGCAGGCGGCGCGCGCCGGCGGCGAACAGCAGCAGGGGAATGGCCGTGATGGGGCCGGACGCCAGCAGCAGCGCGCGCGTGGCGGTGGAATCCGTATTGACGAAGCCGCTCTGGCCATGCCAGGCCAGCCACAGCATGTAGGCCAGCGCCAGGGGAAATAAAATCAGGGTTTCGAACGACAAGCCTTCCAGCGCGCCCAGCGCGGCCGTCTTGCGCAGCAAGCCATAGCCGCCGAACGTGGCGGCCAGCAGCAGGGCGATCCACGGTACTTGCCCCGCCTGCCAAGTGAGCCAGGCGACACCGCAGGCGGCCAGGCCGATGGCCAGCCACTGCAGGCGGCGCAGGCGTTCGTGCAGCAGCAAAAAGCCCAGCATGACATTGATCAGGGGCGTAATGAAGTAGCCGAGGCTGGCGTCGACCACGTGGCCGTTGTTGACGGCCCAGATATAGATGAACCAGTTGGCGGACAGCAAGAACGCACTGGCGACGAAGCTGGCCACGACCTGCGGCTGGCCTTTCAGGGCGCCCAGCCAGCTCCACTGGCGGCGCACGGTCAGCACGATGCCTAGAAACAACAGCGACCAGACCATGCGGTGCGCCAGGATTTCCTGTGGTGCAATCTCGCCGATGGCGTGGAAATACAGGGGAAACAGGCCCCAGCACAGGAAGGCGAGGGAGGCGTACAACATGCCTGGATTCATGATGGGCTTCGCTGGAGAGTAGACAGTCTGTCATTATGGCTGAAAACATCGGGGGCTGCCCGGCGCCGCTGGCGAAGCGTAGAATGGCAACAAATCAATGGCCGCAAGCCCGCGCAGCAAGGCGGAGCGGCACAAAACCACGACTTTGGGGCAGCTGCGGAACCATGCAAAAATACTCTTGCTATTTGCTAATACCTATCATATTGTGCGATGCAACAAAACAAAAACGGGTGCAATCTTGACGTCGGAACACAAAAAAAGCGGCCTGGTCGGCTTGACGCTGGCGGCCGTCGGCATCGTTTACGGCGATATCGGCACCAGTCCGCTGTACACCCTGAAGACGGTCTTCGATCCTGCCCACGGCCTGGCGGTCACGCATAACAACCTGCTGGGCATCGTCTCGCTGATCTTCTGGGGCCTGACCCTGATCGTCTCGCTCAAGTACGTGACCCTGGTGCTGCGCGCCGACAACCGCGGCGAGGGCGGCATCATGGCCCTGATGGCGCTGGTGCTGTCGTCCGTCAGCAAGTCGTCGCGCTGGCATGTACCGCTGATGGTGATCGGCGTCTTTGGCGCCACCCTGTTCTATGGCGACAGCGTGATCACGCCAGCCATTTCCGTGCTGTCGGCCATCGAGGGCCTGGAAGTGGCCACGCCCGCCTTCAGTCCCTATGTGGTGTGGCTGACGATCGTGGTGCTGGTGGCCCTGTACTCGGTGCAGTCGCACGGCACGGCCGGTATCGGCCGCTTCTTCGCTCCCATCATGCTGATCTGGTTTGTCGCGCTGGCCTGCATGGGCGTGGTCAACATCATCAAGTCGCCGGGCATTCTGGCCGCCATCAATCCGCTGCATGCGGTGGCCTTCCTGCTGGACAATGGCCGCATCGCCTTCCTGTCGCTGGGCGCTGTGGTGCTGGCGCTGACGGGCGCCGAGGCGCTGTATGCCGACATGGGCCACTTCGGCAAGAAGCCGATCCGCATGGCCTGGTTTCTGATCGCCTTCCCCGCGCTGGCGCTGAATTACCTGGGCCAGGGCGGGCTGCTGCTGGCGCATCCGGAAGCCATTTCCAATCCGTTCTACCAGCAGCTGGGCGCCTGGAGCGTGTATCCGCTGGTGATCCTGTCGACCATGGCCACCGTCATCGCTTCGCAGGCCACCATTTCCGGCACTTTCTCGATGACCAAGCAAGCGATCGCGCTGGGCTTTTTGCCGCGCATGCGCGTGCGCCACACGTCGGAAAGCGAAATCGGGCAGATCTACATCCCCGCCGTCAACTGGCTGCAGCTGGCCGTGGTGCTGATGGCCGTCGTCGGTTTCGGTTCGTCTGAAAAGCTGGCCGCCGCCTACGGCATCGCGGTCACGGCCACCATGCTGGCGACCACGATCCTGACCTTCTTCGTCATCCGCTACCGCTGGAAGATGAATTTGCTGCTGTGCTGGGCTGCCACGGGCTTCTTCCTGATCATCGATGTGAACTTGTTCGCCGCCAGCTCCCTGAAACTGTTCCATGGCGGCTGGTTCCCGCTGCTGCTGGGCGCCATCCTGTTCATCATCATGCTGACCTGGAAACGGGGCCGCCAGTTGGTATTCCAGAATCTGGAAAAGCATGCGATTCCGCTCAACGAATTCCTCTCGTCGCTGTTCATCGCGCCGCCGATGCGCGTGCCCGGCACGGCCATCTTCCTGCGCGGCGAAACGGATGGCGTGCCGCATGCGTTGCTGCATAACTTGCTGCACAACAAGGTGTTGCATGAGCGCGTCATTTTCCTCACCGTCTTCATGCATGAAGAGCCGTGGGTGGCGCCATCGGAGCGCGTGCGCGTGGTGGAACTGGGCCACCAGTGCTACCAGGTCAACGTGCATTACGGCTTCAAGGATGAACCGGACATTCCGGCTGCGCTGGCGCAGTGCGCCGAGCAGGGACTGGACTTCGAGATGATGGAAACGTCGTTCTTTATCGCGCGCCAGACCATCATCTCGACGCCGGGCGCCGGCATGATGCCGTGGCGCGAGCACCTGTTCGTCACCATGTCGCGCAATGCGCGCACGGCGGCCGACTACTATCAGATCCCGAGCAACCGGGTAATCGAACTGGGCACGCAGGTGGAAATCTAGACGCGACAGTGCGGCGGAATGGTTGTTGTGACAATGTTGTATTGTTGCGCAATCTTCCGCCGTGCTTACGTCTGCTTACAAATTGGCTGCGCGACTCCTGTTAAACTGCTGCTCGCACTGGTCCGCACCGTACGGGCTGAGCCACACACCAATATTTAAAGGGAAACCATGAAATCGGTATTTCAAATGATCGCCACCCTCGCTTGCGCCGTGGCCCTGACCGCTTGCGGTGCCGCTGCCAACACCGAGAAACCGGTCGTGCTCGATCCGAATACGCAAGTGAAAGAACTGACCATTACCGATACGGTGACCGGCACCGGCACGGCGGCGGCGGCGGGCGACACCTTGCTGGTGACTTACACGGGCTGGCTGTATGACGCAAGCAAGCCGGGCAACAAGGGCGTGCAGTTCGATGCGAGCCCGGCAGGCAGCGGTTTTACTTTCCCTCTGGGTGTCGGCCGGGTCATCCTGGGCTGGGACCGCGGCCTGGTCGGCATGCAGGTCGGCGGCACGCGCACCCTGGCCATTCCGTATGACCTCGGTTATGGCAAGGCGGGCAGCGCGCCGAAGATTCCTGGCTACGCCGGCTTGCTGTTCGAGATCAAGCTGGTGAGCGTGACGAAAAAATAAGCACGTGCAGCGCACATGAAAAGGGCGATTCCACGGAATCGCCCTTTTTGCTTTGCTGGCCGGTTTAAGCGGGCGCCAGCTCCTGGAAGTAATACGTGGCGCCGCCCAGCTTGGCCGGCGCGTCATATTGCAGCACTTGCGTGCGGCGCAGCGCCACCGGGGCGCTGAAGGCGGGGCCGTCGTAGACGAAGGTGTGGAATTCGCCGTTTTCGCCGCAGGCATCGACGCCGGGCGGCAGGTCGGCCAGGAAGGCGGCGTCGAACTCGCGCCCGCAAAATTCACGCGGCAGATGCTGGCCATTGATGCACACGACGATAGCCTTGAAGCCGGCGGCGAGAAATTCGTCGACCAGCGCGCGCCGCGCTTCGCCCCACAGCGGCAGGTGCGCCGTCAGGCCGGCGACCGCGCAGACTTTTTCTTCCCAGTCGCGGTGCGGCTGCAGGTCGATGTCGCCAAAGATGGCGTGCTCCATGCCCTCGGCCTTGGCCGCGCGCAGCGTGGCGATGAACTGTTCTTCATAGCTGGCCCAGCTGGCGTGATAGCGCTGCAGGCGCGCGCCCAGGCTGGCCGCCTGCGCTTCGAGCAACTCGGGCGGCACGCCGTGCGAGCGCGACTTGCGGCCATCTTCATCCATGGCCGTGATCAACAGCGGCACGGCCAGGCCGGCATTGCGGGCGCGCCACAGGGCCAGGCAGGAATCCTTGCCGCCGCTCCAGGAAATGAGGGCCGTCGTCATGCCGCTGGCTCCGCGCGCAGCATGTCGACGTGCTGGATGCCGTCTTCGTCATACGGCGCGCTGACGGTGACAAAGCCGAACGATTGATAAAAGCGTTCCAGATAGTGCTGCGCGCCGATGCGAATGGCGTGGCCCGGATGCTGGCGCTCGGCCCGCGCGATGCCCTCAAGCAACAACTGCTTGCCGGCGCCGCTGCTGCGCGCCTCGGGCGCCGTCAGCACGCGGCCCAGCGACATTTCCACATACTTGGCGCCCGGCGCCAGCACGCGCAGGTAGGCGGCCAGCCGGCGCTGGCCATCGACCGTTTGCCAGCCCAGCAAGTGCATCGCCTGCTGGTCATGGCCATCGAGGTCCGGATAAATGCACTGCTGTTCGATGACGAACACGCGCTGGCGCAAGGCCAGCACCTGGTACAAATCGTGGGGGCCGAGTTCGTTGAACGTGTTCCATTGCCAGCTGATCATGGTTCATCCTTGATTGAGAGTGGCCGTGATTTTACCGGCTTCGGAGCCCGGATGTTGACTCGCTGGCGCACAAGAGCAGTGTGGTGTTACGTGCCACTAGCGAATTGCAAGCTTTTTCCTACGCTCTGCAGCAAGCCGCAGTTGGATGGATATTATAAATATGCTAATATCATTATGGCAAGTGGCTGTCACTTGTAATTTGGGCACCGGCCTGAATTCCCTTGAAAATGTTCTGCAAAAATACGAGGAAGCTATGAAAAAGAAGCTGTTATGCGCCGTCCTATTTGTCGCCGGGATTTCTTCGGCCCATGCCGAAGCGACGACGTGGAGTTTTGTTTATCAAGGTTTTGTCGATGCGGCTACCGGCTTGTTCGATCCGCAGGTGAAGTTCACTGGGAGTTTCACCGGGGAAGACCGTAATCTGGACGGTGTTATTGCATCTGATGAACTTAGCTATTTTGAATCTCAGGGCATCACGTTCTTGTCTGACAAGGCAGAACCGGACTTTGGCGGATGCGGCACTCCCTATTTGAGGTGCCAAGTGGAGAATTTCAATTATGCACTGACGGGTAATCTTGATTATACCGTCGCCACGAACGGTGCTGACGAATTTGGTATCTACTGGTGGTATAGCCGCGCCGATATCGGCAGTTTTTTCCACACCGGCGGAGGCAATGTACCCTCGAACTTAGCGTGGGTAAATCAATATAATTGGTCCGACCAGACGAGCTTTAGCATTTCGCCAGCGCCAGTCCCCGAACCAGCGGTCGCGCTGATGTTGCCTGCGGGCTTGGCGCTCATGTACTTGACACGACTGCGCCGGCGTAAAAATTCCATTTGACCAAGTTGGTCTTGCATCCAGGCAGCCGGCGTTCGCACGCCAAAAAAATCCCCGGCAGCTTTGCGCGGCCGGGGAGGGGGGCGGATGACGGGTGTTGCCGTCCGATTACACGATCGTCAGCGTGACGTCGATGTTGCCGCGCGTGGCGTTCGAGTAGGGGCACACGATGTGGGCGGCGGCGACCAGCGCTTCGGCGGCGGCGCGGTCCATGCCCGGCAGCGAGATTTTCAGTTCCACTTCGATGCCGAAGCCCGTCTCGATGGCGCCGATGCCGACGTTGCCTTCGATCGACAGGTCCGCCGGCACGGCGATCTTGTCGCGGCCGCCGACGAATTTCATGGCGCCGATGAAGCAGGCCGAGTAGCCGGCGGCGAACAGTTGTTCCGGATTGGTGCCGACGGCGCCATTGCCGCCCAGTTCTTTTGGCGTCGTCAGCTTGACGTCCAGCACATTGTCGGACGACACGGCACGGCCTTCGCGGCCTCCGGTGGCGGTGGCTTGCGCGCGGTACAGGACTTGTTTGATCGACATGATGGTTTCCTTTAGGTAGATAAATAGGTGACTACTAAATAGTGTGCTACTTGTTTCGCGGGCCGTGGCCCCAGGATGCCCGTCTGAAGAAGCAATTCCGGCGTCCATGTGTGCAATATATATCGCGCACTATTTAATTGCAAGCGATTTTATTCATGAAGTCACGACACCTGACAAAACCGTTGCGAGCGGAAGGGAGAGGTGGTCGAGACGCGGAACCGTACTTTGAGTACGGTGAGCATCGCAGGCCACCTATACCGACGCGCAGCAGGTTTGGTCAGGTGTCTTGAACCTTTATTTTGATGCCTTTGTCGCCACTACCGGGCTTCCATCGCATAATGGCCACCGCCGCCGGGGCCGATGGTTATGCTTGGCCCACTTCTACGTTCCAGGGAAAAACCATGACCAGCCTCTTCTTTATCCTTCGCCTCACCTTGGCCACGATGCTCACGTACATCATCGCCACCGCCCTCCTGGTCGAGAACTTCTTGCGTCATATTTTCGGACATACGGAAGGCTTCTTTGTCATCATCGGCGCCTTGCTGGCCTGCGCCGTCGTCACGAATGCGTTTTCGCACGTGCGCCGTGTGCGCCTGATCGCCGGCGCCGTCAATGCCGCCACCCTGTCGAGCCGCCAGCGGCGCCAGATCGAGATTCCGTTCGAGGCGGGCGAGGCGTTCGACATGGTCGATGCGGCCATCCGCGAGCTGCCGGGCAGCGAAGTGGTCGAAAGCGCGCGCGACAGCCTGCAGGTGCAGGCGCGCGTGCGCCGCGCGGCGCCGTATACGCACACGGGCTTGCCCCGCATGCGCGTGTTGGGTTTCCTCGAGCCGCGGCCGAATCAGATCCTCGCCACCGTCACGCCGAATGGCGAGGCGGGCAGCGTGACCCTGATCTGCGAGCCGGCGCGCAATGCGTGGACCGACTGGTTCCTCGTCGACCATGGCAGCAACCTGGAAAACGCGGAGGCGGTGACGCGGGCCATCACGCGCCGGGTGGCGCAGCGCCGCCGCGGCGAGCAGGCCGAGGCGCGCCAAACGGTGACGGAAAAGGAACTGACGGTGGCCAAACTGAGCCTGCTGCATGCGCAGGTCGAGCCGCACTTCCTGTACAACACGCTGGCCAGCGCGCAGCTGCTTACGCGCAGCGACCCCGTGCGCGCCGACGCGATGCTGGGCAACCTGATCCTGTACCTGCGCCACTCGCTGCCGCGCACGGAGCAAGCCATGTCGACCCTGGGCACGGAGCTGGAACGGGCGCGCGCCTACCTCGACATCCTGAAAATCCGCATGGGCGAACGCCTGAACCTGCAGATCGAGGTACCGCAATACCTGCGCCAGGTGGAGCTGCCGCCGATGATGCTGCAAACCCTGGTGGAAAACGCCATCAAGCATGGCCTGGAGCCGAAAAGCGGCGGCGGCACCATCTGGATCATGGCGCGCAGCGGCAATGGCACGGTGATCGTCACGGTGGCCGACGACGGCAAGGGCTTCAGCGACGACGGCGCCGGCACGGGCATCGGCTTGCGCAATGTGCGCGAGCGCCTGCGCCTGACCTACGGCAATGCCGCCGCGTTTGCCATCGTTGCCAACTTCCCCGATGGCGTGACGGCCACCATCACGGTGCCGGACAGCACGGCGCAAGGAGTGTCGTATGCATCCGCCTGAAATGACCTGCGTCATCGCTGAAGATGAAACCCTGCTGCGCGATGCGCTCGTGGCCCTGCTGGCCGAAGAGTGGCCGGCACTGCGCATCGTCGCCGCCTGCGACGACGGCGGCACGGCGCTCGAGGCCATCGCCACGCGCAAGCCCGATGTCGCCTTCCTCGATATCCGCATGCCGGGCCTGACGGGGCTGGAAGTGGCGGCCGGCGCGCTCGAAGCGAGTCCCGCCACGCAGGTGGTGTTCGTCACGGCCTACGACCAGTACGCGATCGACGCCTTCGACAAGGGCGCCGTCGATTATTTGTTGAAACCGGTCGCCCGCGAGCGCCTGCAGGCGACCCTGCAGCGCGTGCGGGCGCGGGCCGGCAAGGCCCGGGCGGGCGACGGCGCGCTGGCCGGCCTGCTGCAGCAATTGAGCAGCGCCTTGCCGGCGGCAGCCAAGTCGCCGCCGCTGGTGTGGCTGACGGCCAGCAGCGGCAAGGATACGCGTCTGATCATGGTGGAAGACATCGCCTATTTTCAATCCGACACCAAGTACACGGCCGTCATGACGGCCGACGGCGAGGCGCTGCTGCGCAAGCCGATCCGCGAACTGCTCGACGTGCTCGACCCGGCCATTTTCAAACAGATCCACCGCTCCACCATCGTCAACATGAAGATGGTGGCCTCCGTCACGCGCGACGAGGTGGGACGGGGCGCCCTGCGCCTGAAAACGCGGCCGGAAACCCTGGCCGTGAGCCAGCCGTTCATGAGTTTGTTCCGGAATATGTAAAGCCGGGGTCAGACCCCCGTTTGTGTTGGCACTGAGCTTGACGTTAGCGGTGTTGAGGGTCTGACCCCACTAGCTCCGCTAGTTACTCCGCCGTCTCAAAACCTTCCAGCACGTTCACCACATTGATGCCGATTTCCTTGACCGCATAGCCGCCTTCGAGGATGAAGGCGGTGGGCAGGTTCAGATGCGCGAGGCGTTCGCCCACGCGCAGGTAGTCGCCGCTTTGCAGGGAGAAATGCGACAGCGGGTCGCCCACGAAGGTGTCGACACCGAGCGACACCACCAGCGCGTCGGGCGCATACATCTTGATGCGCAGGCAAGCCGTTTCCAGCGCGGCGAACCAGCTGGCCGTGGACGTGCCGGCCGGCAGCGGCAGATTGACGTTGTAGCCGAGCCCCGCGCCGCTGCCCGTTTCGTCGGCGTGGCCCAGGTAAAACGGATATTCGCTGCGCGGGTCGGCGTGGATGGAGGCGAACAGCACGTCGTCGCGCGCATAAAAAATGCTCTGCGTGCCGTTGCCGTGGTGGTAATCGATGTCGAGGATGGCGACCTTGCGCGCGCCATCGTCGAGCAGGTGCTGCGCGGCCAGGGCTGCGTTGTTCAGAAAACAGTAGCCGCCAAAGAAATCGCTGCCCGCATGGTGGCCCGGCGGGCGCGTGAGGGCGAACGTGGCCCGTTCGCCCAGGCGCAATGCGTGCGTCGCATTGACGGCGCAGTCGGCGCCCGTCTTGGCCGCCGTCCACGTGCCGGCCGTCAGCGGCGTGCCGTTGTCCATCGAGTACAGGCCCAGCTTGGCCGTGAAGTCGTCCGGTTCGATATCGCTGCGCAAGGTGCGCACGGGCCACACGGACGGCAAGGCATCCTTGCCCCCGTTGTCGGGGTCGAGCGCCAGCCAGTCGTGCCAGGCATGGCGCAGGAAATGCAGGTAACGGGGCGTGTGGATGCGCTCCAAGGAGGTCAGCGGCACGCCGTGCGGCGTGACGATGCGGCCCAGGTTGCGCCGCCCCAGCTCGGCCACCACCATGTCGGCCCGCTCCGGTGTCTCGAAGCAGGGCACCATGGTGCCGCGAAACATCTCGAAGCGGCCCCGGTGCTGGCTGTGCAATTCATTGTAGAAGGTCAGCATGGGGCGCCAGGCAAAAAGTCAGGCAGGATCAGGTGTGCGAACACAGGGTGCTGGCGCGGTAGGCGGCGACGAAGTCGTCGAAGCTGCCGGCGGGCGCCGCTTCCATGGCACGCTGCTCGGCCAGCGAGCTTTCCGCCATCGCGTCGAAATACGCGCTTTGCTCGGGGGTGGGCGGCTGCGCGCGGAACCAGGCAGCGTGGCGTTCGCTTTGCTGCAGGCCGAAGGCGGCAAACGAGCCGCCGTTGGCGCGCAGCGCGGCCAAGACCTTGGCCGATGGCGTCGTGTCCGGGTCGGCCAGTTTACGGGCTTGCGCGGCCAGGCTGTCCGCGTGCTGCGTGCCGCCCTGGCGCGCGTCGAGCAGGGCCGCCACGGGCGCGATACGCGCCAGCAATTCCTCGCCCCAGGCTTGCAGGGTGATGTCTTCGCCATCGCGGCGCAGGCTCAGGCCCGGCTTGCGGCCTTCCTTGACGGTGCGGGCGAAATTGTTCGTGTAGCAAGCACTTTGCTCGGCAGAAATCGGCGCGCTGTCGTCGAGCGCGCAGAACAGCAAAAACGCGTCGAGGAAGCGGCCCGTTTCCAGGCTGATGCCCACTGGTTCGAACGGGTCGACATCCATGCAGCGCACTTCGATGTATTGCACGCCGCGCAGGCACAGGGCCTGGATGGGGCGCTCGCCCGTGCGGATCACGCGCTTCGGACGGATGGTCGAATAGTATTCATTTTCGATCTGCAGCACGTTGGTGGACAACTGTATCCACTCGCCATCCTTTTTCGTGCCCAACGCCGCGTACGGCGGATACGGGTCGTTGACGGCGTGCGTGAGCGCGTTGACGTAATCATCGAGGCTGTTTTCGTGCGGGCGCAGGCCGGACTGGGCGTCGTTCTGGTAGCCGAGGTCGCTCATGCGCAGGCTGGTCGCGTACGGCAGGAACAGGGTATCGTCGGACAAGGTGTCGAGCTTGTGCGCGCGGCCGCGCAGGAAGCCGGCGGACAGGGCCGGCGAGGCGCCGAACAGGTACATCAACAGCCAGCTGTAGCGGCGGAAATTGCGGATCGTCGCCAGGTAGCTTTCCGACTGCACGTCTTTTGGCGTCGCGGCTGCGTGCGTGGGGCTGGCGCTGGTGTCCGGATGGCTGGCCAGCACTTGCCACAGCTGCTCGTCGAGCGAATAGTTGTAATGGATGCCGGCGATGCATTGCATGGCCTTGCCGTAGCGCAATGCCAGGCCGCGCCGGTAGACGTGCTTGAGCATGCCCATATTCGACGTGCCGTAGTTGGCGATCTCGATGTCCGCTTCGGGCGGCAGCTGGCAGGGCATCGACTGACTCCACAGCAACTCGTCACCGAGGCGGCTGTAGGCGTGGCGGTGCACGGTATCGAGCTTGTCGAGCGTGACGGCGATGTCGGCTTCGGCCGGGGTGATGAATTCGAGCAGCGCTTCGGCGTAGTCGGTGGTGATTTCAGGGTGCGTCAGCGCCGAGCCCAGGGCGGCGGGGTGGGGCGTGGAAGCCAGATGGCCGGCGTGGTCGACGCGCAGGGTTTCGCGCTCGATGCCGCGCAAGCCGCCCAGCAGCGCGCGGTTGGCATCTTCAGTCAGCAATGCCAGGCGGCGAGTCAACAGGTTGGGCAATTTGAGCTTCCTTTCTTGTGCAGCATATAAATAATTTGTGCTGAGATTAACCGAATTTTGGCAAATGCGTCGGCGCCGGCCCAAAAAACGCCGCGTCGCCAGCGTCCGCCCCGGGCAACGGGGACGGCGCTTCGGTCAGGAATTCGCTTGATATTTTAACAAACTGCGGGGGGATCTGGCGCGCCGCCGGGTCAAGCTTTGCGCAGGTGGCAACGGTCAGCCCAGGCGGGCGCCGCTGACCCGTTCGATGCCGGCCAGGTCGCGCCAGCTTTGCACCTTGTTATAGCCGGCAGCGGCCAGCAGCTCGCGCACCTGGGCAGCCTGGTCGTAGCCGTGTTCCATCAGCAGCCAGGCGCCCGACGCCAGGTGGCGCGCGGCGCCGGCAACGATGGTGCGCAGGGCCGACAGGCCGTCCGCATGGTCGGTCAGCGCGCCCGCCGGCTCGAAGCGCAAATCGCCTTCGGCCAGGTGGCGGTCGCCGCTGGCGATGTAGGGGGGATTGGAGACGATCAGGTCGAATTTTTCCGTGCCCAGCGCTTCGAACCAGTCGCTGGCCATGAAGGTGATGTTGACGCCGTTGGCGCTGGCGTTGCGGCGCGCCACGGCCAGCGCCGTGCTGCTCACGTCCAGGGCCGTGACGACGGCGTCGGGCCGCGTATGCGCCAGCGCGACGGCGATGGCGCCGCTGCCCGTGCCCATGTCGAGCACTCGTCCGCCCGGCGGCAGGCGCTCGAGCGCCAGTTCCACCAGCACTTCCGTGTCGGGGCGGGGAATCAGCACGGCCTCGTTCACTTCGAACGGCAAGCCGAAGAATTCACGCTGGCCGACGATGTAGGCGATCGGTTCGCCTTGCAGACGGCGCGCCAGCAAGCCCGATAAACGTTCGGCCTCATCGGGAGTGAGCACACGCTCCGATTGCGTGATCAAGCTGACGCGCGACAGGCCCAGCGCGTGACCGAGCAGGATGCGGTTGTCGAGCGGATCGAGCAGCGGACGGATTTGCAGGGCGCCGACAGTGCTGCCGGCAGGGATCAGTGTTTCTGGCATAAATGAATGGTTATTGTTTGCGGCGCAGCAATGTCCACAACATGGTGATGGCGAAGATGGCGAACCAGATGAATGCCCATTGCGGAATCGACAGGCCGAAAAACGGCTCGCCGGCGTTTTCGCAAGCGCCATACGATTCGAACATGAAGGGCATGAGTTCGGCCGTGAAGACCTTGTTCAGCGCCGTTTCCACCGGATCGATGCCGCACGAGAAGCCGGGATTGGCCAGCACGTACAAATGCTTGGCGCCCACGCCCATGCCGCCCAGGGCCGCCAGCAAGCCGATGCCGGCGCCGATTTTCGGGCGGTTGGCGGCGGCGCCCGCCAGGCAGGCGATGCCGATGGCGAGGAACAGGTAGCGCTGGATCACGCACAGCGGGCACGGCGCCATGTTCATGGCATGCTGCAAATACATGGCCACGCCCAGCATCAGGAAACACAGGGCGGCGGTCAACAGGAGGACGGTGCGTGAATTTTTCATGGGCGACACGGTGAGGTGGATGGAATCGAGCTGGTCATTTTCGCACAAGGGCCGATTTTTATTGCTTAGCCGCTACTTAAAGCTGTCGGCTTACGCGCTGCGCGCCAAGCCGACCTACAAATTGCGGCGTAGGTCGGCGTAGGGCGGCGTAGGTCGGCTTAGCGCAGCGTAAGCCGACACAACGGAGCCAGCGTTTAGTCGCCCAGCGCCGCCAGCAACTCTGCCTGATGCTCCGCCGCCAAGGCATTCGTCAACTCCGTCAAATCCCCGTCCATGATGAAGTCAAGCTTGTACAAGGTCAGATTGATGCGGTGATCCGTCAGGCGGCCCTGCGGGAAATTATAGGTGCGGATGCGCTCGCTGCGGTCGCCCGAGCCGATCAGGCTCTTGCGCGTGGCCGCTTCCTTCGACTGCTGCTCGCGCAATTGCACGTCCTTGATGCGCGCGGCCAGCACTTTCATCGCCTGCGCCTTGTTCTTGTGCTGGCTGCGGTCATCCTGGCACTCGACCACGATGCCGGTCGGCAAGTGGGTGATGCGCACGGCCGAATCCGTCTTGTTGATGTGCTGTCCGCCCGCGCCCGAGGCGCGGTAGGTGTCGATGCGCAGGTCGGCCGGGTTGATGTTGACGTCTTCCACCTCGTCCGCTTCCGGCATCACGGCCACCGTGCAGGCCGAGGTATGGATGCGGCCCTGCGTTTCCGTGGCCGGCACGCGCTGCACGCGGTGGCCGCCCGACTCGAATTTCAGCTTCGAATACGCGCCATTGCCGACCACGCGCACGATCACCTCGCGGTAGCCGCCCAGGTCGGAGTCGGACGAGGACACCAGTTCCACCTGCCAGCGGTTGCGCTCGGCAAAGCGCGTGTACATGCGCAGCAGGTCGCCGGCGAACAGGGCCGATTCATCGCCGCCCGTGCCGGCGCGAATTTCCAGGAAGATATTGCGCTCATCGTTGACGTCCTTCGGCAGCAGCATGGTTTGCAGTTCGCGCTCGAGCCGCGCCATGGTGGCCTTGGCCGCCTCGATCTCTTCCTGGGCGAATTCCTTCATGTCCGGGTCCGCCAGCATCTCTTGCGCCGTGGCGATGTCGTTGCCCGCTTCCTGGTAGGAGCGGTACAGGGCCACCAGCGGGCCCAGTTCGGCGTGCTCGCGCGTCATCTTGCGGTAGCTGTCCATGTTCGACGTGGCGTCCGGATGCATCAGCAGTTCGTCGAGTTCGACCAGGCGGTTCGCCAGTTGATCGAGTTTGGCCAGCATGGATGGTTTCATAGCGATTCGCGGTAAAAAGAGTGTAGGAATGATGCAAGCCCGGCAGGCGGGCAGGGGTAGCCGCGCGCGGGCGGCCAGCGGGGCTGCGCTAACGGCGGGGGCGGAACAGTTTCGGCAGCAGGGTGACCAGCTGCTTGCGCTCGTCGCCTTGCGCATGGTGCAGCGCCTGCTGCGGGCCGTGCAGGAACTTGGCCGTCAAGCCTTTCGACAGCGCTTCGAGCACGGCGTCGATGTCGGCGCCCTTGGCCAGCATCTTGCGCGCCCGTTCCACTTCCATCAGGCGCAAGGTTTCGCTGTTTTCATGCAGATGCTGGATGACGGGCACCATGGCACGGTCGTCGACCCAGCTCATGAAGGATTGCACGCGCGTCTCGATGATGGCCTCGGCTTGCGCCACGGCCGCCTGCCGGCTTTCCAGGCCCGTCTGCACGACCTTGCCCAGGTCGTCGACCGTGTACAGGAAGACGTCGTTCAAACGGCCCACTTCCGCCTCGATGTCGCGCGGCACGGCCAGGTCGACCATGAACATGGGCTTGTGGCGGCGCGCCTTGATGGCGCGCTCGACCAGGCCCAGGCCCAGCAGCGGCAAGGACGATGCCGTGCACGAGATGACGATGTCGAACTGGTGCAGCTGCTCCGGCAGGTCGGCCAGGCGGATCGCCGTGCCGTTGAAGCGGTGCGCGAGTTCCTCGCCCCGTTCCATGGTGCGGTTGGCAATGGTGATGCTTTTCGGGTTTTGCGCGGCAAAGTGCGTGGCGCACAATTCGATCATTTCGCCGGCGCCGATGAACAGCACGTTCTGTTCGGCGATCTTGTCGAAGATGCGCTGCGACAGGCGCACGGCGGCGGCCGCCATGGATACGCTGTGGGCGCCGATTTCCGTGCTGCTGCGCACTTCCTTGGCCACCGAAAAGCTGCGCTGGAACAACTGGTGCAGATACGTGCCCAGGCCGCCCGCCTCGTCGGCCGTGCGGATGGCGTCCTTGATCTGCCCCAGGATCTGCGTTTCGCCCAGCACCATCGAATCGAGCCCGGAGGCGACGCGGAAGGTGTGGCGCACGGCATCGTGCTGCGGCAGCATATACAAGTGGGGGCGCAGCTCGCTGTAGTTGAGCTGGTGGTAGTCGGCCAGGAAATGCGCGCCCGCGTCGAGCGGGTTCGGCACATGGCTGGCCGCATACAGCTCGGTGCGGTTGCAGGTCGACAGGATGGCCGCTTCGTCGTTGTCGCGCAAGTCGATGCGCTGGAACCAGGTGCGCGCCGCCATCACCGCCTGGCCCAAGTGCTCAGGCGCAAACGCCAGCTGTTCGCGGAGCGACACTGGGGCGGTGGTATGGTTGAGGCCGACGGCGAGCAGTTGCATTTCAGGGCTGTTGGATGACTTATGGCGACATTATAACGCTTTGTGCCCGCGCTTTGAGCAGGTCAGCCGTTTGCCGCCGTTCAGCCGCCCAGTTTTTCCAGGCGATAACCGTAGCTGTAGACGGGCACGAGCCTGTAGCCGTGTTCCGGTTTCAGCTGCAGCTTGTTGCGCACGCGCGAGACGTGGGTATCCATGGTGCGCGAGGGCAAGGCCGTGTCGCGCTGCCACACGGCTTCGTGGATGTAGGCGCGCGACAGGGGACGGCCCAGGTTGCGGAAAAACAGCAGCGCCAGGGCGAATTCCTTGTGCGTCACATCCAGCACTTCGCCATCGCGTAACAGGCGGCCGGGACGGGTTTCAAACGTGTAATGACCGAATTGCAAGTACTCGGCGCCATTCTGGGCCGGGTACGCCACGCGCAGCAGCGCCTGGGTGCGCAAGGTCAGTTCGCTGCGCCGCAGGGGCTTGATCATGTAGTCGTCGGCGCCTGCCGTCATGCCCGCCACCACGTCGTCTTCGCCGGAACTGTTGGTCATAAACAACACGGGCGCCTTCGGCGCCAGTTTTTCCCGGGCACGGCGCAAGACTTCCGCACCGTCCAGATCGCTCACATGCCAGTCGAGGATGAGCATGTCGCAACTGTCCTTGCGCAGCTGCCCCAGCATTTCCTTGCCACTCTGAAACTCGTGGCAAGCGTGGCCGGCGGCGGTGAGCACCTGGCATATCAGTTCTGCCTGGCTATGGTCGCTATCGAGTACGGCAATTCGCATAATTGGCTGGAGTGTGTAGCAACAAACAGACGGCCTGCTCTGCTTATCGTAATGTTAAGGAATGCTCAAGTGAAATATAACAGAGATTGCAACTGTGTCCAGTGAAATCGGAGGGCAGATCCTTTACGTTACACTTGTTCATCTACCCCTACTAGCGGAGAAGCGGCCATGCCAGACAAGAGCACTACCGATTGGACACTGATACCGGCCAGTCGTGCCGAAATCGAGCAAGTGCGCGAGCGTTGCCGGCGCCTGGTGCAGCGGCGCGCCATGATGTCGGCGGGCGCTTCGGCCATTCCCATTCCCGGCATCGACCTGATGTCCGACGTGGGTCTGTTTTCCATGTTGATCAACGATATCAACCACGAATTCGGCCTGACGCCCGAGCAGATCGAGCGCCTGAACCCGCAGTTCAAGATGATGGCCTACCGCGCGGCGGTGGGCATGGGAGGCATGCTGGTAGGAAAGCTGGTGTCGCGCGAACTGATCCTCCACCTGCTCAAGCGCAGTGGCGTCAAGATTGCCACCAAGCAGGTGGCGCGCTTCGTGCCGTTCGCCGGCCAGGCGGTGGCGGCAGCCATCGGCTACGCCGTGTTCCGCCAGATCGGCAACCAGCACGTGAACGCCTGCGCCGCGGTGGCGCAGGAATTGCTCATGGTCAGGCCGGAGTAAACCTTACGCGTCCGGCAGCACCACGTTGACGTCGAGCACTTCCAGGTTGCCCTGGCGGTCCAGCGAGATCTTGATGTCGTCGGCATTCACCTTCGTGTACTTGGAAATGACAGCGATCAATTCCTTGTGCAGGGCGGGCAGGAAGTCCGGACCATCGCGTCCGCTGCGTTCGCGGGCGATGATGATCTGCAGGCGTTCCTTGGCCGCGGTGGCCGTCTTCGGCTTGGGGGGGAAGAGGAAAGAAAGCAAGGCCATATCACTTCGCCCCAAAAATGCGCTGGAGTAATCCAGGCTTTTCATAGTTGGTAAAGCGCAACTCGACCTCTTCGCCGAGGAAACGCGAGACCACGTCTTCATAGGCTTGCGCCACGTCCGTGCCCGTGAAATGGATGGCCGGATTGCCCTGGTTCGAGGCGGCCAGCACTTGCTCCGATTCCGGGATGATGCCCACCAGCGGGATGCGCAGGATTTCCTGCACGTCCTGGTAGGACAGCATTTCATCCGATTCCACGCGTTTCGGCGAGTAGCGGGTGATCAGCAAATGTTCCTTGACCGGCTCGCCGCCCGTCTGCGCACGGCGCGACTTGGCTTGCAGGATGCCGAGGATGCGGTCCGAATCGCGCACCGACGACACTTCCGGGTTGGTGACGATGATGGCTTCGTCGGCGAACGTCAGCGCCATCAGCGCGCCATGCTCGATGCCGGCCGGCGAATCGCAGATGATGAACTCGAAACCCATGTTGATCAGGTCGTTCAACACGCGTTCCACGCCTTCTTCCGACAAGGCATCCTTGTCGCGCGTCTGCGAGGCGGGCAGGATGAACAGGTTGTCGCAGTGCTTGTCCTTGATCAGGGCCTGGTTCAGGGTTGCTTCTTTATTGATCACATTGATCAAGTCATACACGACGCGGCGCTCGCAACCCATGATCAGGTCGAGGTTACGCAGGCCCACGTCGAAATCGAGCACGGCTGTCTTGTGGCCGCGCATGGCCAGGCCAGTGGAAAAACTGGCGCTAGAGGTCGTCTTGCCGACACCGCCCTTGCCGGACGTCACAACAATAATTCTTGCCACAAATAATCCTTTTCAGATATCTCTTGAATTGTGCAGCTTAAGAGCGGTTCACGGGAGTGACCGGATTGACAGAGTGTATATCGATTCTGTCTCCAGCCAAACGAATTTGCGCGGGTCCGCGCGCCATTTCTGCAGGGAAACCATCCTCGAACGTGCGGTACACGCCCGCGATCGAGACCAGTTCCGGTTCCATCGCCAGCGCGAAGATGCGCGCCTGGGGATTGCCCGAGGCGCCGGCCAGCGCGCGGCCGTACAGCGAGGAATACACGTGGATGCTGCCGTCGGCGATGATTTCGGCGCCATTGTTGACGACGGCAGTGATGATCAGGTCGCAGCCGCGCGCATAGATGCGCTGGCCGGCCCGCACGGGCGTGTCGATCACCATCACCTGGGCGTCGGCGCCCGACTGGGCCGCCGCCGTGGGCGTATCCTTGGGACCATCCTTGGGCGGCGCATCGTCGCGCGTCTTGCCGCTGTCGAGGCTCAAGCCTTGCGCCAGGATGGCGTCATGCATGTCGGCCGGCGCATTGCGCACGGCCACGGCATTCAAACGGTATTTTTTCAGCAGGGCCACGAGGGCGGCCCAGTCGATGGGCACGCTGTCGGGCGGCAAGGCCGCCACGTCCAGCACGGCCAGGTCGTCCTCGAAAAAGTCCGCCACGCCTCCCGTCATGTCGCGCAAGGCGGCATCGAGTGCCTGCGTATCGGCGCTATGCAGAATGGCGGAGACAGCAACGACGGTGGAAATCTTGATTTCGATAGGCTTCTGCGACGGGCTTTTGGACATAAACATTTATCAAAGTGAAACTGCGGCAGGCCAGATGTTCCGTACGGCAACAATGGGAGCAGTAAATTTCTTGCATTCTACTGCAAAAAAATCAGCGTCAGGGGCCTGGCGCATGCTATTCCGCAGGGCAATACCTACTTCATGTCAAAAAAAACGGGCGGCGCCCCGGAAAACCGGTGCGCCGCCCCGAAAGCCGCCGCCCATGCGCCCTCAGGCGCCATGTCCGATTACGCTGCGCGCATCTGCCGTGCCGCCTCGACCATATGACGCAACGCTGTTTCCGTTTCCACCCAGCCACGCGTCTTCAAGCCGCTGGCTTTTTGCAGTAATGTCACCATGTCGACGGTGGTGGGGATGCGTGGCGAGTGGATGCCGTACACGCCGGGGCCGATTTCGTTCGAGTACTGGAACTGGCCTGAGCCCGTCAGCGGTTCCACGTCCGAGCGGCTCGTCTCTATCGTGATGACGTCGGCGTCCATGGCGGCGATCTGCGGCAGGATGTCGTTGAACTCGGCACAGCACATGTGGGTATGGATCTGCGTCGTGTCGCTGACGACGGACGCGGCGATGCGGAAGGCGCGCGTGGCCCAGTCCAGATAGGCGTCCCGCTGGCCGCGGCGCAGCGGCAAGCCTTCGCGGATGGCCGGCTCGTCGATCTGGATGATGCCGATGCCGGCCGTTTCCAGGTCCTGCACTTCGTCGCGGATGGCCAGGGCCAGCTGCAGCGCCGTGGCGGCGCGCGGCTGGTCGTCGCGCACGAACGACCATTGCAAGAGCGTCACCGGGCCCGTCAGCGTGCCCTTCATCGGTTTGCTCGTCAGGCTTTGCGCATGGGCCGTCCATGCGACCGTCATGGGGGCCGGACGCTGCACGTCGCCGTAGATGATGGGCGGCTTGACGCAGCGCGAGCCGCACGATTGCACCCAGCCGTGACGGGTCAACACGAAGCCGTCCAGTTGCTCGCCGACGTAGTCGACCATGTCCTTGCGTTCCGCTTCGCCATGCACGAGCACGTCCAGGCCCAGCGCTTCCTGGCGGCCCACGGCGTGGGCGATTTCGGCGCGGATGGCCGGCGTCTGCGGGAAGGCGCCAATGGTCGTCGTCGGGAAGTCGGGCAGGCGCAGGCGTGCATGCTGCGCGGCCTGGCGCAACGGGAAGCCGGAATCGCGGCGGTCGATGGTGGGCGATAGCGTCTGCAGGCGCTGCGCGACCGCCGCACGGTGGACGCGGGGGCTGGCGCGGCGGCTGGCGATGGCCCGGCGGGACCTCGCCAGCGCGGTATCGTCGGGATGGCCTTCCAGTGCGTCTTTCAGCAGCGCAATTTCCGTGAGTTTTTCCGTGGCAAACGCCAGCCAGTTCTTGATGTCGCCATCGAGCGCCGTCTCCGCTTCCAGGCTGAACGGCACGTGCAGCAGCGAGCACGACGGTGCCAGCCACAGGTGCCCCTTGCGCTTGGCGGCCAGCGGCTGCAGCACGGCCAGGGCCGCATCGAGGTCGGTGCGCCAGATATTGCGGCCATCGACTATACCGATCGACAAGACTTTATGCGCGGGCAGCCAGTCCGTGACACTGACCAATTCATGTGGCGCGCGGATGCCGTCCACGTGCAAGCCGGCCACGGGCAGGCGGCATGTCAGGCTGAGGTTTTCTTCCAGCGGCGAGAAATACGTGGCCAGCAGGATGTTCACCCCCACCTGGTTCAGCTGCCAGTAGGCACTCTCGAAGGCGCTGCGCCAGGCATGGGGCAAGTCCAGGCCCAGGATCGGTTCCTCGAGCTGCACCCACGCCACGCCTTGCTGTTTCAGGCGGTCGAGCAGGGCGCCGTAGACGGGCAGCAATTGTTCCAGCAGCGCCAGGCGCTCGAAGCCCGGTGTCTTTTCCTTGCCCAGCCACAGGAAGGTGAGGGGGCCGATCAGGGCCGCCTTGACCTGGTGGCCGAGCGCCTGTGCCTCGGCCACTTCCGCCAGCAGGCGCTCGCACGCCAGCGAAAATTGGGTGTGCGGCGACAATTCGGGCACCAGGTAATGGTAATTGGTGTCAAACCACTTGCTCACTTCCAGCGCATGGCCGTGGCGGCAGCCGGCATGCTCCGCCTGGCTGGTGCCGCCGCGCGCCATCGTGAAATAGCGCGACAGCGGCGATTGTTCCGCGCCGAAATCAAAACGCGCCGGCTCGCAGCCCAGCAGCTGGATATGGCTGGCCACGTGGTCGTAGAAGGCGAAGTCGCCCACGGTGACGTAGGCCAGGCCCGCGTCCCTTTGCACGGCCCAGTGGCGCGCGCGCAATTGCTGGCCCGTCGCTTCCAGCGCCGCCTCGGACAGCTCGCCGCGCCAGTGGCTTTCCAGCGCCAGTGTCAGCTCGCGCGCGGCGCCGATACGGGGAAAGCCAAGGATGTGCGTACGAATGGGCATGATGTCATCGAGATTTAATGTGAATGCGCTAGAGTGTGCGGCAACTTGGTCTATAATCAAAACGAAACATTTTGCCGAATAACATGAAAATATTTCACGTACAGCCCCCACTTTTCCGATGCTAGAAATTCGCCACCTGCGCACCCTGAGTGCCCTGCGTTCCTCCGGCAGCCTGGTGCGCGCCGCGCAGCTGCTCAACCTGACCCAGTCGGCCCTGTCGCACCAGATCCGTTTGCTGGAAGAGCGCTACAAGGCGCCCCTGTTCGAGCGCAAGTCGATGCCGATCGCCTTCACGGCCACGGGCAGCCGGCTGCTGGAGCTGGCCGACAAGCTGCTGCCCGAGATCGAGCTGGCCGAGCGCGACGTGGCGCGTTTGTCGCAGGGCGACAAGGGGCAGTTGCGCGTGGCGCTCGAATGCCATACCTGTTTCGACTGGCTCATGCCCGTGATGGATGCGTTCCGTCAGCGCTGGCCGGAAGTGGAAATCGACCTGGTGTCGGGTTTTCATAGCGAGCCGGCCGACTTGCTGCGTTCGGGCGAGGCGGACCTCGTGATCGGCTCGCCGTACGGCCCCGATTTCACCGTGTTTCCCCTGTTCCGCTTTGAAATGCTGGTGGTGATGGCGCAGAAGCACCGGTTGCAGGCGCAGCGCCGGCTGGCGGCGAGCGACTTTACGGGCGAGACTTTGATTACCTATCCCGTGCCGGAAGAGCGCATCGACCTGATCCGTGAAGTGCTGAAGCCGGCCGGCATCCAGTTTGAACGCCGCACGGCCGAATTGACGGTGGCCGTGCTGCAACTGGTGGCGAGCCGGCGCGGCATCGCCGCCTTGCCGAACTGGGCAATCAAGAATTACGTCGATTACGATTATGTGGTGGCGCGCCCGGTGGGCGAGCATGGCTTGTGGAGCGATTTGTACGTGTCCGTGCCGGAGCCGTTGCAGGACAAGGCCTATGTGCGCGATTTCGTCAGCGTGATACGCGAGCAGTGCGCGGCTACGCTCGATGGTATCAAGTTGTTGTCTTGATCAACGTTGAGGTGGAAACAAACCAACAGCAAAGCTTGATAAATATCAAGGTTCAGCAATGAACCACCGCTTACAGTTGAGCACTGTGCGGCGCAACATGGCGCTGCCTACTCTTTGGGGAGGAACGACATGTTTTCATTTTCCGAACAATGGGCATTGGCTGGCAAGGCCGTGGTGGAAGCGCAATTGATCAGCGCGCAAGCGTATGCCCAGGCCGCCGTCGACAGCGGCGCCAACGTGCTGGAGTTGCAGCTCGATGCGGCCCGCGCGGCGCTGGCTGCCGCTACGGTGGCGGGCAATCAGCTGCTGTCCGTGAAGGATACGCAAGCGCTGCTGCAACTGTCGCGCACCCAATCGCAACTGGCCATCGAACGCATCGGTGCATATGGCCGCCAGGCAAAGGATGTTGCTCAAGAAACCCAGGAGAAATTTGAGACTGTGACAAAGGGTGAGTTTGCTGCATCGCGTCAAAAATTTGGCGAGCTGTTGCAGGTGGTAAAGCAAACACCCGTGCCCCTGATTATTCCCTTCAATAATTTTCTAAAAACCACTTTCGGCGGTGCCGATGAAGGGTATGATAAAAATAAAAACACGCGTCCTGCTCGCCAGGCCTAAGCGTTTTGCGGCCCGGCAGCGGCTATCCGCCGCGCCAGGTTGCCAGCCGCCACCGCAAGCAGGCTGTCATCGCCGCCGCCAGTGGTGCGGCGCTGGAACTGCGGCGCATGCCGCGCTAGAATAAAACGCAGCTTGCTGCGTCTTCCCGGATTCACTGGATTCCAATTGGATTCTATTAGCACCTTGACCTTGGCCCTCGTGGCCAGCATATCGGAGAAATAAATGGATGATGTCGTAATCGTGGCCGCCGGCCGTACCGCAGTCGGCAAATTCGGTGGCAGTCTGGCCAAGATTCCTGCGTCCGAACTGGGCGCGCATGTAATCAAGGGCTTGCTGGCACAAACCGGCATCGACCCGAACCTGATCGGCGAAGCCATCCTGGGCCAGGTGCTGACGGCCGCCGTCGGCCAGAACGCCGCGCGCCAGGCCGTCATCAAGGCTGGCCTGCCCAGCTCCATCCCGGCATTCACCATCAACAAGGTCTGCGGCAGCGGCCTGAAGGCCACGCACCTGGCGGCGCAAGCGATCAAGTGCGGCGACGCCAACATCATCATCGCCGGCGGCCAGGAAAACATGAGCGCCTCGCCGCACGCGATGAACGGTTCGCGCGACGGTTTCCGCATGGGCGACTTCAAGATGATCGACACCATGATCGTCGATGGTCTGTGGGACGTGTACAACCAGTACCACATGGGCATCACGGCGGAAAACGTCGCCAAGAAATACGAAGTGACGCGCGCCGAGCAGGATGAATTCGCGCTGCAGTCGCAGCTGAAAGCGGAAGCGGCGCAAAAAGCGGGCAAGTTCAAGGATGAAATCCTGCCGCTGGAAATCGCCAACAAAAAAGGCACGGTCGTCTTCGACAGCGACGAATACATCAAGCCCGGCTCGACCCTGGATTCGCTGGCCGGCCTGCGCCCTGCGTTCGCCAAGGACGGCACCGTCACGGCCGGCAATGCATCGGGCCTGAACGACGGCGCCGCCGCCGTGATCATGATGTCCGCTTCGCAAGCGAAGGAACTGGGCTTGAAGCCGCTGGCGCGCATCAAGGCTTACGCCTCGTCGGGCCTGGACCCGGCCGTCATGGGCATGGGCCCCGTCTCTGCCTCGCGTCTGTGCCTGAAAAAAGCCGGCTGGACGCATGAAGAGCTGGACCTGATGGAAATCAACGAAGCGTTTGCCGCGCAAGCGATTGCCGTGAACAAGGAAATGGGCTGGGATACCAGCAAGATCAACGTGAACGGCGGCGCGATCGCCATCGGCCACCCGATCGGCGCCTCGGGCGCGCGCATCCTGGTCACCCTGATCCACGAAATGATACGCCGCGACGCCAAGAAAGGCCTGGCAGCGCTGTGCATCGGTGGCGGCATGGGTGTCGCTTTAGCGATCGAGCGCGATTAAGTAGCTGGCACCGAACCCCGCCGTCGCGCGCAGTGCGTGACGGCGGGGTTCGCGGCGGTACGCCGCTGTAATTCTCGGCGGAACTGGGTTGCTTTCACTAAATAATTAACTTTTTGGCAATAGAACGACACTGAGGGGATGAAAATGGCAAGAGTTGCATTGGTAACTGGTGGCATGGGTGGTCTGGGCGAAGCGGTGTGTTTCAAGCTGGCGGCGCTCGGCTATCGCGTGGTGACCACATATTCCCCAGGCAATCCGAAGGTCGAGGAATGGCTGGCGACGACCAAGGACATGGGCTACGACTTCAAGGCATATCCGTGCGACGTGGCCGACTACGATTCGGCCGCTGCCTGCGTGGCGGCAGTGGAAGCGGAAATCGGTCCTGTCGACGTGCTGGTGAATAACGCCGGCATCACGCGCGACATGACGTTCAAGAAGATGGACAAGACGAACTGGGATGCCGTGATGAGCACCAACCTCGATTCCGTCTTCAACATGACCAAGCCCGTCTGCGACGGCATGGTGGAACGCGGCTGGGGCCGCATCATCAATATCTCGTCCGTGAACGGCCAGAAGGGCGCTTTCGGCCAGACCAACTATGCGGCCGCGAAAGCGGGCATGCATGGTTTCACCAAGTCGCTGGCGCTGGAAGTGGCGCGCAAGAACGTCACCGTCAACACCATTTCGCCAGGCTACATCGGCACCAAGATGGTCATGGCGATTCCGCAGGAAGTGCTCGACAGCAAAATCATCCCGCAAATTCCGATGGCGCGCCTGGGCAAGCCGGAAGAAGTGGCCGGCCTGGTGGCCTACCTGGCTTCCGATGAAGCGGCGTTCGTCACGGGCGCGAATATCTCGATCAACGGCGGCCAGCACATGTCGTAATCGTTGTTGAAGTAAAACAGAAAAGACAGCTGCGGCTGTCTTTTTTTATGCTTGCCAGCAAAACGGGACAAGCGCGCGCTTTGCCTTAGAATCAGCATTTCTCCACCGCATCATCTCCATGACCCTTGTTCCCGCCTTGCGCCGCGCCAGCGTGGCCGCCATCCTTTTCCTGGGCGCCAGCGCGGCCCAGGCCAGCGTCGCGTTCCACATCACGGTGACTACCGAGCGCGCGCACAAGCCGGGGTTGAAAACCAGCCTGCCCGCGCGCGAGACGCAGGACAGCGATGTCGTGCTGGGACCGCATTACCTGAGCGTGCGCGATGGCAAGCGCTTGTCCGTGCTCGACTTTGCCACGCGCCGCCGCCACGTCATCGATACGGCGGCGTCCACCTACGACACGTATTCGCTGTTCGACGTGGTGGGCTTTCGCGCCGCCGAGCTGCGCCACCGGCAGGGGCTTGGCGGCATGCTGAAGGCGGGCGGCCTGGAGCAGCACGCAACGCCTCGCGTGTATGAGGAGCAGGCTTTGTCGGTGCTGGACAACAAGCGGCGCGGCGCTCTGCAGCCGCAAGTGCTCGACGGCGCCGTGCTGTGGTCGCTCGACGGGCAGCCCCTGCTGCGCCTGGGCATCGCGGGCAGCCCCGTCAGCGGCGACGACGCCACGGCCTTTGCCCAGTACCTGCGCTACACCTGGGGTGGCCACCCGCTGCTGCTGAAGATGCTGGCCGATGGCAAGCGCGTTCCCGCCGACTTCACCTTGCACTACCAGGAGGTGGGCGGCACGGTGACGCGGCGGTTCCGCATCAGCGCCATGACGGCGGGCGCACCGGCCACCTATACCTTGTCCGCCTACCGGCCCCGTCCGCTGGCGGCCGATGCGCCCCCGCTCGAGCGCGTGCTGGCGCAGGCGGCGCTGTTGCCGCCGCCGGGACCCCAAGTCCATCCCGCGCTGCGCGCCGAAGCGGAAAAACTGTTTGCCGCCGACCAGCCCTTCGAGGCTTTCTTGACCATGCTGGAAGACCATTTTTCCACGGGCGCGCTGGTGGAAAAGCTCACGCCCCGGCAGCAGCTGGCCATGCAGGAATGCCAGCCCATCCATGATTTGACGCGGGGATTGCTGGCCAAGGACCAGGAGGGTATCGCGGCCGCGCTGGCCACCGTGCAAGAGTTAAGGGCGCAAACGGGGATGGCGCAGCCCGTGCTGGCCTTGTTCGAGGGGAATTTGCGCGCCAAGCTGGGGCAATGGCCGGCAGCGACGGCCTTGTATCTGCAAGTGCTGCAGGCAAAACCGCAGATGGCGGCCGTGTACCAGGACCTGGGCGACGCCTTGCTGGCGCAGTTCGATGCGCCGAACGCCTGGCGCAGCTGGGATGCGGGCCGGGCGATGGCGCCGGCCCTGCGGCAATTTCGCAAGGTCAACGACCTCGAGCGCAGCCTGCTGAACGACTATCCCGCCTTCTTTGCCGGCGGAGCGCCGGTTCAGCTGCCGGTTCCGCTGAAAGTTCAGCCCAGCACCAGCCGTCCCGCCAGCAAGACGAAGACGGTGGGCAGTACGAACTTGCCGTAAGGCGAAGGTTTGCCGCGCAGGCGGCGCGCCAGGCGCGCGGCCAGCACGGCGTACATGGCGTCGAACAGTAATCCCACCAGCACCAGGATGGCGCCCAGGCGCAGGTATTGCAGGCCCACGCTGTCGCTGCCCATGACGAATTGCGGCAGGAACATGCTGCAAAACAGCAGTGCCTTCGGATTGAGCAGATTCGTCAGGAAGCCGCGCACCAGGCTGGCACGGGCGCTGTGCGCCGTGGCGGGGGCGGCTTTCTCCTCCGTTGTTTTGGCCGACAGGGCCGACTGCAGCAGGCGCAGCGCCAGGTACAGCAGGTAGGCGGCGCCCGCCCATTTGACCCACTGCAAGGCTTGCGGATGCGTGACCATCAGCGCCGCCAGGCCCGCGCCCGACAGCGCCACGTGCACGGCGCGCGCGCCGGCGATACCCAGTGCCGTCACCAGTGCCGTGGCCACGCCGCGCGCGGCGCCCGTCGCCAGCACCAGCGCCATGTCGGGGCCCGGCAATAAAAAGGCGCCGGCCAGTGCCAGCAGGTACATCAGGAAGGTAGAATCGGACATGGCTCAGTAGAAAAGAAAAGCGGGAGCATGCGCACGCTGCAGCCTGCTCGCCGGGCCCCATTATGTTCTTGTAGCGATGAAATGTGCTTGCTTTTCCTGCCCTGCATGCCCTAGTATTCGGGTAGATTCCACTCGTATCAAAACAAAAATTAGATGAAAATTCCAGAAGTTAGCCTCGACGCCACCGATTTGCAGATACTCAGGCTGTTGCAGGATGAAGGACGGCTGTCGAATGCGCGCCTGGCCGAGCGCTTGAAGCTGAGCGAAACCCCCGTCTGGCGTCGTCTGCGCCGCCTGGAAGAGGAAGGGTTTATTACCGGCTACCAGGCTTTGCTCAACCGGAAGAAGCTGGGCATCGGCCTGGTGGCCTTCGTACGCGTCGTGTTTGCCAACCATGGCGGCGAGCAGCCGTCGCAGTTCGAGCAAGCGATCGCGACGATTCCCGAAATTCTGTCGTGCCACAATGTGGCGGGCGAAGCCGATTATTTCCTGCAAGTGGTGGCGCGCGACCTGGAAGCGTATGGCGAATTCGTCTCGACCGTGCTGCGCCGCCTGCCTGGCGTGGCGGAAATCCAGTCCAGCCTGTCGATGCGCGAAATCAAGTCGTCGAACCGCCTGCCCTTGCTGCTGGCCTGAGCCGGCGGCGGCGCACTATAATTGGAACAGTTGCCAGGCCTCATGCCTGGCGCCCTGACCGCCATTCCAAGGACCGCTCGCCATGCCCGATTCTTTGTCACCCCTGTTTCCCGCCCTGACGCCGAACCGGCACGGCATGCTGGCGGTCGATGACATCCATACCATTTATTGGGAAGAGTGCGGTAACCCCGACGGCATTCCCGTGCTGTTCCTGCATGGCGGCCCGGGCGCGGGCCTGTCGCCGCAGCACCGCCGCTTTTTTGACCCGCAGCGCTACCGCGTGATCCTGTTCGACCAGCGCGGCGCCGGCAAGTCCACGCCGCTGGGCGAATGGCGCAACAACACGACGCAGCTGCTGATCGAGGACATCGAACGCCTGCGCGCCCAGTTCGGCATCGACCAGTGGCTGGTGTTTGGCGGCTCCTGGGGTTCGACCCTGGCGCTGGCATATGGCCAGGCGCATCCGACGGCCTGTCTCGGTTTCGTGCTGCGCGGTATTTTCCTGTGCACGCAGGCGGAAATCGACTGGTTCATCGAAGGCGTGCGCTGGTTTTATCCGGAACTGTACGAGGAATTCGCCGCCCCGATTCCGCTCAAGGAGCGGGGCGACTTGCTGGCGGCTTACGTGCAACGCATCCTCAGCAGCGACCCGGCCGTGTACTGGCCGGCCGCGCGCGCCTGGAGCCGCTTCGAAGGCCGCCGCGTGTATCTGATGCCGCAGCCGGAAGACGCGCCGAACGATGCGCTGGATCTGGGCGTGGGCCGGCTCGAATCGCATTACATGGCCAATCTCGGTTTCTTCGAAGAAGACCAGCTGATCCGCAACATGGGACGCATCGCGCATTTGCCGGCCGTCATCGTGCAGGGACGCTACGACGCCATCTGCCCGCCGCTGTCGGCCTACCGCCTGCAGCAAGCCTGGCCTGGTTCCCAGTTGGAAATGATTCCCGACGCGGGCCATGGCGCGCTCGAGCACGGCATCGCTTCGGCGCTGGTGCGCGCCACCGAGCGCTTTGTGCCGGGGCGCGGCTTCGCATGACCTTGCAACACGCCGGTTGGCAAAGCGGCCAGCCGGCGTGCGCCACCTGCTACACTATGGCCTGTGCTGGCGCCAGGGTCGGGCGCCGGTGTGAACCCACGACTTTTTATCCATGAACATACAGATCGGCGACATCGGCCATATCATCCAGCTGGCGATTGCGCCGGTTTTCCTGTTGACCGGTATCGGCACCATGCTGGTGGTACTGACCAACCGCCTGGGCCGCATCATCGACCGCACGCGCGTGCTGGAAGACCGGCTCGACATCGGCTACAACGATTTCTATATGGATGAGCTAGATACCCTGTATCGGCGTACCCATCTGATCAATTATTCGATTTCGCTGAGCACGGCGTGCGGTTTCTTCGTCTGCGTCATCATCGCCATGCTGTTTTTGGGCGATATTCTGAACCTGACCCTGGACAAATACATCGCGGCCTTCTTTGTGCTGGCCGTGATTTGCCTGATCGGCTGTTTTATTTATTTACTGCGCGAAATTTACCTGGCTGCCAGGGCCCAGCGCATCCGGCGCCATATCCGCCCGCCCCGCTAGGCGGCGCGCCGGTTTACCCTACTATTGAAGAACGAGTCCAGCATGCACGATTACAAACGTCCCCCCACCCTGCACCGCTACGGCCAGCGCAGCGAACTCGAGCTGGCGCTGAGCCTGGGCCAGTTCCGCCTGGCGCCAGCGGGCAATTGTTTGACCCTGAGTTTTTCGCAAGTGTGGGACAAGCAACTGTTCGACCTGTTTGCCCCGGCCGACGCTTGTTTGATCATCCACAATACGGAAGAATTCGGCGAACGCCTGCACCGCGCCGTGCAGCGCACCTTGCCCAGCTGGGCCGGCATCGATGGCCTGGTCGAATACGGCCAGCGCGCGGCCCTGGGCGCCGCCTTCACCAAGACGCGCGCCGAAGCGCCCGAACAGGAATGGCTGTTCGCCTGGCGCTCGATGCAGCCGCAAGCGAGCCTCAACCCCGTCACCGTAAAACTGGGCAGCCTGGAAAACTTCGCGGAAATCCGCGACCGCGACACCTATCTGGCTTGATTTAACCTGCCTTTTCCGCGTACTGGCTGTCGATGCGGGTGAGTACGGCCGCCATCATGCGTTCGATATCGCCGCGTATCATGGTCGTGCCCAGCATGCCGGGCACATAGAAGCCCGGCATCAGCCGGCTGGAAAAGACGATGCGCGTGCCGCCCGTCTCGGGCACGGGATACAGATTCCAGCGCGATTCGTAATGCCGCATGTCGCCCGAGATCAGGGCGATGTCGATGGCCGTCAACGGCGTTTCCGTGGCCCGCACCACCAAGTGGATCGCATGGTTCATGAACAGGAAGCGCGCCATGCCCTGCTGCTCGATGATGACTTCATTGCCGTTGCGCGACAGCACGCGGCAGGAACTGAGGTCGGGCACGAATTCGCTCATGCGCTCGTAAGTGGTCAGGGTCTTCCACACGGAGGCCGGCGGCGCCTGCACGCTGCCGCTGGCATCGACTTCATACATGCGCTGCCCGTCGACCTCGATGCGCTTGACCTCGACCTTCAGCTTGTCCAGGCGTATGGCCTGTGCCAGCGCGGTAGCGGGGACGGCGCACAGCATCAACAGGCAGAGGAAGAGTCGCTTCATGCCACCTAGCCTACGGGAAAGTACCGCCCGGCACAAGCTGTACGCACCGCCGTCGGGCGCGTCGGGCGATTTAGAACTCCCGGTCTAGAGAAAGTCGCTGCGGCGAGCGGCAATGCTTGCTACCGTACGGCCTGCAACCACCTTACCGGACCGATCACCATGACTGCCTACCCCCATCTGCTGGCCCCGCTCGACCTGGGTTTTACCACCTTGCGCAACCGCGTCATCATGGGGTCCATGCACACGGGCCTGGAAGACCGCTTTTATCATTATGGCAAGCTTGCCGCGTTTTACCGCGAACGGGCACGCGGCGGCGTGGGCCTGATCGTTACGGGCGGCATCTCGCCGAACCGGCAAGGCTGGCTGCTGCCGTTCGGCGGCACCTTGAATTTCCTTGGCGACGTGCCCAACCACCGCAAGGTCACGCGCGCCGTGCACGAGGAGGGCGGCAAGATCGTCATGCAGATCCTGCACGCGGGCCGCTATGGTTATCAACCGTTCGTCGTCTCGGCATCGGCCAAAAAATCGCCGATCTCGCCGTTCCGCCCCCGTCCCCTGACGGAACGGGGTATCGAGCGCACCATCTGCGACTACGTGCGTTGCGCGCGCCTGGCGCAAAAGGCGGGCTACGACGGCATCGAAGTGATGGGCAGCGAAGGCTATCTGCTGAACCAGTTCCTGTGCGCGCGCACGAATCTGCGGCAGGACCGCTGGGGCGGCACGATCGAGAACCGCATGCGCCTGCCCGTGGAGATCGTGCGCCGCATCCGGGCCGCCGTCGGCCCCAACTTCATCATCATGTACCGCCATTCCCTGCTCGACCTGGTCGAGGGCGGCAATACCTGGGACGACGTGGTGACGGTGGCCAAGGCGCTGGAACAGGCGGGCGTGACCATTCTGAATACGGGTTTCGGCTGGCATGAGGCAAGAGTCCCCACCATCGTCACCTCCGTGCCGCGCGCCGCATTTGCTTCCGTGGCGGGCCGGCTGCGCCGCGAAGTCACCATTCCCGTGGTGGCGTCGAACCGCATCAACATGCCGCACGAGGCCAATGCCATCCTCGAGCGGGGCGACTGCGACCTGGTGTCGATGGCGCGCCCTTTCCTGGCCGACCCCGACTTTGTCGCCAAGGCGGCCGCGGGCCGCGCGGACGAGATCAACACCTGCATCGGCTGCAACCAGGCCTGCCTCGACCACACCTTTGCCAATAAGCGCGCCAGTTGCCTGGTCAACCCGCGCGCCTGCCATGAAACGGAACTTGTGTACGCGAAAAAAGCCGTGCCGCGCCGCGTGGCCGTCGTCGGCGCCGGGCCGGCCGGCTTGTCGGCCGCCACCGTGGCTGCCGAATGCGGGCACGAGGTGACCCTGTTCGACAGCAGCGACAGCGTGGGCGGCCAGTTCAAGGTGGCCATGCAGATACCGGGCAAGGAAGAATTTACGGAAACCATCCGCTATTTTGCCCGCCGCATCGCCTTGTCGACTATCAAGCTGCGCCTGGGCCAGCGCGTCACGCGCGAGCAATTGCTGGCCGGCGGCTATGACGATGTCATCATCGCCACCGGCATCAAGGTGCGCCTGCCGGCCATTCCCGGCATCGACCATCCGACCGTGCTGTCCTACCTGGATGTGCTGCAAGCCAAGAAGCCCGTGGGCGCGCGCGTGGCCATCATCGGCGCGGGCGGCATCGGTTTCGACGTGGGAGAGTATTTGCTGCACGACCCGGCGCACCCGCTGCCGCAGCCCGTATCGACCTGGGCGGGCGAGTGGGGCGTGGACTTGAATGCGGCGACGGGCGGCGGCCTGGTGCCGTCCGTGGCGCCCCATCCCGTGCGGCAAATCTTTCTGTTGCAGCGCAAGACGTCGAAAGTGGGCGCGGGGCTGGGCAAGACCTCGGGCTGGGTGCACCGCGCGGCGCTGGCGCGCAACGGCGTGGCCATGCTGGCCGGCGTCACCTACGACAAGATCGACGGGCAAGGCTTGCACATCACCGTGGGCGGTGAACAGCGCCTGCTGGCGGTGGACAACGTCATCATCTGCGCGGGCCAGGACAGTTTGACGGAACTCATGCCGGAAACGGACAAGGATGGCAAGCCGCTGCTCGCGGGCGGTCCCCGTTTCCACAAGATCGGCGGCGCCGCGCTGGCGGCGGAACTCGACGCCAAGCGGGCGATACGGGAAGGGGCGGAGCTGGCGGCGCGTTTGTAACTCTGAAAAAAAAACTGGGGTCGGACCCTCAGGGTCCGACCCCGGCATTTGCATGGGTCACAGATTCGGCATCAAAGAGCCTTAATGGCCATGCCCCTTGCTGGCCGTCTCAAAACTCTGCAGCACGTGCTCGGCCATGCCATTGGCCAGTTCGTGCTCGCCGATGAATACCTTGCCCGCGTTTTCCGCGCGCAGCAATTCCGCCTCTTCCTCGCTGTGCGTGCGCACCACCGTCAGGATGTGCGGGTTCAGCGCGCGCGCCGTCTCGATCATGGCGCGCACGTGGAAGGTGTCCGGCGTGGCGATGACGAGCATGGTGGCGTGCGTGATGTGCGCCTGGATCAGCACGGCCGGTTCGCCCGCATTGCCGGCCACGGCCGGGATGCCCTGCTTGCGCAGCTGGTCGACGATTTCGCGGTTTTCCTCTGCCACGACAAAGTGGATGCCCCGCTCCATCAGGGCGGCGGCGATGCGCCGGCCCACGCGGCCATAGCCGACCAGCACGATCTGGCCCGACAGTTTTTCCTGCGGCACCGTCATCGGCAGCTCGGCCAGCGGGTCCGTGGTGCGTTCGAACTTGCGGGCGAAATCGCTGTTGCCGATCACGCGCAGCAGCGGCTTGGCCATGCTGAAGACGAGCGGGTTAAGGGCGATCGACAGGATGGCGCCGGCCAGGATCAGGCTTTGCCCTTCCTGCGGCATCAGGCCCAGGGACAGGCCCAGGGCGGCCAGGATGAACGAGAATTCGCCGATCTGCGCCAGGCTGGCCGAAACGATGATGGCCGTTTTCGGCGGATAGCGCAGCGCCATCACGAGCAAGAAGGCGGCGATCGACTTGCCGAAGATAATGATGGCGCACACGGCCAGCACTTGCAGGGGCTTGTCGATGAGGATGGTCGGCTCGAACAGCATGCCGACGGACACGAAGAACAGCACGGCGAACGCGTCGCGCAAGGGCAGGGACTCTTCTGCGGCGCGGTGACTGAGTTCCGATTCGCGCAGCACCATGCCGGCGAAGAAGGCGCCCAGCGCGAACGACACGCCGAACAGCTTGGTCGAGGCGTAGGCGATGCCGACGGCGGCGGCGATCACGCACAGGGTGAACAGTTCGCGCGAACCGGTGCGCGCCACTTGCCACAGTATCCACGGGAACAGCTTGCGGCCGACGACCAGCATGAAGATGATGAAGCCGGCCACTTGACCCAGGGTCACGGCCAGGGTTTGCCACAGGCTGACGGCTTCGGCATCGGGCGCGACCTTGCCGCCGAGCACACTGGCGAACGCCGGCAGCAGCACGAGGACCAAGACGGTGACCAGATCTTCCACCACCAGCCAGCCGACGGCGATGCGGCCATTGAGCGAGTCGAGGATGCCCCGTTCTTCCAGCGCGCGCAGCAGCACCACGGTACTGGCCACGGACAGGGCCAGGCCAAAGATCAGGCCGCCACCGAGGGTCCAGCCCCACCAGTGGGCCAGGCCCATGCCCATCGCCGTGGCGACGCCGATCTGCAGGATGGCGCCAGGCAGCGCGATCTTGCGCACGTCCCACAAATCTTCGATGGAAAAGTGCAGGCCGACACCGAACATCATCAGCATCACCCCGATTTCCGCCAATTGTCCCGCTATTTCCGCATCCGCCACAAAACCGGGCGTGGCCGGTCCGATGATGATGCCGGCGGCCAGATAGCCGACCAGTGCCGGCAGTTTCAGGC
Source organism: Janthinobacterium sp. GW823-FHT06H09 (assembly GCF_058794735.1). NCBI lineage: Bacteria > Pseudomonadati > Pseudomonadota > Betaproteobacteria > Burkholderiales > Oxalobacteraceae > Janthinobacterium > Janthinobacterium sp. GW823-FHT06H09. The sequence continues at coordinate 148,337 of NZ_JBXAHC010000005.1, read as the reverse complement.
GCGCGGCGATGAAGCCGAAGATGAGGCCGAACCCGAGGGCGGCGGCGATGGTGGTGATCAGGCTGATGTCATGGGGCATGCGTGTGGGGTTCCTTATGGGGACGTGCTGGTAGAAAAAGATGTTGCTCAGCGACCAAGTATAAACGCATCAAAGCCCTTGCCGGAATGTTCCTGCGGCTTTATCGCAAAAAACCTGTGCTATATCTTCGTCCAGGTGGCCACGAACGCATGCCTATCCACCTCGAACATCGCCTAATTCAGCAGTCAGGCGATGTTACACCCATGCGCTCAGAGCTTGCGCACGACCACGCAGCCGATGGAATAGCCGGCGCCGAACGAGCAGATGACGCCGGTGCTGCCTGCCGCCATGTCATCCTGATATTTATGGAAGGCGATGATGGAACCGGCCGACGAGGTGTTGGCGTAGGTGTCGAGGATCACGGGCGCTTCGTTGCCTTGCGCGTCGCGGCCCAGGATCAGGCGGGCGATCAGCAGGTTCATGTTCAGGTTGGCCTGGTGCAGCCAGTAGCGGGAGACTTGCGCCACTTCCACGCCGGCCTTGGCCAGGGTCGCCTTGATCATCTCGGCGGCCATCGGGCACACTTCCTTGAAGACCTTGCGCCCTTGCTGGCGGAACAATTTGTCGGCCTTGCCCACGCCGGACTCGTCAAAACGGTTGAGGAAGCCGAAATTGTTGCGGATGGCGTTAGAGAAGCGCGTTTTCAGTTCCGTGCCGATGATCTCGAACTGGTGCTGCGAGACGGCCGTGTCCTTCGCTTCGACGATGATTGCGGTGCAGGCGTCGCCGAAAATGAAATGGCTGTCGCGGTCGCGCCAGTTCAGGTGGCCGCTGGTGATTTCCGGATTCAACACCAGCACGGCGCGCGCCTGGCCGCTTTGCACGGCGGCCACGGCTTGCTGGATGCCGAAGGTGGCGGACGAGCACGCCACGTTCATATCAAAACCATAGCCGTCGATGCCGAGCGCATCCTGTACTTCCACGGCCATGGCCGGGTAGGCGCGCTGCATGTTGCTGCAGGCCACCAGCACCATGTCGATGTCGGCCGGCGTGCGGCCGGCGCGCGCCAGGGCGTCTTTGGCGGCGGCGACGGCCATTTCCGCCTGCAAGGACAGTTCGTCATCGCCCCGTTCCGCAATGCGCGAGACCATGCGGGCCGGGTCGAGGATGCCTTCCTTTTCCATCACGAAGCGCGACTTGATGCCGGACGCCTTTTCGATGAAGGCCACGCTCGACAGTTCCAGCGCCGTCACCTCGCCCGCGGCGATCGCGCCGGCGTTGTCGGCATTGAACTTTTCCGCGTAGGCATTGAAGCAGGTGACCAGCTCTTCGTTGGAGATCGAAAAGGGCGGCGTATACAGTCCGGTACCGCTGATGACGACTTGTTTCATGGTTAAACTTTCAAATTTGGCAATCGGCGTGGCGCCGATAAGTGAAGCAAATTTTACACAAACGGGCTCGACTGTAGAGAGTTTCGTGTTGCGAGGCAGGGGGATGGGTGGCGGAAGATTGATTTTTGTCGCGTGGACGGGTGCTGGGGGTATTGCGTGTGATGGGGTCAGACCCGGCGGGTCTGACCCCAAACTGCCTACTTTTTCTGTTCTTTCTTGACGTCGGCCTGCACCACCACCGGTTCGGCCTTGGCCAGCTGCACGGGCAAGCCCTTCAGGTGGTTCAGCGCCTGGTGCAATTGAAAATCGTCCTGGCTGCCAAATTCCAGCGGCTTGCGGGTCTTTTCCAGGGCGATGATGCGCAATTGCTCTTCCATCTCGTCGTTGACGGGCGCCGCCTTGGCACTTTCTTGGTCGCGGTCGTTGCTCAGGTGCTTGGTCAGGTCCGCTTCGCGGATGCGCAAGCCGTTCAAGCCGTCGCCGTCCGCATTCTCGTCGACCAGCAGGTCGGGCACGATGCCCTTGGCCTGGATCGAGCGGCCGTTCGGCGTGTAGTAGCGGGCCGTCGTCAGCTTGACGGCCGTGTCGGCCGTCAGCTGGCGGATGGTTTGCACGGAACCCTTGCCGAAGGTTTGCGTGCCGATGATGGTGGCGCGCTTGTAATCCTGCAGGGCGCCGGCGACGATTTCCGAGGCTGAGGCCGACCCCGTGTTGACGAGCACCACCAGCGGTACTTTCTTGATGGCGGCCGGCAATTTCGCCAGCGCGTCGCCTTCCGAGCGGAAGGTATAGTATTCGGCGCGGCCGTAGAACACCTGTTTCGAGTCCGGCAACTGGCCGTTGGTCGAGACGATGGCCGCGTCCTTCGGCAGGAAGGCGGCCGAGACGCCGATGGCGCCCTGCAGCACGCCGCCCGGATCGTTGCGCAGGTCCAGCACCATGCCCTTGATGTTCGGGTCTTGCTGGTATAGCGCTGTGATCTGCGCGGCCATGTCGTCGACGGTCGGTTCCTGGAATTGCGATACGCGCAGCCAGGCGTAGCCGGGTTCGACCATCTTCGCCTTCACGCTCTTTTGATGGATTTCCTCGCGCGTGATGGTGAACGCCAGCGGCTGCGGTTCATCCTTGCGAGCAATGGTCAGCGACACCTTGGTGCCCGGTTCGCCGCGCATGCGCTTGACGTTGTCGTCCAGGCTGACGCCTTTCACGGGCTGGCCATCGAGGCGGGTGATCAAATCGCCGGCCTTGATGCCGGCGCGGTAGGCGGGCGAATCCTCGATGGGCGAGACGATCCTGATGTAGCCGTCTTCGCTCAGGCCGATTTCGATGCCCAGGCCGACGAACTTGCCTTCGGAGCCTTCGCGCAGCTCGGCGTAGGCTTTCTTGTCCAGGTAGGCGGAATGGGGGTCGAGCGAGGCGACCATGCCGGCAATGGCGTCTTCCAGCAGTTTCTTGTCTTCCACCGGCTCGACGTAATCGGACTTGATCAGGCCAAACACGTCGGCCAGCTGGCGCAGCTCTTCCAGCGGCAGGGGCGGCTCGACGGTTTTTTGCGCCATGGCGGAAAATTGCAGCGACACGGCGACGCCGGCCACCACGCCCAGGCCGATCAAGCCGGTATTTTTGAGTTTGCCCATCATTGCACCTTTGCAGCTAGCGTGTCTTGCACAAGCGCCAGTCCCCGTGGAGCGGCGCTTTGTTGAAAGTATAGACCTGAATCTCTGCCGGCGTGGGCCGGCCGCGGAAAAAGCATGCCTTGGCCCAGTCTACGCGCGAAAACGGGGCTGTCAGCTTGCCATATGTTGCGGTTTTGTATGCGATGTATAGGGGGTCTTGAGGGGAGTAAGCATTTGTAATAGTCGAAAAAAAGCGTGTGCGGCGGCCCTATAGTGGACTCGCATTCTCGACCCGAAGTGGTTTTGCCTGCGTCCGCGGACGCAGGCTTTTTTTTGTCGGCGGGTTCAAGCTCATTTAGACTGGCGCTTCTTCCTTGGCAGCGGATAAAAAATGTTAACTGATTTGCAGGCACGTGCCGCGCTCACAGCGCTGATTGAAAAGTATCTGCGGGGGCGGTATCCCGATGCCGGCCTGCTGATCGACATCGTTCAGGATCCGTCACGGCAAGTGCCGATTCGGGGTGTGCTCGAAGATATCGGACAGTTCAACGACACGCAGTTCACGCAACAGGAGCTGGCGCTGATCGACGACTTGCTGTATCTGTATGGATAAACGTGTGAATATACCTTGAGCCTGGCCGAACTGAGCGGCGATTCTCAGGGTAGTCAGGGGGCAATATTGGCCAAAGGGCATGGCCGCGTGCTACATTCCTGCAGCGCCTGGCGCGGCAGGCTATCCGCCCGCAGCTATCTGCCCGGTCTTTTTGACATGCCCCATAAGGACAATTCGTGAATCGCTATCTCTTAAGCAGTCTGACCCTGACCCTGTTGGCTGCGTTTGCCCATGCCGCCGAACCCGTATCCGCCGTGGCCGCGCCGACCGTAGCCCCGAGCGCCGCGCCTGCCGCGGCCGGCGTCGTTTCCGGCATCGATGTGCAGTACATCGACCCCGCCGTGCGCGTGCAGGATGACTTCTTCACCCATTTGAACGGCAAGTGGCTGGCCACGACCGAGATTCCTGCCGACAAATCGAGCTGGGGTTCGTTCGCCAAGCTGCGCGACGACACGACGCCGCAGTTGCGCGGCATCATCGAGTCCACGCAACAGGACAAGAACAAGAAGGCCGGTTCCGAAGCGCAGAAGATTGCCGACCTGTACGCCAGCTACATGGATGAAGCCAAGCTCGAAGCGTTGGGCACGAAGCCGCTGGCCGGCGAACTGAACCGCATCCGCTCGCTGCGCGACAAGAAGGGCGTGCCCGCCCTGATCGCCCACCTGAGCCAGACGGGCGTGTCGACGCCATACGCCGTCTACGTGGGCCAGGATGCGCGCGCCTCGACGAAATATGCGGCTTACGTGAGCCAGAGCGGCCTGGGCATGCCCGACCGCGACTACTACCTGGAAGCCAAGCAGGCGGGCGTGAAGGAAAAATACCAGGCGCACGTGGAAAAAATGCTGGCCATGGCGGGCGACAAGAACGCCGCCGCCCGTGCCAAGGCCGTCGTTGCCCTGGAAACGGCTTTGGCCGAAGTGCAATGGACCAAGGTCGAGAACCGCGACCCTGTGAAACGCTACAACAAGACCGACATCAATAAACTGAACGACCTGACCCCTGGCTACGACCTGAAGTCGGGCCTGGCCGCCCTGGGCATCGCCAACAAGGTCGATTACGTCATCGTCAACCAGCCGAGCTACCTGGCCGGCTACGACAAGGTGCTGGCCGCCACCGACCTGGACACCCTGAAAGCGTATTTCGAATGGCAGTTGCTGCGCAGCTATGCCAGCTACCTGTCGAAAAACTTCGTCGACGAGAGCTTTGCCTTCTACGGCACGGTACTGAGCGGCGTGACGGAAAACCAGCCGCGCTGGAAGCGTGGCGTGGGCGCCGTCGAAGGCGTGCTGGGTGAAGCCGTCGGTAAGCTGTATGTGGCGCAATATTTCCCGGCCGAGCGCAAGGCGCACATGCAGGAACTGGTGAAAAACGTGCTGGCCGCCTACAAGGACAGCATCGACACCCTGGACTGGATGAGCCCGGAGACCAAGAAGGAAGCGCAAGCCAAGCTGGCCAAGTTCACGCCGAAGATCGCGTATCCGAACAAATGGCGCGATTACACGAAGCTGCAAATCGTCCAGGGCGACCTGGTGGGCAACATGATGCGCGCCGCCAACTTCGGTTCCGCGCGCCAGGTGGCCAAGCTCGGCAAACCGATCGACCGCGAAGAGTGGGGCATGACGCCGCAAACGGTGAACGCCTATTACAGCTCGACGATGAATGAAATCGTCTTCCCGGCCTCCATCCTGCAGCCGCCGTTTTTTGACGCCAACGCGGACGATGCCGTCAACTATGGCGCCATCGGCGCCGTCATCGGCCATGAAATCAGCCACGGCTTCGACGACAAGGGCAGCCAGTCCGATGGCGACGGCAACCTGCGCGACTGGTGGACCCCGGCCGACCGCAAGAACTTCGCCGCCAAGGCCGATGCGCTGACCAAGCAGTACGATGGCTACAGCCCGTTGCCGGGCTATCACGTCAACGGCGCGCTGACCCTGGGCGAAAACATCGCCGACAACTCGGGCGTGGCGATCGCCTATAAAGCGTACAAGATTTCGCTGGGCGGCAAGCCGGCGCCTGTGCTGGACGGCCTGACGGGCGACCAGCGCTTCTACATGGGCTTTGGCCAGGTGTGGCGCAGCAAGATGCGCGAAGCGCAGCAGATCGTGCAGATCAAGACCGACCCCCATTCGCCGGGCCAGTACCGCGCGAACGGCACCATGGTCAACCAGCCTGGCTTCTATGAAGCGTTTGGCGTGAAACCGGGCGACAAGATGTATGTCGCGCCGGAAAACCGCGTGATCATCTGGTAACCGTCATCCGACACACCGATGGCGCTCATCATGTTGTCGGCTTACGCCCTCCGGGCTAAGCCGACCTACGTCATGTAAACGTTATCTTGTCACAACAAAAGAGACCACCGCGCGTGGTCTCTTTTGTATTTCTGTCAAAGTTCTTTCTGTCATTTCGGCCGGTATGCTACAGTCAAAAACCGGGCCAGAAGCCTAGGGCCTTCTGACCCTTATATTTCACACAATACAATATAGAGGACAACCGTGAATCGTTATTTGTTAAGTGCATTGACCCTGAGTTTGCTGGCTGGCGTGTCCGGCATGGCTGGCGCCGCTGATTCTGCCAAGAAAGCCGCCGCCGCGCCCGCCACGGCCGCCGCATCGGCCGCGCTGACGTCCGGCATCGCCATCGAATACGTCGACCCTGCCGTGCGCGCGCAGGACGATTTGTTCCAGCACCTGAACGGCAAATGGCTGGCGGAAACCGTGATTCCTGCTGACAAGTCGAGCTGGGGCAGCTTTGCCAAGCTGGCCGACGATACGCAAACGCAGCTGCGCGGCATCGTCGAAGGCGCTGCCGCTGACAAGGCCCGCGCGGCCGGTTCGAATGCCCAGAAAATCGGCGATTTCTATAACAGCTTCATGGACGAAGCCAAGCTGGAAAGCCTGGGCCTGACGCCCTTGAACGCGGAACTGGCGAAGATCGCCGCGCTGCAGGACAAGGCGGAGTTGCCTGCCGTGATCGCCCACTTCAGCAAGCTGGGTGTGACCTCGCCGTACGACTTCGGCATCCACCAGGACGCCAAGGATTCCACCAAATACGTGGCCGACATCGTGCAAAGCGGCCTGGGCTTGCCTGACCGCGATTACTATCTGGAAGAGGGCAAGGCCGACACGCGCGCCAAATACCTGGCCCATGTGGAAAAAATGCTGAGCTTGGCCGGCGATGCGAACGCGGCCGCGAACGCGAAAGCCATCCTCGCGCTGGAAACGGAGCTGGCCAAGGCCCAATGGAGCAATGTGCAGAACCGCGACCCCGTCAAGACCTACAACAAGGTGGAACTGGCGAAACTGGCCAGCGTGGCGCCAGGCTATGACTGGGCCCGCTACCTGAAGGACACGGGCATCGCCGGCAAGGTCAATTATGTGATCGTCAGCCAGCCCAGCTACCTGAAGGGTTTTGCCGAGATCGCCAACAAGACGCCGCTGGAAACGTGGAAAGCCTATTTCCAGTGGCACTTGTTGCATGCTAACGCCGGTTACTTGCCGAAAGCGTACGTCGACGAAAACTTCGCGTTCTATGGCACCACCCTGACGGGCGTGACGGAAATGCGTCCGCGCTGGAAACGCGGCGTGGGCGCCGTCGAAGGCGCGCTGGGCGAAGCCGTGGGCCAGCTGTACGTCGAGCAATATTTCCCGGCCGAGCGCAAGGTGCGCATGGAAGCGCTGGTGAAAAACCTGATGACGGCCTACAAGCAAAGCATCGACAAGCTCGACTGGATGAGCCCTGTCACCAAGAAACAGGCGCAAATCAAGCTGGCCAAGTTCACCACCAAGATCGGCTACCCGAACAAATGGCGCGATTACTCGGGCCTGACGGTGGCGCCCGATGATTTGATCGGCAACATCCAGCGTTCGCACCTGCTCAATTACAACCGCGAATTGAACAAGCTGGGCCAGCCCATCGACCGCGACGAGTGGGGCATGACGCCGCAGACCGTGAACGCCTATTACAATCCGGAACTGAACGAGATCGTCTTCCCGGCCGCCATCCTGCAAGCGCCGTTCTTCGACGCCAAGGCGGACGACGCCGTCAACTACGGCGCCATCGGCGGCGTGATCGGCCATGAAATCAGCCACGGCTTCGACGACCAGGGCGCTCAGTACGACGGCGACGGCAATCTGCGCGACTGGTGGACCAAGGCCGACCATAAAAACTTCGCCAAGAAAACCAAGCAGCTGGTGGCGCAGTACAACGGCTTCAGCCCCGTCAAAGGCCACTTCGTCAACGGCGAGCTGACCCTGGGCGAGAACATCGCCGACAATTCCGGCGTGGCAATTGCCTACAAAGCGTACAAATTGTCGCTGAACGGCAAGCAAGCCCCCGTCATCGACGGTTTCACGGGCGAACAGCGCTTCTACGCGGGCTTTGCCCAGGTATGGCGCATGAAGATGCGTGAAGCGCAGCAACTGGTCTTGTTGAAAACGGACCCGCACTCGCCAGGCCAGTTCCGCGCCAACGGCACCATGCGCAACCAGCCAGGTTTCTATCAAGCCTTCGACGTGAAACCGGGCGACAAGATGTATCTGCCGCCGAAAGACCGCGTCATCATGTGGTAAGACGCTAAGTAATCCTCGGGAAATTAGTGTGAATTTATGACGAATAGAACCGGATGCTATGCAAGGCGCTCACTGCGACGCAGTGCGAGCACTGCTAGCGGCGAGCAAGCCTCGTCGGCCACCTTGCAGAGCGCCGGTTATAGAAGTCAGAAATCACAATAATTTATTGGGGGGTTACTTAGTTCAAGGCATAAGTTGCCAGCCGCCCCGCGCAAGCCGGGCGGCTTTTTTACGGCCGGATGTAACGCAAACGCCGGGCGAAAAAAAACCGCCCCTGCGGGCGGTTCCTCGATACGGGTGCTGCGCTGCTTACTTGGCAGGCTCGGCGGCTGGTGCACTGGCGCCGTCAGCGGCTGCGGCCGGTGCCGGCACTTCCGGTTCCTTGAACTTGCCGCCCGACGCGTTGGCGATATAGACCACGGCGCGCGCCACTTCCACATCGTCGAGGTCGGGATTGCCGCCCTTGGCCGGCATCGCGCGCAAGCCTTCGATCGCGTGTTTCAGGACCGTATCGTAGCCCTGGGCCAGGCGGGCCGACCAGCTGCCCGCATCGCCAAATTTCGGTGCACCGGCCACGCCGGCGCCATGGCAAGCCACGCAGGTGGCCGTGTAGACGGCTTCACCGCTTTGCAGCACTTTCGGGCCGCTGGCATCCTTGAAGGTAAAGCCTTCATTGGCCACCGGGCTCAAGCGGGCATCGATGGCTTCCGGCGACTGGCTGTCCGTGCCGGCGCCCGTCAGTTTTTGCGCCGTGACGAACTGCACCAGCAGGATGATGCCGATGACGGTGACGAGGAAGAAGCCCGCTACGGCGGCAAGCAATTGTTTAGGCGTTTTGATCGCTGATTGTTGTTCGTTATGTGCGTCGCTCATGATGTCCTTAGTCCAGATTTGAAACTGATGGCCGTGTAAGGTAGCATTTTTACATGCTTGTATGTAAACCTTTATGAAACCCACAATTATAGGCACAAAAATTGAGCAGTGACATGCAATTGCCAGCGATACGACAGTTTCCGTAGACGTAGGTAAAGAAAAACGGTATCCTTCGCATCACTTCAGAAATTCCCCCTACGCGGCTGTAGCTCAGTGGATAGAGTATTGGCCTCCGAAGCCAAGGGTCGTGGGTTCGATCCCCGCCAGCCGCACCAAGATTTTCCTCATCGTTTCCAGATCATTTCTCCACCATGTCGCGGTTGATGGCACTGGCTTTCTGTCGGCCTGTATCTGTTCGCCTTGCCGTTAAAACGACGTGTCGTACTTGTCCTTGCACAAATTGTTATACTAATTTGGTTGCGTTTATTGCGTTTGCTTCGTAAGCTTCAATGGAAAGTAGGGAGGATGCCATGTCGAATGTGCTTGATCGTCTGGACAATAAAGAAGACCTGGAACTGGCGAAGGCGGCGCAGCGCTGCCTGGTGAGTGCGCTTGATTATTCTCGTGCCGTGCAGATTGCGGTTCTGGAAGAGGGCGCGCAGGACTTGGGTGATGTTCCCTTGCTGCGTTTGCCGCCGAATGTGTTGCGCCTGTTTGCCGACGTCTTAGGTACCTTGGCCCAAGGTAAAGCCGTGACGGTCATGCCGAAGGAGCATGACGTGACGACACAGGAAGCGGCCATGTACCTGAATATGTCACGTCCCTACCTGGTGCGCCTGCTTGAGGCAGGGAAGATTCCCCATCATAAGGTGGGTACGCACAGGCGGCTGCGCTTTGAGGATGTGGTGCAGTACAAGGATGAGCGCAAACGGCGTTCGCAACAGGCCTTGCAGGCCTTGGCAGATCAGGCGCAGGAGCTTGAACTGGGGTACTGATGGCTGGATACTACCGTTACACTGCCGTCCTCGATGCCTGTGTGTTGTATCCGGCCCCCTTGCGCGATCTATTGAATCCCTCATATCCGCTACCGAATTGATTGCCACTTACGAAGCGCAAGGTTTGCCGCAGCTGGGCACGTTGCTGCGTTCCGCGGTCGCCTTGCTTTAGCGTCTGCTTCAGCAACCCGGCAATAGCCGCTCCACCGCTCCACCTCCCCTTTAAATACATGCCTCCGCGTCCTAGAGCGTGTACTGCCGTTTTTTTAGGCATGATCACGCCTGAAATGTCCCTGACGCCCCTGCCGTTGTCGCTTCACACCCTCCAAAGCCCCTCCACCGCCGATATCGAAATTGATATCAAAACAGTGGAAAAATTGATTGGAGAGATTATCGCCCAGCCCCTAAGATAAACGCCGAGCATGCGCACGACATGCAAGCAGCATAAAAAATATCAATACAATATCTGGAGATTCATGATGCGCAACGCCACCGGCCCGCTCGCGGCCACTTTCCCTCGTCCATTCATGTTGAAGGCAGCCGTTGCGGCATTGGCCGGTATCGGCTTGCTGAGCACGGCTTCGGTCTGGGCGCAGGAGGCGGTGGCGGCCGATGCCAGTGCCGAGCCTGCCGCGGAAGTGGCTGTCGTGACCGTCAGCGGCGTGCGCCGCTCGGCGCAGAACTCGCAGCAGATCAAGATGCGCTCGGACCAGGTCATCGATTCCATCGTCGCCGACGACATCGGCAAATTCCCTGACAACAACGTGGCCGAGACCCTGGCGCGCATTTCCGGCATCCAGATCCGCCGCGATTCGGGCGAGGCGAGCGCCGTCATGATCCGTGGCTTGCGCGATGTCACGACCCTGCTCAACGGCCGCGAACTGTTCACCACCACGGGCCGCTACGTCAACCTGGCCGACATTCCTGCCACCATGCTGCAGCGCGTCGACGTGTACAAGTCGCAAGGCGCCGACCAGGTCGAGGGCGGCGTGGCCGGCATCATCGACGTGCGTACGAATCGCCCGTTCGACTTCAAGGATTTCACGGCCAGCGTCAACACGCGCGCCGTCTACAGCGACAAATCGAAAGCCACGGACCCGAACATCAGCGGCATGGTGGCGAACCGCTGGAAGACGGGCATCGGCGAAGTGGGTGCGCTGCTGGGTCTGTCGCAGCAGCAGCATCGTTACCATGAGGAACGCGCGTTCAGTACCGCGCCCGTGGATAAAAGTTTCCTGTCGCCGGGCTTGACGGGGCCGGACCAGGTGGGCTTGTTGCCGATCAAGGGCGACCGCCGCCGCACGACCGCCAATGCCGTGCTGCAATGGCGTCCGAACGCCGACGTCGAACTGTATGCCGAAGGCATGGCCACGCGCTTCCTGCTCGACGCCGAGTCCGATTACTTTGTCGGCTTGCCGTGGTGGGGCACGCCCGTGTCGGCGACCAAGATTCCTGGCACCAACCAGCTGCAAACCCTGACGTCGACCAACGTCAACACCATCATGTCGACGCAGGCGAACAAGAACCAGACGAAGACGCAGCAGTTTGCCGTGGGCGGCTTGTGGGATATCAACCCGGAATGGCGTTTCACGTCGGAAGTGGCCAGCACCAAAAGCACTTATGCCTGGCGCAATCCGATTCTCGACGCCATCACCGTCGTGCCGAACGCCACCATCAATACCAACCAGAACGGCACCCTGCACGTCGACTACACGGGCATCGATCTGCAAGACCCGTCGAACTACTATCTGAAGGGCTTTTTCGACCGTTACGGCAAGGACCAGGGCAGCTCGAACGATGTGCGCGCCGACCTGGCGTACACGCCGAGCGCCGGCGGCATCTTCAAGGAAATCAGCGTCGGCGTGCGCGGCGTCAAGCGCGAAGCCGAATCGATCAAGAGTTTCGAGGGCAATGCGGAAGCACCGGACGTGTCCGGTGCCGCGTTTCCGTTCAGCCGCCAGAGCGTGACCTCGATTCCGGGCCTCAATTGCCTGTCGGAACCGATGTCCGGCGGCGGCCCCGATTATGGCTTGAAGCAATGGTACACGCCGTGCGCCAGCTTCCTGCTCAATAACACGGGTACGATCCGCCAGGCCGTCACGGGCAGCAGCGCGGCGCGCGCCATGGACCCGGGCTCATTCTTCAAGGATACGGAAAAGACGTATTCGATCTATACCAAGGCGAAGGTCGCCTTCAAGCTGGGTGCCTACCCCGTCGATGGCACCGTGGGCGTGCGCGTCGTGCGCACGGAGCAAAGCCTGCAAGGCAACAGTTCGCAGGATGGCGTCTACACGCCCGTCATCAGCGACACGGCCAGCACCGACGTGCTGCCGAGCGTGGCCCTGAAAATCAAGCTGCGCTCCGACCTGGTCGGCCGCTTCGCTGCGGGCCGCATCATCAGCCGCCCCGGCTTTGCACAGTTGAACCCGGGCGTGGCCCTTGTCAACTCGACGGAAACGGTGAAGGCGACGGGCGCGGGCGGTAATCCGAATTTGAAACCGGTGACGGGCGACAATGTCGATGCCGCGCTGGAATGGTATTTCGCGCCAGCCGGTTCCGTCACGGCCACCGTGTTCCACCACAAGTTCGACGGCTATATCCAGCAACGCATTGCCAGCGAAACCATCGGCGGCAAGGCCTACGACGTGGATCGCCCGTACAACACGGCCGCCGGCAAGCTGCAGGGCCTGGAAATCGGCTACCAGCAGTTTTATGACGGCTTGCCCGGTATCCTGAGCGGCCTGGGCCTGCAGGCGAACGGCACCTACATGAGCGGCACCACCGACGACGAGACGGGCAGCCATGCCATCACGGGCGTCTCGCGCTATGCCTACAACCTGGTGCTGCTGTACGAAAAGGATGCCTGGTCGGGCCGCCTGGCCTACAACTGGCGCTCGAAATTCATCGACAGCTACAACCAGGGCGGCCCCGGCCTGGACTTGAAAGTGGCGGCCACGGCCCAGCTCGACGGTTCGCTGTCATACAAGATCAACGAGCAGTTCACCGTGACCCTCGATGGGAATAACTTGCTCGACACCAAGTTCAAGGATTACTGGAACGAGCCGGGCGTGTATGCGCGCGATACGCGGCGCTATGACCGGACCGTTGGCGTATCACTGCGCTGGAAAATGTAAGTTGATCACATCGTAAAAAATCAAGGGCGTTGCCATGGTTTCGGCCGGCAACGCCCCTGTCAGTTGGGCAGTCACGCACGATTCATCATCAAAAGAATGGACGGAAAGCATGGAGACGCAAAAATTATCCACCGTTGAAAAGGTCGGCTTCGGCGCCGGCGACATGGCGCTCAATGTCGTCATCTCGTCGATGATGCTGATCATCACCTTTTTCTATACCGATATCTATGGCTTGAAAACCACGGATCTTGCCCTGCTGTTCGTGGCCGTGAAAGTCATCGGCGCCATCGCCGACCTGGTCATGGGCCAGATCACCGACCGCTACAGCTTTGCCTCGGGCCGTTACCGCCCGTATCTGCTGTGGCTGGCCGTGCCGTACGGCGTCAGCGTCTTCTTCGTCTTCAGCACGCCCGAGTGGCAGTATGACGCCAAGCTGATCTGGGCATACTCGACGTATATCCTGATGACCATCATGACGGCCGGCGTGGGCATCCCGTATATTTCCCTGATCAGCGGCCTGACCAGCGACCCCCAGGACCGCCTGTCGGCCAACGGCTACCGCCTGTTCTTCGCCAAGATCGGCGCCTTCATGGTGACCATCGTCGTGCCTATCCTGTCGCAGCGCTGGGGCGGCGGCAATCCGGCCGTCGGCTATCAGGCGGCCATGGCCGTGATGGCCGTCATGGGCGTGGCCCTGTTCCTGTTCTGCTATTTCTCCACCACCGAGCGCGTCGTGCACGTGGTGGAAAAGCAATCGCTGCTCGACCAATTGAAAGTGCTGCTGCAGAACGACCAGTGGCTGGTGCTGTGCGGCGTGTGCGTCACGGGCACCATCGGCTACGTGGTGCGCGGTTCCGTCGCCATTTATTACGCGAAATACTATCTGGGTGGCGGGACGGAAACGGTGGCCGCCTTCCTCACGACCGGCGTGGTGGCCGCCATCCTGGCCATGATCGCCTCGACGTGGATCACCAAGTTTTATTGCAAGGTAAAACTGTTCCGCTACACGCAGATCGGCGTCGCGCTGATCAGCCTGGCGATCTATTTCTTTGTGAAACCTAGCGACACCGTGCTGGCCTTCGCCCTGTATTTCCTGCTCTCCTTTGTCGTGGATTTGCATGCGCCCGTGTTCTGGTCGGCCATCGCGGAAACCATCGATTACGGTCAAGTCAAGACGGGCAAGCGCGTCTCCGGCTTCGCCTTTGGCGGCATTTCCGTCTGCCAGAAGGCGGGCATGGCGGTGGCGGGCGGCCTGGTGGGCGTGCTGCTCGCGTATTTCGACTACCAGCCCAACCATGAGCAAACGCAATTCGCCCTGAACGGCATCGCCCTGATGCTGTCGATCATCCCCGGCTTCTTCCACCTGTTGATGGGCTTGCTGATGTTCAAGTACCGCATCAGCGATACGTACTACAGCGGCGTGAAGTCGGAAATGCACAAGCGCGGTTTTGTCTCCGCGTAAGAATAATTGAATGGAGCAAGCAACATGGCAGACATCTTGAAACCGCTGATCGAACAGCGCGCCGACCCGCATATCTACCGCCACAGCGACGGCTATTATTACTTTACGGCTTCCGTGCCCCAGTACGACCGCATCGAACTGCGCCGCGCCGACAGTATCGCCGGCCTGGCCGACGCGCAAACGGTCGACGTGTGGCACAAGCCGGACACGGGACCGTACAGCGAGCTGGTGTGGGCGCCCGAGCTGCACTTCAACCAGGGCGCCTGGTATGTGTATTTTGCCGCCGCGCCGAGCCGCGAAATCAAACATAAGCTGTTCCAGCACCGCATGTATGCGATCCGTAACACGAACGCCAACCCGCTGGAAGGCGAGTGGGAATTCATGGGACAGATCGACACGGGCATCGACACCTTCTGCCTGGACGCCACCACGTTCGAACACGACGGCGTGCTGTACTACCTGTGGGCGCAGAAGGATGTGGCCATCGAAGGCAATTCCAACCTCTACATCGCACCGATGGCCACGCCGTGGCAGCTGGCCGGCCCGCCCGTCATGCTGAGCAAGCCGGAATTCGACTGGGAAATCCGTGGCTTCTGGGTCAACGAGGGACCGTCCGTGCTGAAGCGCAACGGCAAGATCTTCATCAGCTACTCGGCCAGCGCCACCGATGAAAACTATGCGATGGGTCTGCTGTGGGCTGACGAGTCCGCCGACTTGCTCGACCCGTTTTCCTGGACCAAGTCGCCTGATCCCGTGTTTGCCACCTGCTACGAGCACGGCATCTACGGCCCCGGCCACAACAGCTTTACCACGGCCGACGACGGCGACGGCGTATTGCTGGTGTACCATGCCCGCACCTACACGGAAATCGTCGGCGACCCGCTGTGGAACCCGGACCGCCACACGTTTGTCAAACCGCTGCGCTGGGATGCGCAGGGCATGCCCGTGTTTGGCCGCTCATCGACCCTGTAACGTTCCGGACCCGACGCCATGACCCCAGTTGATTCTGTTTCAGTGACGCAAGCGCCGTTCGGCATCCTGCCCGATGGCCAGCACGTGAGCGTATTTACCCTGACGAACCGCCAGGGCATGCAGGTGAAAGTGCTCGACTTTGGCGCCATCATCAGCGAAATCCACGTGCCTGACCGCGACGGCCGCTTTGCCGACGTGGTGCTCGGTTTCGATCGCCTCGAACCGTATTTGCACAACAGCGCTTTCCTGGGCGCCGTCATCGGCCGTTACGGCAACCGCATCGCCGAGGGCCGTTTCAGCCTCGACGGCAAGGAATATCAGCTGGCCGTGAATAACCCGCCCAATCACTTGCATGGCGGCAACCAGGGCTTTCACCAGGCCATGTGGCAAGCCGCGCCGTTCACCAGGGACGACGCCGTCGGTATCACGTTCACGCGCAGCAGCCCGGACGGCGAAGACGGCTACCCGGGAAAGCTCGACGTCACCTTGACCTATGAACTGGACAACGACAATGCGCTGAGCCTGCGCTACCACGCTGTCACGGACCAGGCCACGCCCGTCAACTTGACCAACCACAGCTATTTCAATCTGGCGGGGCAGGGCACTATCCTCGGCCACGCGCTGTCCATTAACGCGGACCGCTACCTGCCCGTCGATGCGGGGTCTATCCCCACGGGGGAACTGGCGGACGTGGCCGGCACGCCGTTCGACTTGCGCCAGAGTACCGTCATCGGCGACAGCATCGCCTTGCCGCATGAGCAGCTGCGCATCGGCCGCGGCTTTGACCATAACTTTGTGCTCAATCAAAAGCCGGGGCAGTTGCTGAACCTGGCCGCCAGCGTGCGCGAGCCGCAATCGGGGCGGGTGATGCAGGTGTACACGCAGGAGCCGGGCATCCAGTTTTATTCCGGTAACTTCCTCGACGGCAGCCAGCACGGCAAGCAGGGCCCCATCCTTTACCGCGGCGCGCTGTGCCTGGAAACCCAGCATTTCCCGGATTCACCGAACCAGGCGCATTTCCCGAACACCATTTTGCGCCCGGGCGAGGTGTATCAGACGGAAACGGTCTATCGGTTTTCCGCAGAATAATCGTCGCAGACCCCAAAAACCTTCCACGCCCTGCCGCCATGCGCCCGCAGGGCGTTTTCATTGGTGCATGCCGATATCGTTTTCGATATCGGAACGCATTAAAAATTGATTGGAAAGGCATGGCAGGATTCTTTAGTATTCCAACATCGCTGCCCGGGCCGACGACATTAGATCCGGCATGGCACAACCAGGAGAATGGCATGTCTGAGACAAAAAAGAAGGTAGCCCTGCGCTCGGCCGAGTGGTTCGGCTCGCAGGACAAGAACGGCTTCATGTACCGCAGCTGGATGAAAAACCAGGGCATACCTGACCACGAATTTCACGGCAAGCCCATCATCGGCATTTGCAATACCTGGTCCGAACTGACGCCCTGCAACGCGCATTTCCGCCAGCTGGCTGAACACGTCAAGCGCGGCATCCTGGAAGCGGGCGGTTTCCCAGTGGAATTCCCCGTCTTCTCGAACGGCGAATCGAATCTGCGCCCGACAGCCATGCTGACGCGCAACTTGGCCTCGATGGACGTGGAAGAATCGATCCGCGGCAATCCGATGGACGCCGTCGTGCTGCTGGTCGGCTGCGACAAGACGACACCGGCATTGCTGATGGGCGCGGCCAGCGTCGACATTCCCACCATCGTCGTCAGCGGCGGCCCCATGCTGAACGGCAAACTCAATGGCAAGGACATCGGTTCCGGCACGGCCGTATGGCAGCTGCACGAGCAGATGAAGGCGGGATCGATCACCTTGCACCAGTTCATGTCGGCCGAATCGGGCATGTCGCGCTCGGCCGGTACCTGCAACACCATGGGCACGGCCTCGACGATGGCCAGCATGGCCGAAGCGCTGGGCACGTCCTTGCCGCACAACGCGGCCATCCCAGCCGTCGATTCGCGCCGCTACGTGCTGGCGCACATGTCGGGCATCCGCATCGTTGAAATGGTGCACGAAGACCTGCGCCTGTCGAAAGTGCTGACGCGCGAGGCATTTGAAAACGCCATCAAGGTCAACGCGGCCATCGGCGGCTCGACCAATGCCGTGATCCACCTGAAGGCGATTGCCGGACGCATCGGCGTGCCTTTGGAACTGGAAGACTGGACCAAGACGGGCCGCGGCACGCCGACCATCGTCGACTTGCTGCCGTCGGGCCGTTTCCTGATGGAAGAGTTTTACTACGCGGGCGGCTTGCCGGCCGTCATACGCCGCCTGGGCGAGGGCGACTTGCTGCCGCACAAGAATGCGCTGACCGTCAACGGCAAGTCGATCTGGGACAACTGCGTCGAAGCGCCGATCTACAACGACGAAGTGGTGCGCACCTTGGACAACCCGCTGCTGGCCGATGGCGGCATCTGCGTGCTGCGCGGCAACCTGGCACCGCGCGGCGCCGTGCTGAAACCATCGGCCGCCTCGCCGCATTTGATGCAGCACCGGGGCAAGGCCGTCGTGTTCGAGGATTTCGAGCACTATAAATCGCGCATCGTTGATCCGGATCTCGACGTCGACGCGAACTCCGTGCTGGTGATGAAAAATTGCGGCCCGAAAGGTTATCCGGGCATGGCGGAAGTGGGCAATATGGGCTTGCCGCCGAAACTGCTGGCGCAAGGCATCACCGACATGGTGCGCATTTCGGATGCGCGCATGAGCGGCACCGCCTACGGCACCGTCGTGCTGCACGTGGCGCCGGAAGCCATGGCGGGCGGCCCGCTGGGCATCGTCAGGGATGGCGACATGATCGCCCTCGACTGCCACGCCGGCAGCCTGAACATCGACATCAGCGACGCGGAAATAGCCGAGCGCCTGGCGAAGCGCGAACTGGGCAGCGCGCCCGGACCGAAGAGCGGCTACCAGCAGCTGTACATCGAACACGTGTTGCAGGCCGACGAAGGCTGCGATTTCGACTTCCTGGTCGGCAATCGCGGTTCCGCCGTGCCGCGCCACTCACATTAAGCGGAGACCATTATGCTGTTGCTGCAATTTACGAATGAACACGGCGGCCGCCTCGTCGGCCTGCTGCAAGACGACGTCATCCGCGTCATCGAAGGCTACAACACGACCTATGCGCTGGCGCAAGACGCCATCCGCAAAAAGGTCAACCTGGCGGAACTCGTGAACGCCAGCGTCGGCAACGCCACGCATGCGTATGCGGACGTGGCCGCCAGCGGCCGCCTGCTGGCGCCGCTCGACCATGCGGACGAGGCGCACTGCTACGTGACGGGCACGGGCCTGACCCATTTGGGCAGCGCCGGCGCGCGCGACGCCATGCACAAGAAGATCGGCGGCGACGCCGAATCGCTGAGCGACTCGATGAAAATGTTCCGCCTGGGCGTGGAAGGCGGCAAGCCGGCCGACGGCACGGCCGGCGCCCAGCCCGAGTGGTTCTACAAGGGCGACGGCTCCATCGTGCGCGCTGGCGGCCAGCCCCTGCGCATGCCGGACTTTGCCCTCGATGGCGGCGAAGAGCCTGAAATTGCCGGCCTGTACGTGATCGGCGATGACGGCCAGCCCTACCGGGTCGGCTACGCCATCGGCAATGAATTCTCGGACCACGTGACGGAACGCCAGAACTATCTGTACCTGGCCCACTCGAAGCTGCGCGTCTGCAGCGTGGGGCCGGCCCTGCTGGTGGGCGAATTGCCCGCGCATATCGCCGGCACCTCGCGCGTGCTCGATACGGCCGGCAATGTGCGCTGGGAAAAAGCGTTCGTCAGCGGCGAAGACAATATGTCGCACACGATCGCCAACCTCGAGCACCATCACTTCAAGTATCCGCTGTTCAAGCGCCCTGGCGACGTGCACGTGCACTTCTTCGGCACGGCCACCCTGAGCTTTGCCGATGGCGTGAGCGTGGCGCCGGGCGAAACCTTTGAAATCGAAGCGCCGGCCTTTGGCCCTGCCTTGCGCAACCGCCTCGACGTCTTCCCAACCGAATTTGCGAAAGTGAGCACATTATGAGTTTCAATATCACCGGTGATGCATTGATCGGCGGCGTCGCCGTCAAGGGCAATGGCGGCTCCTTCGAAGCGTGGGACCCGGCCGCGCGCGCGCACATCGCGCCCGCCTTCCACATGGTTGACGTAGCGCAAATCGACGAAGCCTGCCGTCTGGCGCAAGCCGCGTTCGACCCGTTTCGCGCCACCAGCGATGCGCAGCGTGCCGACTTCCTCGACACCATCGCCGCGCAAATCCTGGAACTGGGCGATGATTTGATCGTGCGCGCCATGACGGAAAGCGGCTTGCCGCGCGCGCGCCTGGAAGGCGAACGCGGCCGCACCGTCGGTCAATTAAAACTGTTCGCCGGCTTGCTGCGCGAGGGTTCCTGGACCGATGCACGCATCGATTCGGCCTTGCCCGACCGCGTGCCGCCGCGTCCTGATTTGCGCTTGCGCATGATCGGCCTGGGCCCCGTCGCCGTGTTTGCGGCCAGTAACTTCCCGCTGGCCTTCTCCGTGGCCGGCGGCGATACGGCCTCGGCCCTGGCTGCCGGTTGCCCCGTCGTCCTGAAAGCCCATTCGGCCCATCCGGGCACGTCCGAGCTGGTGGCGCGCGCGATCGTGAAAGCGATTGCCATCTGCAAGCTGCCGGCAGGCGTGTTCGCCTTGCTGACGGGTACGGGCAATGGCATTGGCCAGGCGCTGGTCGCCCATCCGGCCATCCAGGCCGTGGGCTTTACGGGTTCGCGTTCGGGCGGCATCGCCCTGATGAAGGTGGCGGCGGAACGTCCGCAGCCGATCCCCGTGTATGCGGAAATGAGCAGCATCAACCCCGTGTTCGTGCTGCCGCAAGCCTTGGCTGCCCGTGGCGCGGCGATCGCCAACGGTTTTGCCGCGTCGCTGACGATGGGCGTGGGCCAGTTCTGCACCAATCCCGGCCTCGTGCTGGGTCTGGAAGGTCCGGACTTTACGGCGTTTGCCGCCGCCGCCGCTGAAGCGCTGGCGCCGGCCCCGGCCGCCACCATGTTGACGGCGGGTATCGCCAGCAGCTATGCCAAGGGCGTCGCCGCGCTGGCGCAGCATGCCGATGTGACGCCGCTGGTGCAAAACACGGGCGACGAAGGCAAGGGCGCCGCCGCCCTGTTCGTCACCTCGGGCGAGGCCTTCCTGGCCAGGCACGATCTGCGCGACGAAGTGTTCGGCCCGGCCTCGCTGCTGGTGGCGTGCCGCGACATGGAGCAAATGCTGGCGATCACGGAAAGCCTGGAAGGCCAGCTGACGGCCACCTTGCAGATGGATGCGGGCGATCTGGAAGACGCGCGCCGTTTGCTGCCCGTGCTGGAGCGCCGCGTGGGCCGCATCCTGGCCAACGGTTTCCCGACGGGTGTGGAAGTGTCGACGGCGATGGTGCACGGCGGCCCGTTCCCGGCCACCTCGGACGGCCGCAGCACGTCGGTCGGTACGGCAGCCATCAACCGCTTCCTGCGCCCCGTGTCCTACCAGAACCTGCCGCAGGACTTGCTGCCGGAGTCGCTGCGCGATGATAATCCGCTCAGTATCTGGCGCCGCAAGGACGGCGTGTTGGGCAAGGAATAACAACACGGCGAGCCGCATATCGAATGCGGTACGCTGTGGTGCACGTGTACATAAAAATAAACAGGCGGAGACAAGATGAAGCAATTGGCGAAATATGGCAGCTTGCAGGGCAAGCGCGTGTTCATCACGGGCGGCGGCAGCGGCATCGGCGAATCCCTGGTGGCGGAGTTTGCCGCCCAGGGCGCGCTGGTGGCGTTTGTCGACATCGCCGTGGAAGCGAGCGAGGCCCTGTGCCGCCGCCTGGCTGAAGCGGGCATGACGGCGCCCCTGTTCCGCTATTGCGACATCACGGATATTCCATCCTTGCAAGCCGTCATGGCGGAACTGGCGCAGAAGCTGGGCGACTTCGATATCCTCGTCAACAATGCCGCCAATGACCAGCGCCACCAGGCGCAGGACGTCACCCTGGAATACTGGAACGAGCGCATTGCGATCAATCAACGTCCCATGTTCTTCACCTGCCAGGCCGTCTTCGAAGGCATGAAGCGCAAGGGCGGCGGTTCCATCATTAACGTCAGCTCGATTTCCTGGCACATGAAGTCGGGCGGCTATCCTGTGTACGCCACCACCAAGGCGGCCGTCGTGGGCCTCACGCGGGGCCTGGCGCGCGATTACGGCGCTCACAATATCCGCGTCAACACGGTCACGCCCGGCTGGGTCATGACGCAGCGCCAGATCGACCTGTGGGTCGACGACGCGGCGGAAGTGGAAATCAAGAAAAGCCAGTGCTTGCCCAATAAACTGATGCCGCAGGACATCGCCGCCATGGTGTTGTTCCTTGCCTCCGACGATGGCGCGATGTGCTCCAGTCAGGAATTCATCGTCGACGCTGGCTGGGTCTGACAAAACGTCCAGGGCGTTGTTGCAGCGTCTCGCCGTACTAGCGTACTGTCTTCGACGCTGCGCCTAGCCCTGGGCGTTTTGTCGGCTGCGGACTGATCCGCGGCCAAACCGCTACCTCCATTGCAGCACCGCTCCTGCCGCCCCAACCCCGCGGCAGGAGAGGCATCGCTACATCCAGATTTTGCCGGGGTTGATCCCGGCCCTTGCTTTTCACTAAAAAACAGGAGACAGCATGAAATTCATCCATACCAGCATCGTGGCCCTCAGCCTGGCCATGGCCGTCGGCAGCGCCTTTGCCGCGCCCGTCAATGTCACCATCGACGTGGCCAGGCCCGGTTCCGTGATCAACAAGAACATCTACGGCCAGTTCGCCGAACACCTGGGCACCGGCATCTACGAAGGCATGTGGGTGGGGCCGGAGTCCAGCATTCCGAACACCAAGGGCTGGCGCAATGACGTGCTGGGCGCGCTGAAACAGTTGCACGTGCCCCTGGTGCGCTGGCCGGGCGGCTGTTTTGCCGATGAATACCACTGGAAGGACGGCATCGGCGCGCGCGCCCAGCGCCCGACCAAGGTCAACACCAACTGGGGCGGCGTGGAAGAGTCGAACGCCGTCGGCACGCATGAATTCTTTGACCTGGCCGAGTTGCTGGGCGCGCAGACCTATATCAACGGCAACCTCGGTTCCGGCACGCCGCAGGAAATGTCCGAGTGGCTCGAATACATGACCTCGGACAGCAAATCGACCCTGGCCGAACTGCGCCGCAAGAATGGCCGCGCCCAGCCGTACAAGGTCGATTATTTCGGCATCGGCAATGAAGCGTGGGGTTGCGGCGGCAACATGCGCCCGCAGTACTATGCCGACCTGTACAAGCACTATCACACCTTCATGAAGACGCCGGAAAGCGCGCGCCCGAAATTCATCGCCAGCGGCGGCAATGACGACGACACCAGCTGGTCCAGCACCCTGAGCCGCGAGATCAAGCCGAACATGATGGATGCCATCAGTTTCCACTACTACACGGTGCCGACCGGTGTGTGGGAAAAGAAGGGCGCCGCCACGGGCTTTGGCGAAAATGAGTGGATTTCCACCCTGAGCCGTACCCTGCGCATCGATAGCTTGATCAAGAACAATCTCGCCGCCATCGACAAGAACGACCCGTCGAAAAAGACGGGCCTGTACGTCGATGAATGGGGCACCTGGTACGACGTGGAGCCGGGCACCAACACGGGTTTCCTGTTCCAGCAAAACAGCCTGCGCGACGCGCTGGTGGCCGCCTTGAACTTCAATATCTTCCATGCCCACGCGGACAGGGTGCGCATGACGAATATCGCGCAAATGGTCAACGTGCTGCAGGCGATGATCATCACGGACAAGGATAAATATTTCCTCACGCCTACGTATCACGCGTTTGAAATGTATGTGCCCTTCCAGGACGCCACTTCGCTGCCGGTCGCTATTCAAGGCAACGGCAAGTACAGCCTGGGCAAGGTCAGCATTCCTGAAGTGAGCGCCTCGGCCGCGCGCGCCAGGGATGGCAAGGTGTACTTGTCGCTGGTCAACACGAATCCGCACAAGGCCGTCGACGTCAGCGTGGCGCTGGCCGGCAAGCCGGCGGCCAAGGTCACGGGCCGCGTGCTGACCGCAGGCAAGATGGATGCCGTCAACAGCTTTGCGCAACCGCAAGCCGTGCAGCCGGTGGCGTTCAATGCCCAGGCGCAAGGCGGCAAGCTGACCGTGTCGGTGCCCGCCAAGGCGGTGGTGGTGGTGGCGGTCGAATAAACCTGCCAATTTTGAGGTATCCAGCCGGCCCGCATGACGGGCCGGCTGGCCATGTGGAGAACACGATGCAATTTTCGACAATGATGGCCTTGGCGGCCATGCTTGCGTTCAGCCCCGTCCAGGCGGCCCAGGTCAGCGTGCACGACCCCGTGATGGCCAGGGAAGGCGACACGTATTATTTGTACAGCACGGGTCCCGGCATCACCTTCTACAGCTCGAAGAATATGCGCGACTGGCAGCCGGAAGGGCGCGTCTTCGCGGGCCAGCCGACCTGGGCCAAGACGGCCGCACCGTCGTTTGACGATCATATCTGGGCGCCCGATGTCCAGTTCCATGACGGCAAATATTACCTGTACTACTCGGTGTCCGGCTTCGGCAAGAACACGTCCGGCATCGGCGTGACCGTCAATACCACCTTGAATCCCCGCTCGCCCGATTACCGCTGGGTCGACCAGGGCATGCTGCTGCAATCGGTGCCCGAGCGCGACGAGTGGAATGCCATCGACTCGAACATCGTCACCGATGCCAAGGGCACGCCGTGGATGGCCTTCGGCTCGTTCTGGAACGGCATCAAACTGGTGAAACTCAACGCCGACTGGAAAACCATTGCGGAACCGCAAGAGTGGCATTCGCTGGCGCGCCGCGTGCCGCTGCCGCCACGGGCGGGCGAATTCAAGCCCGCGCCAGAGGAAATCGAGGCGCCGTTCATCTTCCAGCGCGGCAATGAATACTTCCTGTTCGTCTCCTGGGGCTTGTGCTGCCAGAAGGAAAAAAGCACGTATCACCTGACCGTGGGCCGTTCGAAAAGCGTGACGGGGCCGTATCTGGACAAGGATGGCCGCGACATGGCGCAGGGCGGCGGCACGGTGGTCTTGAAAGGCGACAAGGATTGGCGGGGCCTGGGCCACAACAGCGCCTACACGTTTGACGGCAAGGATTACCTGGTGCTGCACGCCTACGAGACGGCGGATAACTATTTGCAGAAGCTCAAGATCTTGCCCATGACGTGGGACAAGGACGGCTGGCCGCAGGTGGACCCGCGCGACTTGAACCGCTACCAGAGCCGCGAATTGCCGGCCGCCAAACGGTAAGCGGACCAGGGGATGGGCGGCAGGTGATACGCAAATCGGTATCGCAAGCGAAAAAGAATTGATTGGATGGCTATGTTGCTTTCTCCTACCATGGGTTCATAAAAAACCGCCCATCCGGCATCCGGCTGTGATGGTATTCCAAAAAAAACTGGAGACAAGAATGAAATTGACACGCCGCACACTCCTCGCCAGCGCCATGCTGCTGGCCGCTTCCGCCACCACCTTCGCTACCTCGTCCGCGTTTGCCGCCAAGCCCCTCGTCATGGGCTTTTCGCAGGTAGGCGCCGAGAGCGAGTGGCGCACCGCCAATACCGTCTCCATCAAGGAGGCGGCCAAGAAAGATGGCGTCACCCTGAAATTTGCCGATGCGCAGCAAAAACAGGAAAACCAGGTCAAGGCCCTGCGCTCGTTCATCGCGCAAAAGGTCGACGTGATCGCCTTCTCGCCGGTCGTGGAATCGGGCTGGGATACGGTGCTGCGCGAAGCCAAGGCCGCCAAGATTCCCGTCATCCTGACGGACCGCGCCGTCAACGTGGCCGATAAATCGCTGTACGTGACCTTCATCGGTTCCGATTTCGTGGAAGAGGGCCGCCGCGCCGGCCAATGGCTGCTGGACTATGCCAAGAAAACCCCGGACGCGCAACTGAACATCGTCGAGCTGCAGGGCACGGTCGGTTCCGCGCCCGCCATCGACCGCAAGGAAGGCTTCCAGGAAGTCATCGGCAAGAATCCGAAGATGAAGATCATCCGTTCGCAAACGGGCGACTTTACGCGCGCCAAGGGCAAGGAAGTGATGGAAGCGTTCCTCAAGGCGGAAGGCAAGAAGATCAACGTGCTGTACGCGCACAATGACGACATGGCCATCGGCGCCATCCAGGCCATCGAAGAAGCGGGCATAAAGCCGGGCAAGGACATCATCATTATCTCGATCGATGGCGTCAAAGGCGCGTTCGAAGCCATGATCGCCGGCAAGCTGAACGTCACCGTCGAATGCAGCCCGCTGCTGGGCCCGCAATTGATGTCGATCGCCCGCGACGTGGTGGCCGGCAAGCCCGTGCCGGCGCGCATCACGACGGTGGAAGGCGTGTTCCCTGCCGAGGTGGCCGCCAAGGAATTCCCGAACCGTAAGTACTAAGCTTGCCGCATGATGAATACGCAAGCGCAACACAACGCCGCGCCAGCTCCCTTGCTGGAGTTGCGCGGCATCAGCAAGTCCTTTCCTGGCGTCAAAGCCCTCAGCGACGTTGCCCTGCGCCTGTATCCGGGCGAAGTGCACACCTTGATGGGGCAGAACGGCGCCGGGAAATCGACGCTGATCAAGGTGCTGACGGGCGTCTACACGCCCGACAGCGGCCAGATTCTGTTTGAAGGCAAGCCCATCGCCCCCGCCTCCACCTCGGACGCGCAGGCGCTCGGCATCAGCACCGTGTACCAGGAAGTCAATCTGTGTCCGAACCTGTCGGTGGCGGAAAACATCTTTATCGGCCGCTACCCGCGCCGCTTCGGGGCCATCGACTGGCGTTCCATGCAGCAGCAGGCGCGTGCCTTGCTGCAGCAATTGCAGATCGATATCGATGTCACCGCGCAATTGTCCAGCTTTCCGCTGGCCATCCAGCAAATGGTGGCCATTTCGCGCGCGCTGAACATTTCTGCCCGCGTGCTGATCCTCGACGAACCCACGTCCAGCCTGGACGAGGCGGAAGTCCATCTGCTGTTTTCCGTGCTGCGCCGCCTGCGCGAGCAGGGCATGGCGATCCTGTTCGTGACGCACTTCCTCGACCAGACCTACGCCATTTCCGACCGCATCACGGTCATGCGCAACGGCGAGCGCGAAGGCGAATACGCGTGCAGCGAACTGTCGCGCCTGGCGCTGGTGAACAAGATGATCGGCGTGGCGGCCGATACCGTGGCGCAAGAGCTTGATCTGGCGCAAGAAGCGGGCGCCGCCAGCTTCGGCCCGACTGTGCTGGAAGCAACAGGACTGGGCCGCAAGGGCGCCTTGCTGCCCATGGATTTCCACATCCGCCAGGGTGAATTGCTGGGCCTGGCGGGTTTGCTCGGTTCAGGCCGCACGGAACTGGCGCGCTTGCTGTTCGGCGCCGACAAGGCGGACTCGGGCACGATCACCATGCAAGGCCAGCCGCGCCAGTTCGCCGTGCCGCGCGACGCGATTGCCCGCGATATCGGTTTCTGCTCGGAAGACCGCAAGCACGAGGGCGCGATCCTGTCGCTGTCCGTGCGCGAAAACATCATTTTGGCCTTGCAAGCCCGTACAGGCTTGCTGCGCGCCATCCCGTTCAAACGCCAGCAGGCGCTGGCCGACGAATATGTGAAGGCGCTGGGCATCAAGACGGCCAGCATCGAGACGCCGATCGGCAGCCTGTCGGGCGGCAATCAGCAGAAGGCCTTGCTGGCGCGCTGGCTGGTGACGTCGCCCGCCATGCTGATTCTCGACGAACCCACGCGCGGCATCGACGTGCGCGCCAAGCAGGAAATCATGAGCTATGTCAGCAAGCTGTGCCGCAAGGGCATGGCGATTCTGTTCATCTCGTCCGAATTGCCCGAAGTGCTGCGCTGCAGCGACCGCATCGTCGTCATGCGCGACCGCAAGGCGTGCGGCGACTATGCGCGCGGCGAGCTCGATGACAGTTCCGTGCTGCAAGTGATTGCCGGAGAGACAGCATGAGCATGACCACACCGTCGCCCGCCGCCCCTGCGGCGCGGGCGGCTGCCACCACGGATTCTTCCATTGTGCATACCGTTTTACACCACCCCCTGAGCCGGCCCCTGGCCGCGCTGTGCTTGCTGCTGCTGGTCGATCTTTTTGCCATCCCCGGCTTTTTCCATCTGGAAGTGCGCGATGGCCACCTGTACGGCAGCGTGATCGACATCGTCAACCGCGCCGCGCCGCTGATGCTGGCCGCGCTGGGCATGACCCTGGTCATCGCCACGCGCGGCATCGACATTTCCGTGGGCGCCGTCGTGGCCCTGTCCGGCACTGTGGCGGCCATGCTGATCGGCGGCAGCATGGTGATGGAGAACGGCGTGCCGACCTACGTGAGCAACATCCCCATGGGCTGGGCCCTGGCGGCGGCCTTGGGCGCGGCCCTGCTGTGCGGCGCCTGGAATGGCGTGCTGGTGGCCGGTCTCGGCTTGCAGCCCATCGTCGCCACCCTGATCCTGATGGTGGCGGGGCGCGGCCTGGCGCAATTGCTCACGGATGGGCAAATCGTCACCGTCTACTACCAGCCGTTCTTTTTCATCGGCAGCGGTTACCTGTTCGGCTTGCCGTTTTCCCTGTTTCTCGTCGCTGCCGTGTTCCTCATCACGGCCGTGCTGATGCGCAAGACGGCGCTGGGCCTGTTCATCCAGGCCGTCGGCATCAATCCCGTCGCCGCGCGCCTGGCCGGCATCAGGACGGCGACCCTGATCTTCTTCGTCTACGTGTTTTGCGCCGCCTGCGCGGGGCTGTCGGGCCTGATGATCAGCTCGAACATCAAGAGCGCCGACGCGAACAACGCGGGCCTGATGCTGGAACTCGACGCCATCCTGGCCGTGACCCTGGGCGGTACGTCCCTGGCTGGCGGCAAGTTCAGCTTGGTCGGCAGCATGATCGGCGCGCTCATCATCCAGACCCTGACCTACACCATCTATTCGCTGGGTGTGCCGCCGGAAGTCAACATGGTCGTCAAGTCGGTCGTCGTCTTCCTCGTCTGCCTGTCGCAATCGTCGGAATTCAAGCAATTGCTGCATCGGAGAAAAGCATGAAGGGCTTGCTGCACACCCCGTATTTCACCTCGCTCGTCACGGTCTTGCTGCTGGTGGTGATGCTGGGCCTGGGCGGCGCCGCCTACCCGGGCCTGCTGTCGACGCAAGTGGTCTTTAACCTGTTGATCGATAACGCCTTTTTGCTGGTGATCGCCGTCGGCATGACCTTCGTCATCGTTTCCGGCGGCATCGACCTGTCCGTCGGTTCCGTGTTGGCCCTGTCGACCATGATCGCCGCCTGGCTGCTGAACGTGGCGCACTGGCCGCCGCTCCTGGTGATCGTCACCGTGCTGGCGCTGGGCACCGTGTTTGGCGCCGGCATGGGCGCGCTGATCCATTATTTCAAGTTGCAGCCCTTCATCGTCACCTTGGCCGGCATGTTTTTGGCGCGCGGACTGTGCTATTTGATCAGCATCAACTCCATCACCATAGCCGATCCGCTGTTCGTCGCCATGTCGCAGACGCAACTGGGCTTTCTCGGCGGCTTCGTCTCGCCCGGCGTCGTCATCGCCGTGCTGACCCTGCTGCTGGCCATCTGGCTGGCGCACGCCACGCCGTTCGGCCGCGCCGTGTATGCGATCGGCGGCAATGAGCAGTCGGCCCTGATGATGGGCTTGCCCGTGGGCCGCACCAAGGTCTTCATTTATGCCTTCAGCGGCTTTTGTGCTTCGCTCGGCGGCGTGCTGTTTTCGTTCTACATGCTGTCCGGCTATGGCTTGCATGCGCAAGGCACGGAACTGGACGCGATTGCCGCCGTCGTCATCGGCGGCACCCTGCTCAGCGGCGGCTACGGCTATGTGGCGGGCGCCCTGTCCGGCGTGCTGGTGCTGGGCACCATCCAGACCCTGATCGCCTTCGACGGCACGCTCAGTTCGTGGTGGACCAAGATCGTCATCGGCGGCCTGCTGTTCGTCTTTTGCGTCGTGCAAAGACTGATGGCCATGGGCCAGAAAAATACCAACGGGAGTTAATCTGATGTTCAAGCAACACACACGTGCCGCCATTGGCATGGCGGCGGTGCTCGCCTGTGCGGCATGCGGCGCGCAGGCGGCCAACCCCATCGTGAAAAATATCTACACGGGCGATCCGGCCGCGCTGGTCGACAATGGCAGGGTGTACCTGTACGTGGGTCACGATGAAGCGAGCGCCACGGATACGGATTACCGGATGAACGAATGGCGCGTGTATTCCTCGTGCGACATGGCGAACTGGACCGACCACGGCTCGCCCGTGCGCTTTTCCACTTTTGCCTGGGCCGGCAAGGATGCGTGGGCGGGCGACATCGTCAAGCGCGGCAGCAAATACTATTTCTATTCGACCGTCGACCACAAGACCATTCCCGGCAAGGCCATCGGCGTGGCCGTCTCCGACAGCCCGACCGGCCCCTTCGTCGACGCGCGCGGCAGCGCCCTGATCACGAATGACATGACGAAGCAGACGGCGATCCCGTGGGACGACATCGACCCGGCCGTCTTCATCGATACGGATGGCCAGGCCTACATTTATTGGGGCAACACGGTCTTGAAATACGCCAAGCTCAAGGCCAACATGACGGAGCTCGATGGCCCGATTTTGACCTTCGGCATGGATGCGTTCACGGAAGCGGCCTATATGCACAAGCATGCGGGCACGTATTACCTGTCGTACTCGCGCAACTTCCCCGAAGAAACGGCGTACTCGACGGGACCAACGCCGACGGGGCCGTGGCATTTCCGCGGCACCATCATGGACAAGAATGCCGTCGTGAAAACCATCCACCAGGCCATCATCGAGTTCAACGGCAAGTCCTACATCTTCTATCACAACGACAAGTTGCCCGGCGGCGGAGAATACCGGCGCTCCGTGGCCGTGGAAGAGCTGAAATACAAGCCGGACGGCACGATCGAATTCATCCAGCAAACGGCTGGCCCGGCCGCCAACCCGAGCGCCGCCTGCAAGGCATCGTGACCGCTCGTTGACGACGCTCAAAAAGGAGACAAACCGATATCTGGAATATCGATATTGAGTTAAAACTGATATCGATCATGATATGATTTATTCATGGATACCCTCAACCCCAACTGGTTCTTGCGAGCCCGCCTGAAGACGCGGCAATTGCTGCTGTTGATCGCCCTTGACGAGCAGCGCAACATCCATCGCGCGGCGGAAGAATTGCACATGACGCAGCCGGCCGCGTCCAAGCAAATCAAGGACCTGGAAGAGATGCTGGACGTGCGCCTGTTCGACAGGTTGCCGCGCGGCATGGAGCCGACCATCTACGGCGAAACGATGATACGCCACGCGCGCATGGCCCTGACGAGCCTGTCCTTGGCGCATGACGACATCGTCGCACTCAAATCAGGCCTGACGGGCCAGGTGGAAGTGGGCGTCATCATGACGCCGGCCATGGCCTTGCTGCCGCGCGCGATTGCCCGCATCAAGCAGCAGGCGCCGCTGATGCGCATCGGCGTGCATTTGGAACACAGCAACACCCTGATGGACATGCTGCAGCACGGCACCCTGGATTTCATGATCGGGCGCATCCTGGAAAAGGAAAGCAGCGCCGGCCTCATCTATGAAGAATTGACGGAAGAGCCGGCCAGCGCCGTGGCGCGCAATGGCCACCCGCTGCTGTCGCGCAAGAATCTGCAATTGAAGGACCTGGCGGCCCAGCCGTGGATATTGCCGCCGCAAGGCAGCATCCTGCGCCACCGTTTCGACATGATGTTCCGCCGCGCCAGCCTGGAGCCGCCCGTCGACGTGGTCGACACGACCGCCTTGCTCTTGATCACGTCATTGCTGCAGCAGACGGACTCGCTGCACGTGATGCCGACGGAAGTCGCCCATTACTATGAGTCGCTGAACGTGCTGAGCATTTTGCCCATCGAGTTGCCGTGCAAGATGGATGCGTTCGGCATCATCCGCCAGCAGGATCATTTGCTGTCGCCGGGGGCGGATATGCTGTTGAAAGCGGTACGGGCGACGGCCGCCGACATGTATTGACCCGAGGCGGTGGTTGTGTCGGATTACGCGCTTGCGCTAATCCGACCTACGCATGGTCCGGTGACTGGTAGGTCGGATTAGCCCGCAGGGCGTAATCCGACAATTGCCCGTTACGCCTAATCCGGCACCTCAAAGAAAAACAGCTGCACCAATCGTCCATTTTCCGGCGCGTCGCCAAACACATTGCTGATCGAGTGAAAGTAGTGCCCCTTGTACACGATCAACCGGTTATGGCGCATCGGCACTTCCAGCAGGGCTTGCCAACTGTCGCGCTGTTCCTGTAAATCGTTGAATTTCTGTACTTTACTGTTCGGCAGCCAGCGTTTCTGGAAATCCTTGAAGCTGGCGTAGCCGCCCGCCTTGACGTCCGCCTCGGGCAGTCTCCGGTACCAGCCGCTGGGCTGGTGGCGCCAGAACGTGGTGCCGCCCTGGCACTGCTCGGGCGGGTTCAGATACAGCACGCCCGCATAGAAATTGAAATTGTTGCCCGTCTCGTTGTCCACGTGGATATCCGTGCGCGCCATCGCGTCCGCATAGCTGAGGCGATACGAACCGTTGTCGGGCGAAATAAAACGGATGGGGCGGCCCAGCGCCGTGGCGATGCGCTCCATGATGGCTTGACTGGGCTGGCCCGCCGTCTGGCTGCCCGGATAATTCTGTCCCGCATAGCGCTGCTGCTCGAACGGCAGCGCCAGCGCCTGCGCGCGCCAGGCGGCCGGATCGGGCAGGAAATCGTCGAGGATGTGCAGGTCGGTTTCACGGATAAAATCGTGCAGGGTGTCCGCGACATTGAGCGGCGTCAATGTTTCTGCCTGTTCCGCTTGCGGACTGGCAAAGCCGATGCAGCACGTTTGCGCCAGCGCCGGATGCAGCGCCAGGGCTTGCGCATAGCGGGCCAAGGCCAGTTCCTGCTGTCCCGTGCGGTAATACAGTTCGGCCAGGCCCTGCAGGGTTTGCCAGCGCTGGGGGCGCAGGGCGTGGGCACGTTCCAGTTCGGCGATGGTCTCCATCAGCCGCTGTTTCCCCATCAGCAATTCGGCATGGCTGATGGCGAAATCGTGTTCGTGCGGCGCCAGCCGCGCCGCCATGGCGTAGCTGGCCAGCGCCGCCTCGCTGTCCGTGCCGCGCAGCACGTTGCCGAGGTTGTAGTGGAACAGAGGGTTCTCCGGCTGCTGCCTGAGCGACAGTTTCAACAGGCCCAGGCCGAAGGCGCCCTGGCCCAGTTCCAGCATCGCCAGGCCCTGGAAATGCTGCGCTTCGGCCAGGGCCGGGTCTTGTTGATACGCGGCCTGGTAGGCGTTGATCGCTTCGATCAGCTTGCCTTGCTGCTGCAGTTGCCGACCCTTGGCCAGCTGTTGTTCCGCCAGTGTCTGTTCGCCCATGTCAGTATCCCGATGCAATGTGGCGAACAGTGTAACCGAGCTCGTTCTACAGTGCCTGGCTGACAGGAATTTCCTGCCCGTTCAGCTTGATCGCCACCTTGACGATCTGGGCCTTGACCTGGTTGCTGGCCATGTCCGCTTCCTGGGCGTAGGCGTACACGATGATGGCGAAATCCTTGTAGCCGCTGCGCGCCGCCTCGATCTTGCGCGCCGCCTCCTGGTCCACTTTCAGCAGCGCGTAGCCGTCGCCGTTGGTAAATGCCAGCTTGTAGTCGCCGTTGTCGTACATGTAGTAATACGTGCCCGCTTCGGCGAACTTGGCGGGGAAGGCGGCCTTGTCCATCGCGTACGGCGACAGCGCGCCCTGGCCGTTGATCTGATAGCGCAGGTAGCGCTTCGTCTTCGCTTCATTGACCTTGGCGTCGATCTGCGGTTTCAGCGCGTCGAGCACTTCCTGCTTGCGGAAGGCGTCGTTGCTGCCCGCATATTCGCGCGAGATGCGCTGCGCCACGGCCGCGTAGTCGGGCGGCACGCCGGACAGGGCGATGTAGCTGTACATCAGCTGGTTGCCGCTGGTGATGTCGATATAGCTGGCGTTTGGCGTGGCAGCATCCGCTTGCGGCAGGCTTGCGGCGGCCGCCTTGACTTGCGCCTTGGCGGCCATGTCGGCGACATTCGCGGCGACGGGGGCGGAGGCGGCCGGTGTGGCGGTGTCGGTCTTGCCGCAGGCGGACAGGATCACGGCGATGGCGAGCAGGGCGGGCAGGGTACGGTTCATGATATTTCCTTTAGTGAATGTGTGAGGTGACTTAGCCGATGGTTTTACGTTTGTATTCGCCGATGCCGTAAGCGGCCAGGACAATGCTGGCCGCCAGCACCAGGTAAAAGCCGATGCCGAACGAGAGTCCCTGCCACACTTGGCCCAGCATTTCGCTGGCCATCTGCTCGGCCATGCGGGCCGCGCGGCTGCCCATGATGCCGCCCATGGCGTTGCCCGCGTCGCTGACGGCGCTCTTGATCTTGATGAACAGCAAGCTGCTGTGGAGGACGATGAACAGCAGCGGCGCGCACTTGCCCAGCGCCGCTTTCGGGTGGTTGCTGGCCATGGTGGCGCAGCAGGCGGTAATGGCCAGCAGGAAGAAGAATTGGGCCGAGGTAAAACCGCTGCCGCCATCGCGGGCAAAGCTTTCCAGGCTGTCCGCGGACAGGCCCAGCAGCTGCCAATAGGTGCGCGAGACGGAGGCGAACAAACGGATGCCGATGGTGTTGAAGATGAAGGCGCCGGCGATCAGCACGCCGAGAGCCCCCAGCACCTTGACGCCGAGCGCCGAGACGGCCCGGCCCCACAGTTGCTGGCCCTTGTCGCGCGCCAGCTTGGCGGCACCGGCCATGTCTTCCTGCGCCAGCTGCTGGGCGGGAATGGCCGTGACGGTGGCGAGGCCGCCGACGTCGTCGAAGCGCACGTCGACGACGGCGTTGATGGCGGGCGCCACGTCCGAGCGCCAGTGGGTGGCCACGTCGAAGGCATGCTGGATGCCGGCCACGCTGACGGAACCTTGTCCGCTTGCTTGGTAGGCGAGGATGCGGCCCCGTTGGCCGGTGGTAATGGTTGCTGCCGGGCTGGATGTGTGCATAAGATTTCCCTGGTCACTGTCATGCTGTATTGCATGTACCCACGGATAACGGGGGCAGTTCAGGGAAATCCAAAATTATTTGCAATTATTTTTTCGGTGGCTGTAATACGTCCTTGGCGGCGCCCTGGTAATCCTTCATCAAGCCCATGAAAGCGTCTTGCAAATGGCGGGCCGCATCCTGCGGCGGTGCGCCCGTGCGCCGCGCCAGGTCGAATTTATACGCATGGGCGGGACTGTAGCCGGCTTGCGAGGCGGCGTCCAGCAGCACGCCCGCCCGTTTCAATGACGCCGGGTCACCCTTGACCATCAGCAATTCGGCCAGGTAGGTCTGGGCAATCGGGAAATCCTTGGCGGCCGCCTTTTCCAGCCACTGCATGCCCGCCTTCGGCTGTTTGATGCCCGCATCGCCGCCGCCGATGCCGTAGCCGAGCGCCGTCAGCGCCACCAGATCGCCGCCCCGTGCGCGCTTTTCCAGCTGCTGGCGGGGAAACGGCCGTGCCGCGATCTGCATGCGGATTTCATGGTTGATGTCTTGCAGCACATTGCCTGGCCACACCTTGGCCCCCGGTGCGGCCGGCTTTTCCACCGCTGGGGCAGGCGCCGGGACCGGTGCGCGCATGCCGCCCTGTCCTTGCGCGCCGGCCAGCACGCTGGCTGGAGGCTGGCTGACGCCCTTGCCGCTGCCCATGTTCAACACGAGGCGCGCCGACGTTTCGCCAAATGACACGCGCGGTTTTTGCACGTCGTGCGTCATGGTGGCGACCCTGGCCGCCACTTGCGAGAAGACGTCGCTCATGGGCAAGCCCGGCGCGTCGAGCGCGTCGAGCAGGGCGCTGGTGTACGGGCTGTTGCGCGAATCGGGCGACCAGAAATCGCGCGCCAGGGCGCCGGGACCGGCAGAATAGGCGATCACCACGCCGCGTGGCGCTTGCGTATCGGCAAAGCCGTGGCTGGCCGCATTGCCGCCGCCAGTGACCATCACGGCGCCGCCGCGCGTATATTCCTGGCGGCAAGCGTCGAGGATCAGCACGGCGCCGCGCGCGCCCGTGCGCTGCAGGTCGCCCGCCAGGCTGGACACGGACACGCCCTGCGCGGCGATGGCGGCAGCGCTGAGCGCATTCATGTTGGCGCCCAGCGGCAGCACATAATTGGCTTCGCCCGCCTGGGCGCCGTGACCCGCGTAAAACACGAGGGCGATATCGGCGCCGCGCGCCTGCGTGGAAAACTCGGCCGACGCCTTTTGCAGCTGTTGCGCATTGATGTCCGTGCGCAACAGCACTTCAAAGCCCAGGCGGCGCAGGCGCTCGGCCATGGCGCGCGCATCGTTTACGGGGTTCAGCAACGGCTGCGGATAGGCCGCGTTGCCGATCACCAGGGCGATGCGCTTGCCGGGAGCCGCCGGCAAGGCGGCGTGCGCGACGTTGCTGAGCAGTAAAAAGAACAGGCTGAAAAACAGGGAAATCAGGCGTTGCATCAGGGTCTCGGGGATTGTCGTGAAAGTAACAAAAGTTAGCGATTTTTACTGTGATATGAGAAAATTGCCTAAATGCATTTTACCTTACTGACAAGTTTCTCTTGTCTGGCCAGCGCACGGTGGGTATCGCCGCCGGCCAGTGGCGCGTGCCGCCCAACACACGATCGGACCGGCTTTGCAATCGGAACAATTTGAACGGATTCATGACTTCTGGACGCGCCGCCAGCGGCTGACACAAGGCGAACTGGGCGAGTTTTACCAGCGCGTCATTGCCGCGCTGACGCCGTGCCGCCCGCGCGAGGCGGCCTCGCTCGGCGACTCGCTGGCCGACTTGCGCCACCAGTTTTTCATCGAAAAAGTCCTGCACGGCGACAGCGAGGCCGCGCCCCACCACATCGGTGCCCTGTTTTTGTACTTCAAGCGTTTCATCATCGACCAGCTGCGCAAGCAGCGCGATGACGAAGATGCCGATGCACAAGAGGGCTGCGAGCTGCGCGCGCCCGATGCGTATGCGGAACCGCTGCGCGACTACCAGCTCACGCCGCAGCAAGTGCGCGCCGCGGCCGACGTGTTCATCACCACCTTGCCCGACGATTTGATCTTGCTGCTGCGCCATTGCGGCTGCGGCGGCATGCCCGTCAAGGAATTGGCCGAGCAGATCGCTTCCGCGCATTACCATGGCGGAAAATTAGGCCTCGTGCACCGGCAGAAGGGCGATCCCGCCAGCGCCGGGCGCCAGGTGGTCGAGCCGGCCCACCGCGCCACCTTGCTGGGCAGCTGGGTCTTGAACCTGCTCAAGCTGCGCGTGGGCGATGCCCTGGCCGCGCGCGATATGCAGGCGGCGCAAATAGTTTTGGATATTTTGTGCGTGGCCGCGTTATCCCTGCACATGGACCCCGCGTCCACCCACCCGAACCCTGATGAAAGGCCAACGGCATGAACGCATTGACGCCCTCGCTGGCCATCGTTGCCGCGCGCCTGCCGTCGCCCCCATCTTCCGCCGAACTGCTGGACGACGAGGTGGCGGGCACTACCCCCGACTGGCGCGGCATTGCCGTGCCGGAACACCTGCTGCAGCGTTTCGAGCGCCGCAGCGATTCCGCGCCGCTGGCCGCGCGGCCCATCGCGGGCGGGCAGATCCACCTGCTGGCGCGCCTTCCCGGTTTTGGCGCCGTGCTGCTTGACGCCTGGGACAGCACGCGGCAGCGCTGGCGCGGCTGGCTCGTCACGCCGGACGCGGCGTATGCGGATGCCTGCGGCCTCGTGGTCGAGGAGCGCGACGCGCCCGCCGACCCCCGCGCGGGCCTGGTGTTGTGCGACATGCCCGTGACCCTGGCCGTGACGGACCTGGGCGCCTGCCTGGGCGTGTTCAGCCAGGAGCGCCTGCAGGCGGCGCGCTGGCTGGAGCTGCATGGCCGTTCCAATGGGGCCACGGCGGCGCCCGGCGTGATCGCCCGCGTGGCCTTGCCTGGCGACGGCTATGCGCTGACGGGCACGCCCCTGTCGAGCGAGCTGGGCAAGGATGGCCGCGTGGCCTACCGGCAATTGCTGCGCCAGGGCTTGCAGCAGTTGCAGATCGCTTCGGCCGATGCCGCCGCGCCACAGGCGGCGCCAATCAAGGCAGCCAATGCGAACCGCTGGCTGAAAATTGTCACGGCCGTGGCCGCCAGCGTGATGGTGGTGCAATCGGCGTGGCTGTTCCTGCCGAAAGATCAGGCTGTCGTCGGCAATGCGGAATTCCGCAGCGGCAGTGGCAGCGGCGTCGAGACGGGCGTGCGCACGCGCGTGCTGTTCCGCGCCGAAGCGACGGAAGCGGAGATCCGCACCTGGCTGCAGCGCGAGCAGCTGGAAATCGTCGCCGGACCGGACACCCTGGGCGCCTTCACCGTGCTGTCGCGCAACCGCCAGAAAGTCTTGCCGCCGCCAGGCCCGGGCAATCCGCTGGCCGTCATCAATCCCTGAATCTTGAAATAAGAGAAAGTTATCAAGCATGACAACGTATAAGAATTTTGCATCCGCGCACTGGCGCAAGCTGGCCCTGAGCGTGGCCGCCGGCATCCTGCTGACGGGTTGCGCCATGACGCCGAACGGCCGTGGCGGCGTGATGATGGGCCTCGATACGGCCGAGCTGTTCGGCACGCCGCTGTCCACCTTCCGCCTGCGCGACGGCACGGAAGGCACCTTGCGCAAGGATCCGCAAGGCAAGTATTCGATCAAGCTGTCGCAGGCGTTTCGCGTCGTGCCGCTGGCCAACGCGATCACGGCCCGCGTGGCGCGCGTGGAAAACGTGGGCGAGCGCACCGTGGTGATCGTGGAAACGCAGGAGCGCGGCTGCGCCTACCGCTATGAAGTGCTGGCGTTCCAGGGCACGGACGTGCTGCAGTGGACGGTGGGCAATTGCAAGGACCGCCCCCGCGTGGAACTGGCGGCGGACGCGAAATCGCTGAATATCGACTTTCCCAACTACAACCGCCTGTCGCGCATGATCTACACGGACAACCGCCTGCTCAACGCCAGCGTGGCCGTGCCGCCCGGCGTCGATACCCGCGCCCAGCCGTTTGCCGACGACGGCTTGCGCGCTACCGGCCCCGCCATCGCCACCGTGCCTGGCAGCGGCAGCGACAGCGGCCGCGTGATTCCCGCGCCCCCGGCCCCGGCATCGGCCCCGGCCGCCGCGCCGAAAGCGGGCAGCCGCGCCAGCGCCAAGCCGCGCCGCCAGGAAACTCCGGCCAGGGCGGCGGCACCCGCCATCAGCGTGCCCGCCCCGCGCGGTGCCGCGCCGGCGTCCGCGCCGATGATCTTCCAGGCTGAAGAGATCAAGCCCGTCGTCATCGATCTGAGGAAATAAGATGGCCGCGAGTCTGCGCAGTCTGCAAATCCGGCAGACCTTGATCCTGATCGTCCTGACGATCATTTATTTGTGCTGCGAGCTGGGCTTCAATGCCCGTTTGCTCGATGTGGTGGGCGGCGACGTCAAGCCGCACGACGTGGAAGGCGTGGAATTCTATGGCCGCAGCCTGTCGGGCATCGCCGCCGCGCTGGTGGTGCTGCAACTGATGTGGCGCCGCCGGCTGAAGAACAATGGCAGCGGCCCCAGCTGGAAAAAGATCATCTTTTGCTGCATCGCCACGGCCGCGGTCGTATTCGGCATCCTGAAGACGACGGTCACGGTGCTGGTGGAAACGCGCGATGCGCAATTTCGCCGCCTGGCCTTCAACACCACCCTGATGCAGCGCTCGCTGGTGGGCGGCAGCCTGCAATTGCAGGGCCTGGTCGACGATGCCACCCTGTTTGCCAAGCCCGAAGGCAAGGCTTTCCTCGCCCTGTTTCCGTTTCTGGCCGTGTCGGTGGGCCACCTCGACGAGCGCATGGAGCCGGCCAAGGAACAGTTGATCAACTTTAATGTCCGCAAGATCGCAGGCGGCGCGGCCGGGTACTACGACAAGTACCAGCAAGCGATCGGCGAAGTGCATGACAAGTGGAAATTGTATTCGGGTATCATTCCCGACGACGATGCGGGCTTGCGCCAGCAGCAGGAATCGGCGTGGAACGATTACCGGCAAAGCCTGTCGCGCCACGGCTGGCAGCCGCATTCCGTGCCGGCGCGGCGCAAGGCGGCCGTGGTCAACAATGTGCGTAAAAAGGTGCCCGTGTCGGCCAACTGGCACCCGGCCGACCAGCTATCGTTCCGCCTGGCCGTCAAGCGCCGCTATGCGTCGGAAGCGGCCGGCAAGGGCTTGAATATCAAGGGCGACCGCATTCCGCCGGGCCTGTCCTTCCCCGCCTTCGTCGCGCGCCCCGGCATCCAGGCCGTGCTGCGCGACGGGCCGGACGGCGGCGACGGCAGCGAGGCGAGCAAGGGCTTGCGGCTGCCGAAGGGCGCCGTGGTGCAGGACGCGTATGCGAGTCCCGCCGAGTTCAGCCGTCTGTTCGACCAGTTCGCCGCGCGCCAGACGGCGGAAAAGCTGGTGGAGTACCGCGCCAGCCGCAGCGACTTCGAAGTGAATGGCAAGTATTATGCGGAGGGCAAGGAAGCGGCGCGCGCGGCCATCGTGCCGCCCGTGGCCCTGTTCTTTTCGCTCCTGGGCGCCATCGGCCACTTTTCGAAACTGCTGTACCTGATCGCCACCGTGGGCTTGCTGGTGCTGGCGGCGCGCCGGGGCGAGCAGGCGGGCGCCGATGGCCAGCTGAGCCGCCGTTCCGCGTGGATCGCCACGGGCGTGCTGGCCGGCGCCTTCCTGGGAACCTGGGGCATTTTTACCCTGTCGGACAACAATGTCACGAAGAGCGAGCTGTTCCGCCAGATGCTGGACTGGAACCGCCAGGCCGACGGCGACAGCACGCGCTGGCAAATCGCCGGCAAGGGCTTGCTGGCCAATATCACGCACGTGGTGGCGGTGGGGCAGGGCTACAGCTATCCCGTCAACGAAGCGATCCGCATCAATATTTTGCAGGGACTCGAATATGGTTATCACCCGGAAAAGAAATAAGGCGGCCGCCCTGGCCTTGCTGCTGTGCATGGCCAGCACGGCCGTCCAGGCCGACTGCCTGGGCATGAAGGTGCATGCCCACCGTGGCGCCGGCAATGCGCCGGAAAACTCGCTGAGCGCGCTGCGCAACACGTATTTCGGCACCTGGGACGGCGTCGAGACGGATTTGCAGCTGCTCGGTGACGGCAGCTGGGTGGTGCACCACGATCTGCTCACGGGCCGGGTCGTCGACACGGGATCGCCCCGCACCGTGAAACAATTGACGGCCGACGACTGGCGCGCGGCCAGCATGAAGAACCGTGGCGTGGCCACGCCGGAAACGCCGCCGTTCGTCAGCGATGTGGCCGACTTGGCCACGGCGTTCCCGGCCAAGACCCTGAATGCGGAAATCAAGGATGTCGTGCCGTCGTGCGCGCCCATCAATACGCTGGTGGCGCAGTTGCGCGCCAACATCAAGCACGGCAACTGGTTTTTGACCTCGGGCGTGCCGAACAACCTCGCTTGCGCGCGCCGCGCCGATCCGCACGGTTACCTCGGTCTGCTCGTGTTTGATGCGCGCAATGCGCAGGCGGCCGGCGCCAACCGGGTCAGCCGCTATATCGCGAAAAATGCCCGTCCGCCCAAGCTGGACAAGCCCTGGCTGCAGCGCGTGCAGCAGCAGATCGGCATGCCCACGGGCGTGCACGTGGACGCGCGCAGCCTCGACGCCAATCCGAATTTGCTGGCCGATGCGGCCAGCCTGAACATGCCCGTCTTCGTGTATGCCGTCGACGGCGACTCGGCCCTGGCCGCGTCCCTGCTGCGCGCCCAGCAGCGCAGCCACCGCTGGCCCAGCGGCGTCATCCTTGACGGCAATCCGGAAACGTTTTGCGCGATGATGAAGTAATCACTTTGATTGACCGGGAGACCCTGCCATGACCCTGACACAGACCGCACAGACCGACCCTGCCGCCGCCATTGCCCGCAGCGCCATCGGCGCCATGTTCTTTTCCGTGTTTGGCGGCCTGTGGGTTGCCGCCTGGTGCGTGCAGACGTATGGCGCCCAGCCTTTGCGTCTGCTGCCCATTGCCGCCATCACCGTCCTGCTGTTCATGCTGGCGTGGCGCCAGTTCAGCCGCTACCGGGCCGCGCATGCGGCGGCGGAACAGACGCCGGAAGCGAAGCGCGCGGGCCGGCTGTTCAATATCGTGAACGCGGGGCAATGGATCGCCATCTTCATCGTCGGCAATGTCCTGAAAAACGTGGGCTTGCAGGCGTGGTTCATTCCCGCCGTCATTCTGATCGTGGGCCTGCATTTCTTTCCGCTGGCCTGGCTGTTCAAGGCGCGCCGCCATGTGGCCATCGGCATGGCCTTGTGCGTGTGGGCCATCGGCTATCCGTTCACCGTGCGCCATGGCCCCATCCATCCCGTCGGCTGCCTCGGTGCCGGCCTGATCCTGTGGGTGGCGGCCCTGTCCGCCGTGCGCGCCGGTTTTGCCGTGCAGCAGAACACCTTCCAAGTCCAGAAGTAGCTGCGTCAGACGGCCCGCGCAGGGCCGTTTTTATCCCCGTTCGGTCTCCGTTTTTTCTCTTTTCCTGCCTGTTTTTTGCGCATTGCAGCATCGATAATGTTTGCATCGCGCGCGCGACTGGCCTATAAATGTAATCGATTACATTTATGTGAAAAGCCCCATGCCGCCAGCCGTCCCGTCTTCCTTGCCGACAGAAACCGTTTCCATCAGCGCCGTCGCCGCGCATGCGGGCGTGTCGGTGGCCACCGTCTCGCGTGTGATGAACGAGCAGGCAGGGGTGCGGGCGCCCACGCGCGACAAGGTGCTCGCGTCCGTGGCGGCGCTCGGCTACCGCATGAACCACCTGGCGCGCAGCCTGCGCACGGCCGAGAGCCGCATGCTGCTGACCATGGTGCCCGACGTGGGCAACCCTTTCTATGCGCAGATCGTGCGCGGCATCGACACGGTGGCGCGCGAACACGGCTATTTTGTATTGCTGTGCGACACGGGCGCCGATGCGGGCCGCGAGCGCTCGTATTTCGACTTGCTGCGCATGCACCGCGCCGACGGCGCCATCTGCCTGGACCCGGACACGGTGCAGCATGCGCTGTCGCATGAATCCGTCAGCCTGCCGTGGGTGGCCTGCTGCGAATTCGACCCCGGCGTGGCCGTGCCCTATGTCGGCATCGACAACCACCGGGCAGCCTCGGATGCCGTCGCGCATCTGCTGTCGCGCGGCCATAC
This sequence comes from Janthinobacterium sp. GW823-FHT06H09, assembly GCF_058794735.1. Classification (NCBI taxonomy): domain Bacteria; kingdom Pseudomonadati; phylum Pseudomonadota; class Betaproteobacteria; order Burkholderiales; family Oxalobacteraceae; genus Janthinobacterium; species Janthinobacterium sp. GW823-FHT06H09. The sequence continues at coordinate 105,459 of NZ_JBXAHC010000005.1, read as the reverse complement.
GCGCATCGGCCTGATCAATTCTGACGAACGCTATCTGTACGCGCGTCAACGCCAGCAAGGCTATCTGGACACCTTGGCGGCTGCCGGCTTGCCCGTGCAGCCGCAATGGGTGCACACGGTGCAAAGCCTCGACTATGAAGCTGGCACGGCCGCCACGTTGCGCATGATGGCGGGGCCCGATGCGCCGACGGCCATCTTTGCCGTCTCCGACACCCTGGCCATCGGCGTGCTGAGCGCGCTGCGCCAGCTGAACAAGCGCGTGCCGGAAGACGTGGCCGTGATCGGCTTCGACGATATCGCCATCGCCGCGCAGATCGATCCGGGCTTGACCACCATCGCGCAGCCGATGCGCGAGCTGGGCGAGACGGCGGCGCGCTTGCTGCTGCAGCGGCTGGCTAACCCGGCAGCCAGCGTGCCGGGCGTGCTGCTGGAACATAACTTGGTCTTGCGAGGGAGTGCATAGTGAGCGTTGCCGTCGGTTTCGAGGGGGTCTGCAAGGATTTCGGCCCCGTGCGCGTCTTGCATGGCGTCAGTTTTACCCTGGCGCCCGGACGCGTGTATGGCTTGCTGGGTGAAAATGGCGCCGGCAAGTCGACCCTGATGAAAATCCTCGCCGGCTACGAGAGCGTGAGCGAAGGCCAGCTGCTGATCGATGGCCAGCCCCGGCGCTTCGCCAGTTCGCGCGCGGCGGAGAGCGCCGGCATCGTGCTGATCCACCAGGAATTCAACCTGGCCGAGCATCTGACGGTGGCGCAAAACATGTTTTTAGGCCACGAAAAGACGCGCGGCTGGCTGCTCGACGAGGCGGCCATGCGCGAAGAAGCGTCGCGCTATCTGAAACAGGTGGGGCTGGACGTGTCGCCCGACACCAAAATACGCGACCTGATCGTCGCCGAGAAACAGCTGGTGGAAATCGCCAAGGCCCTGTCGCGCCGCGCCCGCTTCCTGATCATGGACGAGCCGACGGCCACCCTGACGTCGTCGGAAACCCAGCGCCTGTTCGCCGTGATGGCGCAGCTGAAGGCGGACGGCGTCACCATCCTCTACATTTCCCACAAGCTCGACGAAGTGGAACGCAACACGGACGAAGTCATCGTCATGCGCGATGGGCGCTTCGTCACGCGCGAGCCGACGGCCAGCCTCACGCGTCAGCAGATGGCGAACCTGATGGTGGGGCGCGAATTGTCCGACATGTTCCCCGCCAAGGTGGCGCTGCCGAAAGAAGCTCCTGTGTTGCTGAAAGTCGAGGGGCTGACGGTGCCGGGTTGGTCCAGGGACTTGTCCTTCGAGGTGCGCGCCGGCGAAGTGCTGGGCTTTGCGGGCCTGGTGGGCGCGGGGCGCACGGAATCGTTCGAGGCGCTGCTGGGCCTGCGCCCGCGCAGCGCGGGCACGATCCATCTCAATGGTCAGCCCGTGGACATCCGCACGCCCAGGCAAGCGATGCAGCACGGCATGACGTATCTGAGCGAAGACCGCAAGGGAAAAGGACTGCACGTAAACCTGGGCTTGCGCGAAAACCTCACGATGATGACGATGGAGCGCTATGCGCGGCCGTGGCTCGACGTGAAGGGCGAGAAACAGGCGCTGGCCAGGGCTGTCGAGGATTTCAATATCCGCACGGGCGACCTGGACAGCCGCGCGCGCATGCTGTCCGGCGGCAACCAGCAAAAGCTGGCGCTGGCGAAATACCTGCATTCGGACCCCCGCGTCGTCGTGCTCGATGAACCGAGCCGTGGCGTGGACGTGGGCGCCAAGCGCGATATTTACTTCCTGATCCACCGCCTGGCCGCCGAAGGGCGCGCCGTGATCGTGATTTCATCGGAATTGATCGAATTGATCGGCCTGTGCCACCGGGTCGCCGTGATGCGCGCCGGCACCTTGCAAGCCACCCTGTCTGCTGACCACCTGACCGAAGAGGAGTTGATTGCCCATGCAACCGGCACGCACTGACACCACCGTATCCCCAATCTCCCGATTCGGCGCGCGCATCAAGGGCTTCGGCCCCGTGCTGGGCTTGTTATCTCTGTGCATCGCGGGCACCTTGCTCAATGGCGACTTCGCCACCGTGGACAACCTGATGAACGTGCTTACGCGCACGGCCTTCATCGGCATCATCGCCGTGGGCATGACCTTCGTCATCATTTCCGGCGGCATCGATTTATCGGTGGGCTCCATGGCGGCCCTGATTGCCGGTTGCATGATCTATTTCATGAATGCGCTGGCGCAAGGCGAGGGCGGCGACCTGGCACCGATCACCATGCTGGTGCTGGGCATCGCCATGGCCTTGATCCTCGGTGCCGGCTTTGGCCTGATGCACGGCTTATTGATCAGCAAGGGCAATATCGAACCGTTCATCGTCACCCTGGGCACCTTGGGCATCTTCCGCGCCGTGCTCACGTATCTGGCCGATGGCGGCGCACTGACCCTGGACGCCACCTTGTCCGAGCTGTACAGCCCCGTCTACTACACGAGCGTGCTGGGCGCGCCCATCCCGATCTGGATTTTCCTGTTCGTCGCCGCCGCCGGCGCCATCATCCTCAACCGTACGACCTTTGGCCGCCACGTGCAGGCGATTGGTTCCAACGAGCAAGTGGCGCGCTACGCGGCCATCAACGTCGACAGGGTCAAAATCGCCACCTACATGCTGCTGGGCATCTGCGTGGGCATCGCCACGGTGCTGTACGTGCCGCGCCTGGGCTCGGCCACGCCGACCACGGGCTTGCTGTGGGAACTCGAAGCGATCGCCGCCGTCGTCGTGGGCGGCACGGCGCTGAAGGGCGGCGAAGGGCGCATCGTCGGTACCGTGATCGGCGCCATCCTGCTGTCCGTGATCAGCAATATCCTGAATTTGACCAGCATCATCAGTGTCTACCTGAATGCCGCAGTACAAGGCGTGGTGATCATCGCCGTCGCCTTCCTGCAGCGAGGCCGCAAATAAAAACACAGCGGCGTTCTGAAAGGGCGGCCAACGGGCGCCCACAACCTTGGAGGAGAGCAGCATGAAGAGCTTTATACGGGTAGCAGGAATGGCAGTGCTGGTGATGCAGGCGTGGGCGCTGCCGATGGGGCCGGCGCAAGCCGCTGACAAGCTCGTCGTCGGCGTGGCCATCCCCACGGCCACGCACAGTTTTACCTCGGGCATCGTGTGGTGGGCCAACCAGGCCAAGGCGGAGCTGGAAAAAGCCCATCCTGGCGTGAAAATCATCGTCAAGACGGCCGCCACGGCGCCCGAACAGGCGAACCAGCTGCAGGATATGTTGACGGTGAACAAGATCAACACCCTGGTGATCTTCCCCATCGAATCGGCCTCGCTGACGCAGCCCGTGGCGCAGGTGAAGAACAAGGGCGTGTACGTGACGGTGGTGGACCGCGGCTTGACGAACACGCAGTCGCAGGATGCGTACATTGCGGGCGACAACACGGCCTTCGGCAAGCTGCCGGCCGAATATCTGGCGAAAAGTTTGAATGGCAAGGGCAATATCGTCGTGCTGCGCGGCATGCCGACCACCTTGGACAACGAGCGCTTTGACGCGTTTTCCGCCGTCATGAAGGGCCATCCCGATATCAAGGTCTTGGATGCCAAGTACGGCAACTGGAACCGCGACGATGCCTTCAAGGTCATGCAGGATTATCTGACCCGTTTCAAACAGATCGATGCCGTCTGGGCCGCCGATGACGACATGGCCATCGGCGTGCAGAAAGCCATCGCGCAAGCCAAGCGCACGGACATCAAGCAAGTGTTCGGCGGTGCGGGCGCGAAAGGCGCGGTGAAAAAGATCATGGACGGTTCCGACCCGCTGATCGTGGCCGACGTGTCCTACTCGCCGAAGTTCATGTACGACGCCATCAAGCTGACGACGGAAGCGCGCCTGAAAGGTGATAAATTGCCGGCCAACACGATCATCCCCTCGGTGCTGATCACGCGCGAGAACGCCAAGCAGTTTTACTTTCCGAACTCGCCTTTTTAAATTATGGGGTCAGACCCCCTCGCCCGCCAGCAATGACCTTTACGTTAGCGGCATTGAGGGTCTGCCCCCGGCTTTCTCCAACAGGACATTGACATGAAAACCATCCAGGGCCCGGCCATTTTCCTGGCCCAGTTTCTCGGCGACGAGCCGCCGTTCGACTCGCTCGAGCACCTGGCGCAATGGGCGGCCGGCCTGGGCTACAAGGGCTTGCAGCTGCCGACGGCGCCGCGTTTGTTCGACCTGGAGCAGGCGGCTGTCAGCCAGCAGTACTGCGACGACGTGGTCGCCCTGCTGGCGCGCCACGGCTTGCAGGTGACGGAACTGTCGACGCATTTGCAGGGCCAGCTGATCGCCGTGCATCCCGCTTACGACGCGCTGTTCGACGGCTTTGCGCCAGAACAAGTACGCGGTAATCCTGCCGCGCGCACGGCCTGGGCCACGCAGCAACTGCTGTGGGCTGCCACCGCCTCGCAACGCCTGGGCCTGACGGCGCACGTGACGTTTTCCGGCGCGCTGGCCTGGCCGTATCTGTATCCGTGGCCGCAGCGCCCCGCCGGGCTGGTGGAAACGGCATTCGCGGAACTGGCCAGGCGCTGGCTGCCCATCCTCGACGCGTTCGATGCGGCCGGCGTGGACCTTTGCTATGAATTGCATCCGGGCGAGGACTTGCACGACGGCGTGACGTTCGAGCGTTTCCTGGCCGCCGTCCACGACCACCCGCGCGCATCGATTCTGTACGACCCCAGTCACTTCGTGCTGCAGCAGCTCGATTACCTGGCGTTCATCGACATTTATCATGCGCGCATCAAGGCCTTCCACGTCAAGGACGCGGAGTTCCGGCCCAACGGGCGCCAGGGCGTGTATGGCGGCTATGGCGACTGGCAAGACCGGGCTGGACGCTTCCGCTCGCTCGGTGACGGGCAGATCGATTTCAAGGCGATTTTCTCGAAGATGGCGCAGTACGACTTCCCCGGCTGGGCCGTGCTGGAATGGGAATGCTGTCTGAAACACCCGGAAGATGGCGCGGCAGAGGGCGCACGTTTCATCCGTGACCACATCGTCCACGTGGCCGAACATGCGTTCGACGATTTCGCGGGCAGCGCCGTAGACCAGGGCCAGATCAACCATTTGTTGGGATTGAAATAGGGAGACGACATGCAGCGACGCTTACGGCTGGGCATGGTAGGGGGCGGGCAGGGCGCATTCATCGGCGCCGTGCACCGCATCGCGGCGCGCATCGACGACCAGTACGAACTGGTGGCGGGCGCCCTGTCGTCCGACCCGCAGCGCGCGCGCGACAGCGGCGCGGCGCTGCACCTGGCGCCCGACCGTTGCTACAGCGATTACCGCGCCATGGCCCAGGCCGAAAGCGCGCGCGCGGACGGTATCGAGGCGGTGGCCATCGTCACGCCGAACCACCTGCACGCGCCCGTCGCCACGGCGTTCCTGGAAGCGGGCATCCACGTGATCTGCGACAAGCCGCTGGGCATCTCGCTGGCGGAAGGCCAGGCGCTGGCGGCGCTGGCCAAGCAGAAAAATCTGCTGTTTGCGCTCACGCATACCTACAGTGGTTATCCGCTGCTGCGCCACGCGAAAGCCATGGTCGAGGCGGGCGAGATCGGCGAGCTGCGCCTCGTGCAGGTGGAATATTCACAGGACTGGCTGGCCGATTCGATTGCTGCCGGCGGCATGAGCGAAGGCAACTGGCACAACGACCCGCTGAAAGCGGGGCCGGGCGGCACCCTGCTCGACGTGGGCTTGCACGCGTATCACCTGGCGCAGTTCGTCAGCGGCTTGACGCCGCATGCCGTGCTGGCGGAACTGTCGACTTTTGTTCCGCACCGCACCCTGGACGACCACGTGCAGGTGATGCTGCGCTATGCCAACGGAGCCAAGGGCACCTTGTGGGCCAGCCAGGTGGCGACCGGTTGCGAAAACACGGTGCGATTGCGCCTGTTCGGCAGCAAGGCGCAGCTGGACTTTGACCAGGAACAGCCGAACGCGTTATGGTTCACGCCGCAGGGCGGCAACCGCCAGCTGCTGCGTCCGGGCCGGGTCGACAGCGCCGCCGCGCGCCACGCCACGCGCGTGCCGGCCGGCCATCCGGAGGGTTACCTGGAAGCGTTCGCCCAGTTGTACTTGGATGCGGCCCTGGCCATTCGCGCCCTGCAGGCGGGGACGCCGATACCGGAAGCGGCGCGCTGGCTGCCGACGGTGGCCGATGGCGTGGCGGGCCTGGCCTTTGCGGAGGCCGTGCTGCGCAGCCATGCGGGAGGGGGGCGCTGGACGACCCTGGCAAGCTGACTGTTACACTGGGCGCATGAGCGCGCCCCTCACCATCCCCACCTTTACCGTCACCATCGTCCCGCAAGGCTGGCAATTCCGGGCCGAGGCGGGCACCACCGTGCTGGCCGCCGCCGAGCTGGCCGGCATCCGCCTGCTCAGTTCCTGCCGCAACGGCACGTGCCGCACGTGCATTTGTCACATGCCCGAAGGAAAGATCCGCTACACGGTGGACTGGCCCGGCATCAGCCCCGATGAACGGCTCGACGGCTACATCCTGCCCTGCGTGGCCGTGGCCGAAAGCGATATCACCATCCAGGCGCGCGCCGTGCGCAAGTAAAGCGTTGTTGTGAGTATCTGTTAGATTTTAACAATGTTTCTCATGCTATAACATTCAGTCCAGGTTTCCAGCACACCTCCATTGGGGAGGAAATGAAACCTCAACATGGACATTGCATGCGCACATTATTCCCTTCGTTGTGGCAGGCCGCCGCATTGGCGTTGGCCATCATGACTACCTTGTCCGCCTGTGGCGGCGGTTCCGGCAGCGCCGTTGGCGTGCCGCCTGGCTTGCAGGAAAAACCCGGCATGACGCTGGCGGAGGTGAGCGGCAGCTGTACTGCCCAGCCTGGCGCCACCTGCGATGATATTCGCGTGACAGTGCGCCTGGCCGATGGCGTGAGCGATGCGCGTCCCCAGCCGCAGGAAAAACCCGCCAGCGGCACGGCGCTCGTGCTGCAGGCGGCCGACCGCCAGAAGCAGGCCGATGGCAGCTGGCGGCTGACGTTCAAAACGGTGCCTGGCCTGCTTCCCGGCGAGTACACGGGCAAGATCGAGCTGTCCTTGCCCGCCACGGTAGGCCTGTACAAGACGGAAAGCATGGATTACAAGGTCATTGTCGCGCCGCTCGCCGGCAGCATGGGCGCCTTGCAAGCCCTGCCCGGCGTGGACGACTGGGAAGGCGTGAATGGCAATGCCGCGCATACGGGCCTGGTGCCGGCCACCTTCGACAGCCGCCGCTTCACGCGCCGCTGGACCTGGCTGGGCGCGAGCTCCCCGCGCGCGGTCGTCGGCAGTCCCGTGGTGACGGCCAACGGCCTCGTGTATGTCAGCCAGCAGTCCGCCGCGCCGGCGGACGGCAGCAGCAAATATGTGACCACGTCGACGGTGACGGCGCTCAGCGAGAGCGACAGCCAGGCGCGCTGGACCCAGTCGCTCACGTCGGACGGTTACCTGGGCGCGCCGGCCGTGTCGGGCGGCAAGCTGGCCATGGCGGGCAGCGATACCGTGTATGTCTTTGACGCGCTTGCTGGTGGCGTGCCGCTCGGCGTGCGTCCGCCGAATACGAATGGCGCACTGCTGGGTGTTTCCCTGGCGACGGCGCCCACCTTTTTGGACGGCAATGTCTACCTGGGCGGGAATAACGACGTGAGTGCCATCGGTGCGGCGACGGGCCAGACACGCTGGTCTGCCAGCCTGGGCTTGTCCAAGCTGGGCAATGTTGATGAGTGGACACCCGCCGTCAATGCGAGCACGGTGTACAGCCATGCGGCAGGGGCATTGACGGCGTTCAATATCGCCGATGGCACGACGCGCTTCAGCGTGGCGGTGCCGGGCCAGGTGCTGGGCGGCTTGAACAAGAGCAGCCTGCGCCAGGCGCCCGTGCTGGCCGAGGCGGGCAGCGTGCTGGTGCTCAATCAGCGACCGCTGGCCGGCGAGGCGGCGGATAACAGCTTGAGCCTGGTTGACGTGGATAGCCGCGCCGTGCGCTGGACGGTGCAGGGGCAGTTCAGCACGCAGCCAGTGGTGGCGCGGGGCGTCGTGTACGTGGGCAACCAGGCCGGTCAGGCGCTCGAAGCACGCCAGCTCGCTGACGGTGCGCTCCTATGGCGCTGGCCCCTGGATACGGCCCTTGATGGGTATTTTGGCGGCGATCTGATCGTCACCGGCAATCTGCTGTTTGTTGGCGGGCGCAACAATACCTATGCGATCGACCTGGCCAGCCGCAAGACCGTCTGGACCTACCGCATGGGCGGCAGCCTGGCGCTGTCGCGGCATGGCGTGCTGTACATCCGCCAAGGCACGGATTTACCTGGCAGCAGCATGGTGTTGACCGCCATCAACCTGCAATAGCGGCTTGCCGCGCCGTAGTCAGGGCTTGCCCGGGTTCTTCAAACGCTGCAGCAGCGCTTCCACGCCGTCGCTGACGGGCAAGCCGTGGCGGCGCAGCAACTGCACGTGCAATACGAGGTTTTCCAGCACCAGCTTGGCCGCCACGGCCAGCAGGGCCAGGTTGCGGTCTTCCGGGCTGAAACTTTCCATGGCGTCGGCCATCTCGCACAGGTGGTTGGCGATCAGTCCGCGCAATTCCTGCTCGTTGAAGGGCAGGTCGGCAAAATCGATGGGATCGGCCACTTCCACTTCCTGCATCAGCACCGCTAGTTCTTCCGGGGTAATCGTCATGCCTGGCCTCCTTGTGTGCTTGCCGCTATTTTAGCGGTATCGCCGTTGCATCGTCGGCGAATCGGACTAGAATGAGTCCAGGTCGATGACGTCGAAGGCAGCATGGCGCACTTGCATTTTACCCAACAACTGGCACGCTTCCTGAAAGTCCCCTCGGTGGACGTGTCCGCGCCACGCCTGCGTGCCGCCTTGGACAGCGTCTTTGCCCAGCAGCCGCGCCTGCGCGGCTACGTGCTCGACGAACAGGGCGCGTTGCGTCCCAATGTGGTGATCTTCATCGACGGCGTGCGCTGCCGCGAGCGCAGCGTGCTGGACGACGCCTTGCGGCCCGACAGCCAAGTTTATATCTTGCAGGCACTTTCCGGAGGTTAATCATGGGACCAGGCAGGGCGCAGCGCGCGTATCTCGGCACCCGCAAGGGGCTGTTCCGGTTCGATGTCGATGCGGCCGGCGCCTGGCAGCTGGCGCTGGTGCAGTTTGCCGGCGATCCCGTTTCCATGCTGTTGCACGATGGCCGCGACGGCACCGTGTACGCGGCCCTGAACCTGGGCCACTTCGGCGCCAAGCTGCACCGTCTCGACGCGGGCGCCGGCGCGTGGCAGGAAGTCGCCGTGCCCGCCTATACCGCCAAGCCCGAGGGCAGCAGCGATAGCGTGGACTGGACGGTGCGGCAGATCTGGTCGCTGGCGGCCGGCGGCGCGGACCAGCCCGGCGTGCTGTGGGCAGGGACTTTACCTGGCGGCCTGTTCCGTTCCAGCGACCGCGGCGACAGCTGGCAACTGGTGGAAGCGTTGTGGAACGTGCCGCAGCGGGCGCAGTGGTTTGGCGGCGGCTACGACGTGCCCGGCATCCACAGCATCTGCGTCGACCCGCGCGACAGCAATACCGTGCTGGTCGGCGTATCTTGCGGCGGCGTGTGGCAAACGGCTGATGGCGGCGCCAGCTGGGCCTTGAGCGCGACGGGCATGCGCGCCGACTACATGCCGCCCGAACTCGATGAAAACGAGGCCGTGCAAGACCCGCACCGCATCGTGCGCAGCGCCGGCACGCCGGACGCGTTGTGGTGCCAGCACCATAACGGTATCTGGCGCTCGCTTGACGCGGGCTGGCACTGGCAGGAAGTGACGACGGCGCCGCTGTCGCATTTCGGCTTTGCCGTGGCCGTGCATCCGCGCGATGGCGACACGGCCTGGTTCGTGCCGGCGCAGGCGGACGTGCTGCGCATACCCATCGATGGCGCGCTGGCCGTGACGCGCACGCGCGACGGCGGGAAAACGTTTGAAGTGTTGCGCGCGGGATTGCCGCAGCAGCATTGCTACGACCTCATCTACCGCCACGGGCTGGCGCTGGCCGACGACGGGCGCAGTTTATTGATGGCGTCGACGACGGGCGGCGCCTGGTATTCGGGCGACGAGGGCGAACATTGGCAGACGCTGTCTGCCCACTTGCCGCCCGTTTATGCCGTCTGTTTTGCCACGCCGTAATAGCACAGGAAGATATCGACGGCCAGTGCCGTCACTTCGCGCTGGCGTGCCGGGCTCAGCAGCGGTTCACCGAGGGTGATCTGTGGCCAGAAGGCAAAGGTCTTCAATGGAGCCATCAGCAGGTGTCCCACTTCCAGCGTCTCGCCCGCCTTGATGCGTCCGTCTTGCTGCGCCGCGCGGATCCAGATATTCAGGCCCGTTTCCTTTTCATTCAGGCGCGCCACCATCGCTTGCGCGCGCTCGGGCGAGTGGATGGTTTCGCCAAAGATCACGCGCGCCAGGTCGATGAAGGCCGGATCGCACAGCAAGGCCATCTTCTGCTCGACCAGGGCCAGCACTTGCGGGCGCAGCGGCTGGTCGGCCACATAGGGCACGGCGGGCTGGGCCATGCTGCTTTCCCACATGCGCTGCAGGATTTCCGCGAACAGCTCGTCCTTGCTGGGGAAATGGTTGTACACGGTGCGCTTGGACACGGCGGCCGTGGCGGCGATCTTGTCCATGCTGGTCGCATCGAAACCGTGCTCGCGGAACTCGGCGATGGCGGCATCGACGATGGCGACGCGCTTGCGGTCGGTGAGGCGTTGCGGTGCGGCCATGGCTGAAAATCTCCTTTGAAAACAATATTTTACACCTCCTGGTTTACTTTGCCAGAAATAGGAACTACACTGTGTAGTGTAATTTAATCCTTGTATTTTATTGACCGGGCTGCATATGTACCGCATCTTATTCTTGGGAGTTCTGATCATCATGAGTTCTTGCACCTTGTGCGCCGCGCCCGTCGCGCCGACCGAATCACCGCAACGCCTCGAAGGCAAGTTCCGCAATCCCGTGCAAATGCACAAGCTGGGCACGGCGGCAACGCTCAAGCTGATGTGGACATTTCTCTTTGATAAGCCCGACAGCACGGTACCGGCTGCGGCTGTGCCCGTGCAAGCGCTGACCCGGGCGCAACTGCTGGCCGCGCCGGACAATAGCCTGTTTCGCCTCGGCCATTCGACCCTGCTGCTGAAACTGAATAACGAATTCTTCCTTACCGACCCCGTGTTTTCCGAGCGCGCCTCACCGGTGCAGTGGGCGGGACCCAAACGTTTCCACCAGCCGCCCATCAGCATCGCCGACTTGCCGCCGATCAAGGCCATCATCCTGTCGCATAACCATTACGACCACCTCGACCATGCCGCCGTGCTGCAACTGGCCGCCAAGACCGAACACTTCGTCGCGCCGCTGGGCGTGGGCGACACCTTGGTCGAATGGGGCGTGCCGAAGGACAAGGTGCAGCAGTTCGACTGGTGGCAGGGGACGACGATTGCGGGCGTGAAACTCGTCGCCACGCCATCGCAGCATTTCTCGGGACGGGGCTTGTTTGACAGCAATCAAACCCTGTGGGCGTCGTGGGTCATCGACGCGCCCGAGGTGCGCGTGTTTTTCAGTGGCGACTCCGGCTATTTCGACGGTTTCAAGCAGATCGGCGACAAGTACGGCCCGTTCGACGTGACCATGATCGAGACGGGTGCCTACGACAAGCTGTGGCCGGACGTGCACATGCAGCCGGAGGAAACCCTGCAAGCGCACCTGGACTTGCGCGGCAAGTGGCTCATGCCCGTGCACAACGGCACCTTCGACCTGGGCCTGCACGCCTGGCACGAACCGTTCGACCGCATCACGGGACTGGCGGCCAGGCAGGGCGTCAACCTGGCCACGCCGCAGATGGGCGAGGCGGTCGACCTGGCGCAGCCGAAGAAGGGGGAAAAGTGGTGGCTGGCGATGCTGGAAGAGGAGATGGCGAAGTAAGCTGGCTTAAGCCGTCACATCGATCAGACGTCCCAGGGTCTGGCCATAGCCGTTCAGCTGGGGCGTGCTTTTCGGTGCGGCGGGGGCTGCTTGTTGCGGCACGGCTACCTTGATCGCCTGGTCCAGCTGCGGCGCCTTGATGGCGGCCGGGGCATCGGCCTGCGCTTGCTGGCTGCTGCGCTGGGTCTGGCTCAGCGATTCCTGCTCCCGCGCCAGCAACTGGCGGCTTTGCGCCAGCTGTTCGCTGTCGCGCTGTACCTGGTTCTGGCCTTGTTCGACCCGGCGCTGCGCCGTGGCCAGCGAGGCTTGCAGATTGTTGACGGACGTTAGCGATACCACATTGTTCACCTTTGAAAGTATGCCCAGGCGTGTACACAAGAGGAAGAATGCAGGCCAGGGGCTGCGGCATGTCTGCAGGCAATCTTTACCTTAGTCAAGAGTAGGATAAATTCTCGCACAGTTCCAGTGAATTATGTTTTCTTGATAATCTTATCGTGCGCGCTATGCCGTGCCGAAGCGGCATGCCGCACGTGGCGCGATAGAGAATAAAGTAAGTACACGCTATCGATAACAGCAATTGTTTGTGTGCCATTCATCATGCCATGCTGCTGACGCGGTAAACACGCTTGTTTTTCAAAAGACAATTTTTAAAAATCCAATAAGTTGTTGTTTTTCTACCATGTTGGCGCACGGTCATGTGCCGCCTGTTTGGCGCTCTGGGCTATAATGGACGGTCAGAGTTGGTTTCTTTTGCCATACAGACAGGTAGTTAACATGAATCTCAAGAGCCTCGCAATTGCCCTCGGCATGTCGAAAACGACAGTCAGCAGGGCGTTGAACGGCTATCCGGAAGTCAATTCCCGCACCCGTGAAATCGTCCTGGCCGCCGCCAAGAAAGTTGGCTACCGGCCCAACCCCCTGGCGCGCAGCCTGGCCGTCGGCCGCACGAATGTGCTCGGCATGATCTATCCGCTGCTGCCCAGCGACCTGGGCGACAGCGTCTTCCTTTCCGTCGTGAATGGCATGTCGGACGCCGTCGAAGCGTCGAAGATGAGCTTGATCATCGCCCCCGTGTCGCCGCAGAACGAACAGCCGTCATATGAAAACATGGTGCGCGGGCGCCAGGTCGATGGCCTCGTGGTGGGCCGCACCAAGGTGGTCGACGAGCGCATCGCGTATTTGACGAAAGTGGGCTTTCCCTTTGTCGCGAACGGCCGCACGCGCATCGACGCGCCGTATGCGTATTTTGACTACGACAACGACACGGGCATCGACCTGGCCGTGTCTTTCCTGGCGGCGCATGGCCACCAGCGCATCGCCTTGCTGAGCGCGCCGCTGGACTTGCACTTTGCTTACGAGCGCAAGGAAAGCTTTATCCGCTGCATGGCGCAGGCGGGCCTGCCGGTCGATCCCACCTATCTGCTCAACAATACTTTTGATCGCCGCAGCGGTTATCAGGCCATGCAGCAATTGCTGGCCTGCTCGCCCCGTCCCACGGCCGTCATCGTCGACAACCACCTGTCCGGCGTGGGCGTGGTGCGCGCGCTGATGGATGCGGGCATCGAGATCGGCAAGGAGATCTCCGTCATCGTCTGGGGCAATGTGGAAGATACTTTGATCGGCATCAACGTCACCACCATCGACCAGCCCGACCTGCGCCGCGCCGGCGCCAAGATGGTCGAGATGCTGCAATCTTTGCTGGCCGGCACGCCGCCGGAACGGCTGCAGGAAATCTGGCAACCGGTGCTGTTGCCGGGGGCGACCGTGGGGCGCTGTCCGGAATAAAAAACGCAGAGCCGAGGCTCTGCGTTGTCTTTTATGCCGCGTGCTTGCTTCCATCCGCCAGCACGGCCAGCAACCTCGCCTTGTCCTTGCGGTAAGTATCGACGGCCGCTTCCTTGACGTGGCCGAAGCCGCGGATTTTCTCGGGCAAGGATGCCAGTTCCACACAGGTACCAAGGTTGTCCGCCGTCAGGTTCACCAGCAGTCCGGCCAGCAGTTCGCGGTATTCGACGATCAGCGCGCGTTCCATCTTGCGCTCGGCCGTATAACCGAAGACGTCGAAGGTGCCGCCGCGCAAGCCTTTTGCTTTGGCCAGCAGCTGGAAGGCGCGCCACATCCAGGAACCGAACTCCGCTTTCACCAGATGCCCCTTCGCATCTTTCTTGGCAAACAGCGGCGGCGCCAGGTTGAATTTCACGGAGAAATTACCCTCGAACTGCTGCTGCAACTGCTCGACGAAACGCCCATCCGTGTACAAACGCGCCACTTCATACTCGTCCTTGTAGGCCAGCAACTTGAAATAGCTCCTGGCGACGGCCGTCGACAGCTTCTGGCCCAGTCCCAGGGTGTTTTCACGGTCGCGCACCTGTTTCACCAGGGTGGCATAACCATCCGCATACGCGGCGTTTTGATACGCGGTGAGAAACTCCACGCGCTTTTTGATGACGCTATCGAGGCTTTGCGGCATTTGCACGATGATCGCTTGCGCCGGCGTGGCGATTTGCGTGACACGGCGCACGTCGACGGCGGCGCGGCGGCCCCACAAAAAGCTTTTCTTGTTCGATTCGATCCCCACGCCATTCAATTCGATGGCGCGCAGCAGGGCCGCCTCCGTCAACGGAATGCGGCCCTTTTGCCAGGCGTAGCCGAGCATGAACAGGTTGGCGGCGATCGAGTCGCCCATCAGCGCGGTGGCCAATTTCGTCGCGTTGATGAAGTCGGCCGCGTCCGCGCCGCCCACGGATTCCTCGATCAGCTGGCGCACTTCCGCCGCTGGATATTGCCAGTCCGCATTTTGCGCAAACGTGCCCGGCGGTTGCTCGTGCAGGTTGACGACGGCCAGGCTGCGGCCAGGACGCATTTTCGACACGGCATCCTGCGCGCCGGCCGTCAGCATGTCGCAGCCCAGGATCAGGTCCGCTTCGCCCGTGGCGATGCGCTGCGCGCGGATGTGCGCCGGGGACTTGGCGATTTTCACGTGCGAGGTGACGGAACCGTTCTTTTGCGACATGCCCGTCATGTCCAGCACGGACGCGCCCTTGCCTTCCAGGTGGGCGGCCATGCCCATCAGCGCGCCCACGGTGATGACGCCCGTGCCGCCGATGCCGTTGATCAGGATGTTGTACGGCGCGTCGCAATCGGGTAATACAGGTTCCGGCAGCGGACCGAAGTTGTCCGTCTCGCCTGCTTTACTTGAACCCGTCTTGGTTTTCTTCAGGCTGCCGCCTTCGACGGTGACGAAGCTGGGGCAGAAACCCTTGGCGCACGAGTAATCCTTGTTGCACGACGATTGGTCGATGGTGCGCTTGCGGCCAAATTCCGTTTCCTTCGGCAAGATCGACACGCAGTTCGACTGCACGCCGCAGTCGCCGCAGCCTTCGCAGACGGCGTCGTTGATGACCATGCGTTTCGGCAAATCGGGATACTCTCCTTTTTTACGGCGACGGCGTTTCTCGGCCGCGCAGGTCTGGTCGTAGATCAGCACGGACACGCCGGGTACTTCGCGCAATTCGCGCTGCACGGCATCCATGTCCTTGCGGTCGTGCAAGGTGAGGTGGGCGGGCAGGTTGCTGCGGTCGCTGTAGCGGCTCAAATCCTCCGTGACCAGCGCGATGCGGGCGATGCCTTCGGCCGCCACCTGCTGCGCCATCATGGGTACGGTGATGAGGCCGTCCACGGGCTGGCCGCCCGTCATGGCGACGGCGTCGTTGTACAGAATCTTGTAGGTGATGTTGACCTTGGCCGCCTGCGCGGCGCGGATGGCCAGGTAGCCCGAATGAAAGTAGGTGCCGTCGCCGAGGTTCTGGAACACATGCGGCAATTCCGAGAACGCGGCCTGGCCGATCCACGGCGCGCCTTCGCCGCCCATGTGCGTGGTCAGCTTGTTCATTTCCGGATAGATCGAGGTCGCCATCACGTGGCAGCCGATGCCGGCCAGCGCCAGGCTGCCGTCCGGCACCTTGGTCGAGGTATTGTGCGGGCAGCCGGAGCAGTAGAACGCGGGGCGGAACGGCGTATTCACGGCCTTTTTCAATACCGCATCCTTGGCGTCGAGGAAGCTGAGTCTCGCCTTGATCAGGTCGCAGGTGACGGGATCGGAAATCAGGCGCGCGATGCGGCTGGCGATGACACGCGCCACTTGCGAGACGGAAAAATCCGCCTTCGAGGTCAGCAGCCATTCGCCGCGCGGCGCCACCCATTCGCCTTTTTCGTCGAACTTGCCGATGACTCTAGGGCGCACGTCGTCGCGCCAGTTGTACAGCTGTTCCTTGAGCTGGTATTCGACGATTTGCCGCTTCTCTTCGACGACGAGAATTTCATCGAGACCTTGCGCAAATTCGCGCACGCTATCCGGTTCCAGCGGCCACGGCATGGCCACCTTGAACAGGCGCATGCCGACATTGGCCGCCATCTGCTCGTCGATGCCCAGCTCTTCCAGCGCTTCGAGCACGTCCAGGTAGGATTTGCCGGAGGCGATGATGCCCAGCTTGGCGTTCGGACTGTCTATGGTCGTATGGTTGAGCTTGTTTTCGCGCGCGTAGGCCAGGGCCGCATAGATCTTGTAGTCCTGCATCAGCGCTTCCTGGTTGCGCGCCTGCTGGCCCAGCGGGATGCTCGACAGGCGCGCGTTCAGGCCGCCTTCGGGCATGACGAAGTCCTGCGGAATCTTGACTTCCACGCGGAACGGGTCGGCGTCGATGGACGCCGACGATTCGACCGTGTCGGCCAGGGCCTTGAAGGCCACCGTGCAGCCTGAAAAGCGCGACATGGCCCAGCCGTGGATGCCCAGGTCCAGGTATTCCTGCACATTGCATGGATACAGGACGGGGATCATCGAGGCGGAGAACAAATGGTCGGACTGGTGCGGCAGAGTCGATGAGTATGCGCCATGGTCGTCGCCGGCCACCAGCAGCACGCCGCCCAGTTTGGCCGTGCCAGCATGGTTCATGTGCTTGAAGACATCGCCGCAGCGGTCCACGCCCGGACCCTTGCCGTACCACATGGCGAACACGCCGTCGTACTTGGCCGGGCCGATCAGGTCGACCTGCTGCGAACCCCAGACGGCCGTGGCGGCCAAGTCTTCGTTGACGCCGGGCACGAACTGCACGTGGTGCGCTTCCAGCTGCTTTTTCGCTTTCCACAGGTTTTCGTCGAGGCCGCCCAGGGGCGAACCGCGGTAGCCGGAAATGAAACCGGCCGTGTTCAGGCCGGCAGCCTGGTCGCGCAGGCGCTGCATCATGGGCAGACGCACGAGGGCCTGGATGCCGGACAGAAAGATGGCGCCGGAAGTGGCCGTGTATTTGTCGTCGAGGCTGACGGTGGTCAAACGGGAAGTGTCGGGGGGCGTAGATGGCGCGGCACCGGCGTTTCTAGCGAACGCTGCGGAGCCGTTTTCCGTGGTCACGGACATGGCTGTCTCCAAAAGGGTGTTTCAGATATCGGCTGTACCAGGGACGCGCCCGGTAAGGCGCGTACTGTGCAGACGGGATGGCCGCGTGTGGGCGGCACATAACTAGTTTAAATTTAAAATAGTTAATGTGGTCAGTGTAGAACGACCGTGAGGAAGGGGCAAATACGCTTTGGCGATGGGGGTATAAGAAAAAATGATGGCCTGCCTTGCGCCGCAAGACAGGCCCTGTCTGCCGTGCCCGCTTAGGGCTGCGTCCATTGCAGCTTGCGCGCGCGCAAGGGATAGGCGACGGGCGTCAACTCGGGCAGCAGGGCATTGAGCGAGTCTTGCGTCAGTTCCAGGGCTTTTTGCGGACTGAGTTCATTGATACTGATGGTGCTGAAGATACCGTTATCAAAGCTCAGGTAGACGGGAGGCCCATTTTCCTTGATATCGAAGGTCTTGCGGTCTTTGTAGAAGGCGATTTCGTACGTGCCCGGCGGCAGTTCCAGCGCCACATGGGTCTTGGAGTCATTATAGTAAGAGGTTTTTTTCGCGCGGCCCTGCAGATGGCTGGACTGGATATCATAGAATTTCCTGCCACTGTCGAATTTCTCGCTATCTACCGTTTCTTGCGGCATGCGGTTAAAGAGGATCAGATTGGCTTTTCTGTTGAGTACCGTGCCCGCTTGCCCAAGCGCATTCGACGGCTCCAGGGCGGTCGTGCGGCGCATGCCTTGTTCCTCTGCTTCGTGCTGGGCTTTGTGCCCCATGATCCCATTCAGCGCAATAGAGACGTTAAGTGGCCCCATGGATCTGGCCTCTTTTGCATCGTAGTGAAGGTCCTTCATGGTGGCACGCGTCGTTTCTATGGAATGCCAGATGGTTTTACCCGCCACTCGGTCATATACCACCGCTTCAATGAGCATGATGAGGGAGGAATGGCAGCCATAGCTATTACATTTTCCTAGCGTGGTATCGGCATATTTCCAGTCGATCAACGCCACGTAGCGCCGCCCCGTCGTGCTGGCAGGCAGTCCCTGCACGGTGTAGAGGATGGATGGTCGCTTGAACGCGGGTGGCATGGGGACGAAGGCGAGTTCTTCTTTCGGATCCTTGGCAGTGTCGAGATAGGCACGGCAAGCCCAGCTTTTGAACAGGGAGGTGTTGTCCGACGAGACGATGGTACCCCAGGTACTTTCATGGGTCTTGGGCGTGCAACTTTCCGGCGCAATAAATACCACCACCTCGATTTCTTTTCTTTCGATGGGCTGCGCAACATCGCTGAGCAGCACCTCGCGCAAGGGAAATTCGGATTGAGGGCGGGCGGCTTGGGCGCCCTGCATCAGTAGCAGCAGGGCGGCGCTTGCCGCCAGACGGCGCAAGGAAGTGGTAAGCAAGAACATGATGACGATGGTGAAATGAATAAGACCATCATTTTATTTCTTTTGAGAAATTATTGTTGGAAAAATAATTCACGCTACAGCACGTTTGCCCCCACCCAGCGTCCGCTGCCGCACAGTTCGGCGGCCACTTGCAGCACGAGGTTTTTCACGGCGTTGCCTGCATTGGTGAGGGGAATGTTTTTTGAGGCGCACAGGGCCACCGTGCGCGACAGCACGGGGCTGTGGATGGCGTAGCTGCGCATGGCGCCGCTGTCCAGTTCGGCCAGCAGGGGCGCGGCGGGCAGGATGGTGGCGCCCATGCCGGCCAGGATGGCCGATTTCAGGATGGCGATCGAGTTGATCTCGATCACGTTCGCCGTCTCCAGTGCCAGTTCGCGGGCGCGGCTGTCGATGCGGGGGCGCACGCCATGCTGCAGGCCCGGCAGGATCAGGGTGGCGCTCAATGCCTGCGCGAATGACAGCGCCGTGCCCGGGGGCGCGAACGGCGAATCGCTGCGGCAGATAAAACGCATTTCTTCCTCCACCAGGGGGCAGCAGGAAAACGGCGTCAGCTGGCCATCGTCGAACAGCACGGCCAGATTGATGCGGCCCGATTTGAGCTGTGCATTGAGGTTGCCCGTGATTTCTTCCGTCAGTTGCAGGGTGATCTCGGGATAGCGTTCGCGCGCGGCCAGCAGCAGGGGCAGGGCCAGGGCGCCGGAGATACTGTGCGGCAAGCCCAGGGTGACATTGCCGGACGGCCGCGTGGCGCTTTGCGTAACGGCCGAGCGGGCGTCCGCCACCTGTTTCAGGATCGCCTGCGCATGTTCGTAAAACACCTTGCCCGCATCCGTGCTGAGCACGCCCTGGGCCGAGCGGTGCAGCAGCTGCACGCCCAGTTCCTCTTCCAGCTGGCGCAGCTGCTGCGTCAGGGCCGGCTGCGCCACGTGCAGGATCAGGGCCGCGCGCGACAGCGAGCCGTGGTCGACGATGGCGACAAAGTAGCGTAATTGGCGCAGTTCCATGGGTCCCAATAGCGGTGCGGTGAGCGGAAAAAACAGGGTGTTGCGCCGCAGCGCCGAACGCGGCCAGCAGAATAACAATTTTGTTATACTCATTCTAGCGCCTTCGGTGCTCCAGCCGCGTATTTGTGGGATGACAGCATGCTCAAGAAAGTTGATTCGTCTCAATTAAAAGTGGGCATGTACATTCATGACCTCAGCTGTGACTGGATGACGCATCCGTTCGTGCGCAACCGTTTTCTGTTGCGCAGCGACGATGAAATCCGCAAGATCGTGCAGGCCGGCATCCACGACGTGGTGATCGACAGCGGCAAGGGCCTCGACGTGCAGGATGCGCCCACCGTGGCGCAGGCGCGCGCCGAGACCGAGCGCGAACTGGTGCAGATCGCCGCGGCGCCGCAGGTGGTCACGCGCGTGTCGTTGGGCATGGAACTGGCGCGCGCCGCGCAGGTGCGGCGCCAGGCGGCGAGCCTGGTACGCACGGTGATGGCCGACGTGCGCCTGGGCAAGGCGGTCGAGCTCGACCGCGTGCAGCACACGGTGCAAGATATTACCGAATCGATCCTGCGCAATCCCGGTGCCCTCGTCGGCTTGTTGCGCATCAAGACCAAGGATGACTACACCTTTTTGCATTCCGTCAGCGTGTGCGCGCTGCTGGTGGCGTTTTGCCGCTCGCGCGGCATCGATGCGGCCACCACGCACCAGGCGGGCCTCGGTGGCCTGCTGCACGACACGGGCAAGGCGCTGGTGCCCGACAGCGTGCTGAACAAGCCCGGTCCCCTCACGTCCGAGGAATTTGCCCTGATCAAGCGCCATCCGCGCGATGGCTACGAGATCCTGCTGCAGTCGCCCGACCTGGGCGCCATTCCGCTCGACATCGCCTTGCACCACCACGAGCGGCGCGACGGCAGCGGCTATCCGGACCAGCTGGCCGGCGACGCCATCAGCGAGCTGGCGCAGATGGCCGCCATCGTCGACGTGTACGACGCGCTGACGTCGGACCGCAGCTATCACAAGGGCATTCCCGCCGCCGAAGCCCTGCGCAAGATTTATGAATGGAGCAAATTCCATTTCAACCCCGTGTTTGCGCAGGATTTCATGCGCTGCGTGGGCATCTATCCGGTGGGCACCATGGTGATGCTGGAATCGGGCCGCCTGGCCGTCGTCGTCGAGGCGCACGAAAGCAATCTGCTGGCGCCGAAAGTGAATGTGTTTTTCAGTACGAAGAGCAAGACCTACATCAAGCCCGAGACGGTGGACCTGTCGCGCGGCTTCGGTTTTGGCGGCGCCGACAAGATCGTCGGCCATGAGTCGGCGGCCAAGTGGCAGGTCGATCCCATGCGCTTTTTATCGCTGGCGGATGCCTAGAAAAATTCCGCCGTATCGTTCGAGGCAATGGTCGTTAACAAACCTTTCGCTACCAGCTCGTCGTAATGGCAAGCCAGGTTGCGGCCATGGCTCTTGGCGTAATACAAGGCCTGGTCGGCGCGGCCGAGGATGATGACGGGCGCCTCGTAGGCGTTGATGCTGACGAAGCCCACGCTGACGGTGACTTTGCCCACTTGCGGGAAGTCGTGCGCCTCGACATTGGTGCGGAAGCGGTCGATGATTTTCTGCGCATTTTCCAGGGTGATCGAGCGCAGCAGCACGACAAATTCCTCGCCGCCGAAGCGGAAGATGCGGTCTTGCGAGCGGAACGACGATTGCAGCTGGTTGGCGATCAGGATCAGCACTTCATCGCCATACAGGTGGCCAAACTTATCGTTGACCAGTTTGAAATGATCGACGTCGATCACGGCCAGCCATTGCCGTTCCGTGTCCGTATGGTGGCGCCGTTCTTCATCGACGGGACGCGGCTTGTCCGCTTCCGGTTCGCCGCGGCTGTGCAGGATTTTCGCCAGCTGGTCGTCGAAGGTCTTGCGGTTCAACAGGCCGGTGAGCGAATCGCGTTCGCTGTAGTCGAGCAGGTTCTGGAAATTGCGGTACACGCTGACGATGCCGCCGATCACCTGGATGGTGGCGCCCGTGTAGGGCGTGGGGTTGGTGATTTCCAGGCAGGTGGTGACCTGGTCGCCGATCCAGATGGGCAGCCACAGCAGGTGGCGGCCGTCGGCGCACAGGGTGTCGGCGCTCGCTTCATGGCGCTTGATGCAGGCGGCCAGGGCCGGGTAGTCGGACAGCGGTTCGCCTGGCAGGGTAGGGTCGGTATGCTCTTCCATGCGGGCCACGCTGCCCGCCACGATGATGGCCCGCGACCGCACGAACACCTGGCCACGCACGGTGGTCAGGGCCAGCACACGGGTCTGCGACGCGGCAGCGAGTTCCTGCACTGCCGAGATCACGGAAATGTCGAGCATCGTGTGGTCGCGGTGCCCGGTCATGTCCACCATGTGTTTCAGTAGGGAATCCATTGTCGTTCTCTGGAAAGTAGTCACACAAGTGTCGTCATACCAGCATTGCATCAAGCAAGAGCATGTTCGCGTCCGTCTACAAGAAGCCAAGATTTATTTGGTGGCATGACGCTCTGTACCGCCGGGCGAGAGGCCTTTCCAAAGAAGAGCTAAGCAGGATAATGTCTTTTTGCCTAATAGGCAATTAACGTATGCAATATTTCATGTAAATACATGAGATTCATGCACTACATTGCAAAAAACTTGCCCTGACGAAGGCTTTCAATCCGGATCGCAACATTTGTTTGCGCCAGCCGCCATGTCGACAAGGTTTGATAATTTCCATATGGAAACTTGTGGCGCGTCAATTTGCCAAAACGTGGACGCTTTATAGTCAATGCAATGGCGCAGAAATTTACGGCAGGAAACATATTAGCAGGAAAGGGCAATGTTTCACACCCGATTGCGCCAGGGACTTGTGATTCACTTTTGGGAGCTTGTCATGCATACCTTCCTGTCGGCAGTACAGCAGTTTGTCAAGGATGAGGATGGCATTACGGCAATCGAATACGGCCTGATTGCGGCCTTGATGGCCACCGCCATCACGGCCGGATTCTTGCTGATCAAGACCAACTTGCTGGCCGTCCTCACCGACATTTCGTCGAACCTGGTGTTGACGCCCTAAGCGGGTGCCCGCTGCTGGCCGGCCGGCAGCGGGTTTTTTTCGTGAGGTGTGCCATGCCTGCAACTGCCTTGTGCGACCTGCTGTTGCTGTGCTTCGTGACGGGGGCCGCCGTCAGTGATCTGATCCAACGCAAGATTCCGAATTGGCTGGTGCTGGCCGGCATGCTCGCCGCGCTGGCGCTGCATTTGTGGTTGTGGCCACACCGCGTGCCGCAGCTGGTGCTGGGCGGCATGGCGACGGGCTTCTTTCTGTTCCTGCCTCTGTATGTGCTGCGCGGCATGGCCGCCGGCGACGTCAAGCTGATCGCCATGGTGGGCACCTTTGCCGGTCCCTGGCCCGTGCTGCAGATCTGTTTCGCCACGTTTGTCCTGGGCGGCCTGATGGCCGTGCTGATGATCACGTACCAGGGCAAGTGGCGCGCCTGCCTCGGCAATCTGCGCCAGCTGCTGTGGCCGATGATCGCGCGCATGGCTGGCATTCCCCTGGCGCCGACCGCACTGGGCAGCCATGCCAGCGTGGGCAACATGCCGTACGGACTGGCCATTGCCCTGGGCTGCCTGGTGGTGCAAGGGCAGCATTATTTCTGATTGGCATTCATTGCTCTGAATCAATGGGCGCCAGTGCCCGCTCGCTAGAATGAATTCTGTTCAAAGCAGCCTTAACCGGCTAGGAGACGCAGCATGACCGAGGTCGACTATTCCATGAGCACCGACAGCGTTCCGCGCCCCGCCGACGCGAACCTGATGCCGCCCTTGCCGCCGCAGCCGAAGAGCTTGCGTGAAACGGGGCTGGAGCGGCCGCTGGTCGTCGAACTGATTGCCAAGTTGATGTTTGTGGGCGGCAAGACGCATCTGTCCGCGCTGACGACGCGCTTGCGCCTGTCGATCAATGTCTTGCGCGAAGTGCTCGATTTCATGGTGACGGAGCAGATGGCCGAAGTGGCCTGGCGCGGCGAGTCCGACATCGACGTGCAGTACCAGCTGACGGGCGCCGGCAAGCAGCGCGCCAGCGCTTTTCTTGAACGCTGCGCGTATATCGGCGCCGCTCCCGTCACCCTGGAAGCGTACCGCGCCATGGTGGCGCGCCAGTCGTGGCTGGCACAGGAACAGCGTGTCGGCAGCGATGACCTGGCCGCCGTGCTGGGCGGCGCCCATGCGGGGCCGGGCATGCTCGACGTGGTGGGCGCGGCCCTGCATTCGGGGCGCTCGCTGCTGCTGTACGGTCCGCCCGGCAGCGGCAAGTCGACCCTGGCGCTGCAGCTGGGGCAATTGCTGCACGGGCTGGTCGCCGTGCCCTACGCCATCGTCGTCGGCCACGACATCATCCAGTTGTACGATCCGGCCCAGCACCTGCCGCCCGCGCCGCAGCACGTCAGCCATGCGCGCCAGGCGCTGGAGCGGCGCAGCACGGATATCCGCTGGGTGCTGTGCCAGCGTCCCGTGATCCACGTGGGCGCCGAGCTCGACGCCGGCACGCTGGAGCTGCGCCTCGACGCCAGCGGCGGCTGCTACCAGGCGCCGCCCCATGTGCGGGCCAACAATGGCATGCTGATCATCGACGACCTGGGCCGCCAGCGCCTGGGCGCGCAAGAACTGCTGACGCGGCTGATGCAGCCGCTGGCACGGGGCAGCGATCAGCTGGGCCTGCCCGGCGGCGTGCAGATCAGCGTGCCCTTCGATAACGCCCTCGTGCTGGCCACGAATGTGCCGCCGGGCGAGCTGTTCGATCCTGCCTTGCTGCGCCGCATCGGCTACAAGGTGCAGGTGGGGCCGCTGGCCGAGAACGCCTATCGCGCCCTGTTCCGCCAGCAATGCCGCCTGGCCGGCATGACCATCGACGAGCTGGCCCTGAACCATCTGCTGCAGCTGCATGGCGCGCAGGGACGGCCCCTGCTGGCCAGCTATCCGCAGGAATTGCTGGCGCGCATAGGCGACTTCGCCGGCTTTGCCGGCAGCGAGGCGCGCCTGACGGTGGGCGCCCTGGAGCAGGCCTGGAGCAGTCTGTTTGCCAGTTGCGACATGCCGGCCGCCAGCCTGTACGAGCGCATCGCATGAAAAACCGGCGCGCCCTGCTGATGATGGGCCTGGCCGTGGTGCTGGGTCTGCTGGCCGTGCTGCTGGCCTCGCACTGGCTGCTGCGCCAGACGCCGGCCGGCAAGGGCAAGATCGTCGTCGCCTCCAGCGATGTCAACCTGGGCCAGCGCCTGACGCCCGAGATGCTGCGCCTGGCCGAATGGCCGGCGGAAAGCTTGCCGCAAGGGGCGCTGCAAGACCCGGCGAAACTGGCGGGACGGGTACTGAAAACGAGCGTGCTGCGCGGCGAGCCGCTGAGCGAAGCCAAGCTGGCGCCCGTGGGGACGTTGGGCGGCCTGTCGGCCCTGATAACGGAAGGGCGGCGCGCCATCACCGTGCGCGTCAACGACGTGATCGGCGTGGCCGGCTTCGCCTTGCCGGGCAATTATGTCGACATCATCGTCAGTACCCAGCAGGATGCCGGCGACCGCGCGTTTCCGCAAAGCCGCAACATTTCCAAGATCGTGCTCGAACGCATCCTCGTGCTGGCCGTGGCGCAGGAAGTGGGACGCGACGAGACCAAGCCGCGCGTGGTCAATGCCGTGACCCTGGAAGTGACGCCGGAACAGGCGGAAAACCTGGATCTGGCGCGCAGCGTGGGCAGCCTGTCGCTGGTGCTGCGCAACCAGGTCGACCCGCAGCCGGGCGTGACGGCGGGTGCCACCAAGCTGACCCTGCTGGGCGGACCGCATGAAGCCGAGCCTGCTCCCGCCGCCGCGCCCGTGCCGGCCGTGGCGCCGCGTCCCGTGCGCGTGGCCAAGGCGCCGCCGGAGCCCAAGCGCCAGTGCAGCGGCGTCATCGATGGGACGCGCCAGTCGCGCGAATGTTTTTAGCCTTGTTGCCTTGATCAACCATGGACACGCTCATGAACCGCGCCCTGCTGACACTGTGCTGCCTGCTGTTGCCGCTTGCCGGCGCGGCAGCCGATCCTGGCCCCCGCTGCGGCGGCGAAGCGGCGACGCCCGGCAACTTGCAGCTGCAGGTGGGCAAGTCGAGCATGTTGCACTTGCCCGAGGCGGTGCTGGCCCGCAGCGTCGGCAATCCGGCCATGCTGCAAGCCATGCTGGTCGCACCCGACACCTTGTATGTGGTCGGTGTCGACGTGGGCAGCACGAATATGATCATTCAGGGCAGGAGCGGCGTGTGCAGCGTGGTGAACGTCAGTGTCAGCATGGACCCGTCCGGCCTGCAAACGACCCTGGCGGCCCTGATGCCGGAAGAAAAAGCCATCCGCGTGACGGCCGTGGCCGATACCCTGGTGCTGTCGGGCACGGTGCAGGATGCGGGCGCCGTGCTGCGCGCCGTCGAGCTGGCGCATGCGTATGTGCGCCGCGCCACCGCACCGCTGGCGCTGCCCAAGCCAGCCGATGGCGCCGCCTTGCCGCTCGCGGCCGCTGCACCCGGCGGCGCGGGCAGCGCG
Source organism: Janthinobacterium sp. GW823-FHT06H09 (assembly GCF_058794735.1). Lineage (NCBI taxonomy): Bacteria > Pseudomonadati > Pseudomonadota > Betaproteobacteria > Burkholderiales > Oxalobacteraceae > Janthinobacterium > Janthinobacterium sp. GW823-FHT06H09. The sequence continues at coordinate 79,104 of NZ_JBXAHC010000005.1, read as the reverse complement.
AACAGCCGCGTCATCAATATGCTCGACGTCAGCGCGCCGCAGCAGGTGATGCTGGCCGTGCAGATCGCCGAAGTGTCGAAGTCGCTGCTGGAGCGGCTGGAAGTGGGCGCCACCCTGCGCTTCGCCTCCGGCAGCTGGGCCACCACCTTGCTGTCGAATTTCTTGAGCGGCACGGCCAACGGCTTGCTCGACGTGCGCAAGTCGAATGGCCAGCAGCTGACCATCGAGGCGCAGAAACAGGATGGCCTGGTGCGCATCCTGGCCGAACCGACGGTGATGGCGATCAGCGGACAGGAGGGCAGTTTTCTGGCCGGCGGCAAAATATTCATTCCCGTCGGCCAGGACAACAACAAGATCACGCTGGAAGAGCGCGAGTATGGCGTCGGCCTGCGATTTACCCCCACCGTGCTGTCGGGCGGGCGCATCAATTTGAAGGTGGCGCCGGAAGTGTCGGAACTGTCGCGCGAAGGGGTGGGCATTTCCGCCGCCGGCGTCAGCGGACGTTCTATTTTGCCCGTCATCACCACGCGGCGCGCTTCGACCACGGTGCAGCTGTATGACGGCCAGAGCTACGCCATCGGCGGCTTGATCAAGAACAACCAGGTGAGCAACATCGCGGGCGTGCCGTGGCTGAGCGAACTGCCCATCCTCGGCGCGCTGTTTCGCAGCACGGACTTCCAGCATGACCGCACGGAATTGTTATTCGTCATTACCGCGCACCTGGTGAAACCCTTGCCGGCCGATGTCGTGCTGCCGACGGCGCAGCTGGCGTCGCCTTCGCGCACGGAATTGATGTTGCGCGGCAAGATGGAAGCCACCGTGCCGCCAGCGCCGCCGTCCGTGCCGCCGCCGCGCGCGGCCAACGGCTTCGAGTTGAAATGAGACGGGGAGACACGCCATGCCGAATTCGCTCCTGATAGGGCTGCGGCGCCTGGGCGCGCTGACCCTGGCGCTGCAGCTGGCAGCCTGTGCGCACAGCAGTAGTAGCACGCCGCAGCTGGACCCGCGCTTCGGCGACGCCGTGCGTCTGGCCATGGCGCAGCAGGTGCGCGATCCGGCCAGCGCGGACAATCGCCAGCCTGCCGACGGGCTTGACGGCCCCAGCGCGCACGCCGTCATGCAGCGCTACCGCGCCTCGTTCGCCGAACCGAACGGCCAGGCGCCGCAGCCGGTGCAGTTCATGCTGGGAGGCGCCAATGGCAAATAGACGCCGGCGCGAGCGCGGGGCGATGCTGATCGCCTTTTCCATCCTGCTTATCCTGGTGCTGGGCTTTATCGGCCTGGCGCTCGACGTGGGACAGGTCATCGGCCGCAAGACGGAATTGCAGAACCTGGCCGACAACGCGGCGCTGGCGGCGGCCGCCGAACTGGTGGGCACGCCCGAAGGCTTGCTCGCTGCCGTGGACAAGGCCAAGCAGAGTGCGGCCGACAAGAGCGCGTGGCGGCGCCGCATGCAGGGCGCGATCCTGTCGGACGCCAGCATCCGCTTCGCCAGCGCGCCCGGCGCGCCCGCCAGCGAATGGCATGCGGCGGGCGCCGTGCCCGACGCCGCCACGGCGCTGTTCGTGCGCGTCGATACGCAGGCCAATGCACCGTCGCTGGGGCGGGTGGCGACGGCGTTCCTGGGCGCCTTGTCGCCGGCGCTGCGCACCTTGGACACGGGGGGGCGCGCCGTGGCAGGACGTACCAGCCTGAACCTGACGCCGCTGGCCGTGTGCGCGCTGTCGGCCAGCGCGGCCAGCCCGCGCACGAATGCGGCGCTGCTGCCGGCCGTCGAGCTGCTGGAATATGGTTTTCGCCGCGGCGTGGCGTATAACCTGTTGAAACTCAATCCGCACGGTCCGGCGGCCGAACATTTCGTGCTCAATCCCCTGGGCCAGCCGGGCGTGGTGGGCTCGTCGCTGCAGGTCGGCGAGTCCAGCGTGCTGCCGTTTGTGTGCAGCGGCACGGTGCTGTACCCGCGCATCGGCAGCGCGCAAGTGCATGTGCACCGGCCGTTTCCCGCCGCCTTGTGGCCGGCCTTCAACGCGCGCTTCAACCTGCATGCGGGCAGCGGCTGTCATCCCGTCACGGCGCCGCCCGACACGAATATCCGCGCCTATCCGAATACGGCCACGAACTGGTGGATGACGAACACGCCCGACGCGCCGAGCGCCCTGAGCACCGGCAATCCGCTGCTGTCCGTGGCCGATCCGGAATCGAACGCGACGCCGCCTGCCGTTGGCAGTTACGGCCCGCTGTGGTCGTTTGGCAAGGCGGTCAAGTACAGCAGTGTGAAGCCGGCCGGCGGCTACGTGCCGTTCGCCACCAGTGACTGGGCCAAGCTGTATCCGGCTAGCCCTGCCGCGCCGGCCGCCAAGCCCGGCTACCCTGCCACGCCGCCATACCAGACGCTGGCTTACCAGACGGCGCCGACCGGCAATACGGGCGTGGCGCAGCGGCGCCTGCTGCATATTGCCCTGCTGGCCTGCCCTGTGCCGGTCGGCAGCGACGTGCTGGCGCAGGTGCGCGGCATCGGCCGCTTCTTCATGACGGCGCCGGCCAGCAACGGCGTGTTGAGCGCCGAATTTGACGGCCTCGTGGCCGAGGGCGCGCTGGCGGGCCCTGCGGAGCTGCTGCAATGAGGCCGCCCTGCCGCGCGCGACGCCGCCAGGAGGGTGTCGCCGCCATCGAGCTGGCGCTGATCCTGCTGTTTTTCATGGCGCTGCTGCCTTTCGTGCTGCTGTTCGGCCGCGCGCTGCTGGTGTACACGGCCCTGCAAAAAAGTACGCACGATGCGGCGCGCTACCTGGCCACCATGCCGCTGTCGCAGATGGCCAGGGGCGACACGGCGAACCAGGGTGCCGTGTTTGCCCGGCAGATGGTGGTCGATGCCATGGCGGAAAGCTGGCCGGCCATGCAGCCATACCTGATCAGCGTGGAATGCGTGTATGCCGACGATTCCTACAGCTGCGGCACTTATGCAGCGGCGCCGCTGCAGGTGCGCATCAAGTTGTCCGTCGACATGCCGGTGGATTTCCTGCCCGAACTGACCCGCAAGTGGCTGCCGCAGCTGGCGCCGATCCCGCTGCGCGCCAATGCGACAGTACGCTATGTTAATTAACCTGCGCCCCCGCCGGCAGCGCCAGGGCGGCGTCTTCGCCGTCGAGTTCGCCATGCTGGCGCTGCTGTTCTTTCTGTTCCTGTTCGCCATGCTGGAAGTGGCGCGCGCCGTGTATCTATGGAATATGGTGCACGAGATTACCCGGCGTGCCGCGCGCGGCGCCGCCGTTACCGATTTCAGCAATGCAAGTGCGCTGCAGGCCGTGCGCGCGCAAGCCGTGCTGCGCGCCGCGCCTGGCGTGCTGCCGCTGGGCGGCGGCATCAGCGACGCGTATGTGCGCATCGATTACCTGTCGCAGTCCAGCGGCGGCGCCGCGCTGGCGGCATTGCCGGTGACGGTGATGCCCGGTTGTCCGCAGCGTAACCGCATCAATTGCCTGGACGATCCGCATGGCGCCAGCTGCATCCGTTTCGTGCGCGCGCGCCTGTGCGTGCCCGGCGATGGCGGACGCTGCGAGAGCGTGCCGTACCGGCCCATCCTGCCGCTGCTGGCAGTGATGTTTCCTTCCGGCGCAGGCGCCGTACGCCTGCCCAACGGCGCCACCATGGCCGTGGCCGAGTCGCTGGGTTATCCGGACAATCCCGGTTTTTGTCCTTGAGCGCCACTTGGCGGCGCAGCCGACTGTGTAGACCTGAAAGAAGCGAGGAAGTGCGATGAAAGCCCTGATGATTAGCCGCGACGCCAGCTTGCACGATGAAATTGCTGCGCAGGGGGCGGCCCGCATGCCCGTGCTGCGGCTGCTGGAACGGCGCAGCGGCCTGCGCGACGCCGTCGAGCGCATGCTGCCGGAAGCGCCGGAACTGGTGATCGTCGACGCCAGCGGTATCGATGCCGACGAAGCCGACCTGCTCGAGCGCCTGGCGCGCCAGTATCCGCTGGCCGTGCTGATGCTGCTCACGCGCGGACAGCAGCAGGATGTGCTGATCCGCGCCATGCGCGCCGGCATGCGCGAAGTGCTGCAGCTGCCGCTGGTGCACAAGGCCTTCCACGAGGCGATGGACCGGGTCGATATCCAGGCCGGCGTGACGCAGATGCGCGACGGTAAAGTCCTCGCCTTCATCTCGTGCAAGGGCGGCAGCGGCGCCACCTTTCTATCGACGAATTTTTCCTACGCGCTGGCCAGCCTGGCCGGCTGCAAGGTGCTGCTGATCGACCTGCATGGCCAGTTCGGCGACGCCACCCTGTATGTCTCGGACCAGAAGCCGGCGATGACACTGTCCGACATCTGTGCCCAGATCGCGCGCATGGACGGCGCCTTCCTCGCCTCGTGCCTGGTGCACGTGACGCCGAACTTCGGCGTGCTGGCGGCGGCCGACGACCCCGCGCACAAGGTCGACATGCAGCCCGAGCACATGGACCGCATCCTGGCCGTGGCGCGCCAGCACTACGACTACATCGTGCTCGACGTGGGACGCCAGATCGATGCGCTGTCGCTGCGCGCGCTCGACAACGCCGACGCCATCTATCCGGTGCTGCAGCTGGCCTTGCCCGACATCCGCGACGGCCGGCGCCTGCTCGACATTTTCCGCTCGCTCGGCTATCCGGGCGAGCGCCTGCGCCTGATCGTCAACCGTTATGAGAAGGGCGGGCGCCTGCGCCTGGCGGACCTGGAGCAGGCGCTGGGCGCGGAAGTGGTGCACACGGTGCCCAACGATTACATCGCCGCCACCGATTCCGTCAACCAGGGCATCCCGCTGCTGCAGCTGTCGCGCACCAGCGCCGTGGCGCGCAGCCTGGCCGAGCTGGTGGAACTGGTGACGGCGCGCCGCGTGACGGAAAGCCGCGGCCTGTTCGACCGCCTGTTCAGCCGCAGCGAGGTTTAGGACAGAAACATATGTCAAGGCTCCCGCCGGGGGCCATCATGGGAGCCGAGATGACTTTACGCGAACGCCTGGCGGCAAATGAAACGGTGCGCCCCGCCAGCAATGGACAAGGCGCGCTGGCGCTGCACGCCTACCAGGAACTGAAAAAAACCATGCACCAGACGATACTCGACCGTATCGACCTGGAACGCCTGAAACGCCTGACTGCCGAGCAGTTCAAGCATGAGCTGGCGCTGCTGGTGCAGCGCGTGATCGAGGAAGAGCGCATCGTCCTCAATCAGCACGAGCGGCATAGCCTGGTGCTCGACATCCAGCACGAGATGCTGGGCTTTGGTCCGCTGGAACCGTTGCTGGCCGACGCCAGCGTGTCCGACATCCTTGTCAATACCTGCGACAAGGTGTACGTGGAGCGGGGCGGGCGGCTGCAGCTGACGGACGTGACCTTCCACGACAATGCGCACCTGATGAAGATCATCGAAAAGATCGTCTCGCGCGTGGGACGGCGCGTCGACGAATCGAGCCCGATGGTCGACGCGCGCCTGCCGGACGGCTCGCGCGTGAATGCCATCATCCCGCCGCTGGCCGTCGACGGGCCGATCCTGTCGATCCGGCGCTTTGCCGTGCAGCCTTTGACGATCGCCAACCTGCTCGACTATAAAAGCCTGACGCCGCCCATGGTGCAGGTGCTGCAGGCGCTGGGGCAGGCCAAGGTCAACATCCTGATCTCGGGTGGCACGGGCAGCGGCAAGACGACCCTGCTCAACGTGTTGTCCGGCTTCATTCCCGGCAGCGAGCGCATCGTCACCATCGAGGATGCGGCCGAACTGGCGCTGCGCCAGCCGCACGTGGTGCGCCTGGAAACGCGCCCGCCGAATATCGAAGGCAAGGGCGAAGTAAGCCAGCGCGCGCTGGTGCGCAATGCGCTGCGCATGCGGCCCGACCGCATCATCCTGGGCGAGGTGCGCGGCGCAGAGGCGCTCGACATGCTGCAGGCGATGAACACGGGCCATGAAGGGTCGCTGGCGACCATCCATTCGAACACGGCGCGCGACGCGCTGGCGCGGCTGGAAAACATGGTCGGCATGGCCAACGTGAACCTGACGCCGCGCGCCACGCGCCAGCAGATCTGTTCGGCCGTGACGGTGGTGATGCAAGTGTCGCGCCTGACGGATGGCGCGCGCAAGCTGGTCAGCCTGCAGGAAGTGACGGGGATGGAAGGCGACATCATCGCCATGCATGAAATCTTCCGCTTCGAGCAGACGGGCGTCGATGCCGACGGCAAGGTGCAGGGCCACTTTTGCGCCACGGGCGTGCGGCCCCGCTTTACGGAGCGCTTGCGCATGTTCGGCGCGCCGGTGCCGGACACGGTGTTCGACCCGGACCGAATTTATGAGTAAGGGGGAGGGATCATGGACCTGGTGTTCTACGGCTTTGCCGTGCTGCTGTTCGCCGCCTGCATTCTGATGGTGGAAGGGGCCTGGCTGTGGTGGTCGGGCACGCATGGCAGCGCGGCGCGGCGCATCAACCGGCGCCTGCGGCTGATGGCGGCGCGCGGCGAGGCGGGCGGCGAGCGCGTCTCCATCCTCAAGCAGCGCCGCTATGCGCGTTCGCCCGGCCTGGAGCGGCTGCTGCGGCGCATGCCGCAGGCGGCGCGGCTGGATCATTTGCTGCTGCAATCGGGCTTGTCCTGGTCGGTGGCGCAATTCCTGGGCGGCAGCGGCGCCTTGCTGCTGGCGGCCTTGCTGCTGTTGGCGGCCTGGTCCATGCCCTTGCCCGGCGCCTTGCTGCTGCTGTCCTGCGCCGTGAGCGCACCGTGTTTGTTCGTGCTGCGCGCGCGCGCCGCGCGGCTGAAAAAGATCGAGGCGCAACTGCCGGAAGCGGCCGATTTCCTGGCCCGCGCGCTGCGCGCCGGGCACTCGTTTTCGAACGTGCTGCAGATGGTGGGAGACGAACTCAATGAGCCGATCAGCGGCGAATTCAAGACGGCGCACGAAGAGATCAATTACGGCGTGCCGATGAACGAGGCGCTGCAAAACCTGGCCGCGCGCATCCCGCTGACGGACTTGCGCTACCTCGTCATCGCCGTGCTGGTGCAGCGCGAATCGGGCGGCAACCTGGCCGAGGTGCTGGTCAGCATCGCGCGCATCATCCGCGCCCGCTTGAAGCTGCTGGGACAGGTGCGCGTGCTGTCGGCCGAGGGGCGCATGTCGGCCTGGGTGCTGGGCCTGATGCCGGTGGTGATGATCGGTGTCATGGCCCTGGTCAACCCGCAATACATCCGCCTGCTGTGGACCGATCCCAGCGGCATCAAACTGTTGTGGTACGCGGCTGGCATGGTGGCGCTGGGTGTCGTCTGGATGCGTAACGTCATCCGCATCCGTATTTGAAGGGCGCGCCTGAAAAAAAGTCCATGGCGTTGTTGCGTCGCCTCGCCGTACGCCCGTACTGTCTTCGGCGACGCGCCTAGCCCTGAACGTTTTTTCAGTCGATCAGAGGAGGAATACTTCATGACCGGTGCACAACTGCTGTTCTTGTTGATCGTCTTTGCCGTGGTGGTGGCGCTGGCCCTGCTGGCGTGGCTGATCTTCTTTCCCGGTACCTTGCGCCAGCGTCTGTTCGGCGCCACGGCGTCGGCCGCCAGCGAGGCGGTGGCCGATACTGGCTGGGTCGAGCGGGTGGTGCGCGTGGCGCAGCCGTTCAGCAAGCTGTCGCTGCCGGAAGAGGGCTGGGAACGCTCGCCGCTGCGCACGCGTTTCATGAACGCGGGCTGGCGCCAGGCGAGCGCGCCGGCCCTGTACTTTGCGGCGAAAAGCGTGCTGGCCCTGCTGTTTCCCACCGTGCTGGGCCTGTATGCGGCCAGCGCCATGGCGGCGCAGCTGCGCAGCGTGCTGCTGTTGCTGCTGTGCGTCAGCGCCACCATCGGCTATTACCTGCCCAACCTGGTGCTGGCCAGCACGGCCAAGCGGCGCCAGCGCGACATTTTCGAAAACATCCCCGATGCGCTCGACTTGCTGACCGTGTGCGTGGAAGCGGGCCTGAGCCTGGAGCGCGCGCTGGTAAAGGTGTCGGGCGAGATCCACATCAAAAGCGTGGTACTGGCGCAGGAATTGCAACTGGTGCTGATGGAAATGCGCGCCGGTTTTTCCAAGGAAAAGGCGCTGCGCAACCTGGCCTTGCGCAGCGGCGTGGAAGACGTCGATACCCTGGTCGCCATGCTGATCCAGTCGGAACGCTTCGGCACCAGCATGGGCGATTCGCTGCGCGTGCATTCGGAAAACCTGCGCGGCAAGCGCAGCCTGCTGGCCGAGGAGGCGGCGGCGAAGATCGCGTTAAAGCTGCTGTTCCCGCTGATTTTTTGCGTCTTTCCCACCCTGATGCTGGTGCTGATGGGGCCGGCCGTGATCGAAGTCTATCGCGTGCTCGTGCCGGCCATGGCCAGCCGCTGAAAGGAGTCTCACCATGCGCTTGACGATATCCCGCCTGGCCGCCGCCTGCGCCTGTCTGGGCCTGGCCGCCTGTACCACGCAGCTGGCCCATGCACCGGCGCCGCAGTGGCCTGACGCCGATGCCGCCTATGCGGCGGGGCGCCAGCATGTCGAGCGGGGCGACCTGCCCGCGGCGCAAGCGGCTTATGAGCAAGCCCTGCGCCATGCGCCGCGCCACGTGAACGCGCGCAACGGACTGGCCGTGCTGCACGCGCAGCGGGGCGAGCATGACGCGGCGATCGCCCATTGGCTGGCCTTGACGCAGGAGGCGGGTACACGGCAGCCGCAGCAGGCCTATCTGTTCAGCAATCTCGGCCACGCCTATTATTTAAGCGGCCGCGACGCGCAAGCCTTGCCCGTGCTGGAACAGGCATGCCTGCTCGATCCGCTCAATGCGCTGGCCTGGCAGCACCTGGCGCAGGTACTGGAACGGCTGGGACAGCACGAGCGCGCCGCCGTCATGCGGCGCCAGGCGGCCAGCTTGCAGGAACACGATGTGCGGCGCGATCTGGCCTTGTTGCGCGGCGAGGCGCCGCCGCAGGGCGTGCCCGCGCCGGTGCCCGATGCGCCCGCCATGGCGCGCGTGGAGATCACGCAGAGCGATGGCATGGCCCGCCTGAGACGCGTGCCGGCGGCGGTGCGCAGCCTGACCGTTAGCCCATTGGTGCCGGCTGCGCCTGTGGCTGGCACGCCGCGTCCGCGCCTGGAAATTGTCAACGGCAACGGCGTGCCGGGCCTGGCCGCCGCGCTGGCGCGCAGTCTGGCAGGAGCGCCCGTGCAGGTGGTGCGCCTGGCCAATGAAGCCAGCTTCCAGGTGGCGCGCACGCGCGTCGAGTACCGGCCCGCGCAGGAACAGGCGGCGCGCCAGCTGGCCCGCCAGTTGGGTACGCAGGTGCAGACCCAGGTGCAGACCCAGGCCGCCGATTGCCCCGCCAGCGAGCTGCGTCTGGTACTGGGGCGCGACTTGAGCGACCCCGCCATGCTGCACCGCTATTATCTGCAGCAATTGCAGCTGGCGCGCCAGGCGCTGGCACGGCTCGGTTAACACGCATCGGCTGGCATAAAAAAACGCGGCGCCTTTTGCGGGCGCCGCGTGCTTTTGAGCGTGCCAGTGCTTATTTAGCCTGGCGGCGGCGCGTAAAGGCGAGGACGGCCAATCCCGTCCCCAGCAGGAACAGGGTGCCTGGCTCCGGCACTTGCAAGGGATCGATGACGACGATGTCGGTGCGCGTGGACTTGGAAAAATTCAAGGTGTAGCTGCCGGCGGGCAGGGCGAAATTCGAGGTCAGGGAAAACATCGCGAAGCCATTCGTGAAGGCGCGCCCGGTGGCCGGGTCGTTGGTGCCGGCCGTCATGTTCAGGCTGAACGGGTCCAGGCTACCGACCGTATGGTTGCCGTTGATGTCGCTGCCATTGCTGGCATCGCCATCAGGCGCGAACTGGAAGATCACGCCGTCGGCATTCGCATGCGACAGGCAGCCGACGGGACTGGCGGCATTGCACGAGATATTGAAGATATCCATGATCGACACGTTCGACTTGTCGCCCATGGTCGTCACGCTGGTGCGCAGGTCGCGTCGGCCCATGAAGCTGAAGGTGATGAAGCCGGCGCTCGACAGGGTCAGGTTGACGGAGCCGGTCAGCGTGTCGCCGGCCGTGGAGGACGCCGCCCCCACCGTGTTGCGCTGCGCTTCTGACACGGCGCTGACGGTGGAGCCGGCGGCAGTGAGCATATTGCCGAAGGAATGCGCATCGCCGCGCGCGAACTCCAGTGCAGCGGTGGGCGCGTAGTGGTTTTGCGGCGAGGCGCTGCAGCCGGTGCCGGAGCACACTTGCAGCACGTCGGCGTTGGCAGCCGGACCCGTATTGACGGCGCGCGGATTGACGGCCACGCCGCCCTGGAAAAAGGCGCTGTCGCTGGCATTGCGGTTGGCGCCAGCCAGCGACAGCGCGCCAGCGCTGGTGGTGATACGGAAATTGTTCAACTCGTTGACGGCCAGGCCGTAGGCACCTGCCTGCGCCTGACCACTGGCCAGCAGACTTGCCGCCGCCAGTGCGCCCAGCCAACCCAGGGTCTTGTTTCGTGTGTGATCGACGTTCATCGCAGCCTCTTATCGTAGTCAGTCTCGGGAAATCCGGGGGAGAAAGAATCCAGAATGTCCAGAATGACTTGTCTGAATTCATCTCGTAGACAGTGATAAGCAGCTTGTATGCCACACAAAAAAAGCACATGGAATCAAGTGCTTGCGTAAAGCAGACTGAGCCGGTGGAAGCAAAGTGTAAGAAAGGCCGACGCCGCTTTCAGGTGCCCCGGTGATAACCCAGGTGGCCACCCGAATTGCGCGCGCAGCCGCAGCCGATGCGCGCCACTTCCTCGCCTTCCGTCAATTTCCAGTTGGTAATCGTCGTGTGCTGCCAGTCGATGTCGCTTTTCTTGACAGGCTTCACCGTCAACGTGCGGGCGGCCGCATCCGTGTACTCCATCAGCTCCTCGTCGTCGGCGATGTCGAAATGGCGGTGGATCAGGGAAATGCCGAAGCGGTCGAGCGCGCCATAGCGCTGCAGCACGTCGCGCAGTTCGCGAAAACACGCCAGGTCGTCGGGCAGCAGCGGATCGACGGCGGAAATATCGGCGACGGGCTGCCATTGCATGGCGTGGATGTTCAGGCTGTGCATGATGTTCTCCTGTGCCCCTTGTCGCTAGCCCAGGCTGCCGGAGGGGCGCCGGCACGCCTGGCGAAATGCTCATCGTGGCCGCAACGCCGCTGCGGCGCTTGCGCCAGATCAAAGGTGCGGCACATCATGGCTTGCCCGGTAAAATAGGCCATGGCAAACAAAACCCCCACCTTCCCCGGCGCACGCACGGGCCGCGGCCAGGTCCTGGCCGTGCTGCTGTCGAACCGCGACCAGTCCGGCGCCGAACCGCTGCAAGGCCGCGTCTCGCTGGCCGCCATCGTGAAAGCGCTGAAACGCAAATACCACTGGCCGATTGAAACGCACAGCTTCCCCGCGAATACGCAGGACGGCCGCGCCAGCTGGGCGACCGTCTACAGCTTGCCGGAAAAGGTTATCGAGGCCGCGCTGGAGGCCGGCGGCCGGGAGTGGCTGGAGAGCCGGGCAGTAGCCGGGCGGCGGTGAATGCGCCGCAGTACGCTATTCGAGCCGGAAGCCGACCTTCAGCGTGACCTGGAAGTGCGCCACCTTGCCATCGACGATATGGCCGCGCGATTCCGTCACTTCATACCAGTCCATATGCTTGACCGTCAGCGCCGCCTTGGCAATGGCATCGCGTATCGCCTGATCGCTGCTCTCGGTCGACGTGCCGACCAGTTCGATCAGCTTGTAAGTGTGTGCGGACATGATATTTCCCCAGGTAGGCAAGCCAGACATCGGGAGCCTGCTTTGCGCAAGCACGTGCTCATCTTGCGCCTAAACGTGCTGATAGTCATTGCGCGGTGCAGCATGCGTCATGCGGGCGGCTTGCCTCGATGGGTTTCAAGGATTCCGGGAGTGTCTCCCCGGCGGGAGAAAAGAAAAAAGGGCTACAAGCATAGGCCTGTACCCCTTGATTTCCTACTGAATTCTGGTGCCGACTAGCGGTTTCGAATTGGTACTTGATGATTGAACATTCTACATTAAGTGGGATGCCAAAGCGATGTTCTCGGGGAATTGGTAGCCTGTTTGTCACGTCTACAAGTTAGCTAGAAGTTCAGTGGTAGCTAGTACTAGCCGAATTATCTAATGTCAATGCTTTGGCTTTGATAGTCTTGCCGAGAAATTAGCAGGATTTCAAAGTGGCTAAAGAAGATGCGAACAAAACTATGCTATTTTCATGATAACTTAAATGGTAGTTAATTTATGTGGAAATTTCATTCCTTAGATATGGCAACATTGTTTTTCGATGGAGCAACAGGTTTCCTTAACACTCTAGGTTTTGCTGGCTGACGGAAGAATATTTTATCCAGATCGATAAATTGATCGGCGGAATATTTTAATAATGGGCTTAACCCTTTAGAAAATGCGGCGAGCCAGACTTGTTTTCCATGTCGAGCAACTTCTTCTATTAGAGGTAAGTAATCACCGTCACCACCAATTATTAATAGGGTATCGAAGTTTCTATCGTATGAGTGTCGCATCATATCTACAGTAAGATTAATATCAACACTTTTTGATTTTGCCGTTCTGCCTTCTTTTTTGAATACTCTAGGTTGGAGATACCCGGTCCCTTTAATTTTGTCACTTTCTGCATATGTATAAGATGTTTCGCATATCTTTTTTCGTGCATTATCCAGAGCATTATGATCTCCCACGAAGGTTTGATAGTAAGAAATCCTTGCGAAGTCAGCGAAAAATTCTTCTGTTATTTTTGGATGCCAGACAAGTAGGTTTTCTTCGTGGACAACGTCTTTATTTTTTATAGCACCATCTTTAACCATGTCTTGAAATCTAAAAATCATATTCTCACCATCTACAAAACCAATTACTTTTTGGCTCATGTTTTTCCTATTAATTTATAAATATAGTATTTTTTATTTATGCATGCGTAATTGTTGAATTTTTTTGACTATTCTAAGTATCTGCTGTGGCGAGTAAAATTCCGAAATAAAGATAAAAAAATTGCTCGTATCTCTCAACAGAGTCCCCTAAAAGGGGGAACTATTTACGAGTGAAATTTTACTTTGTTGCAACATTCTGTTATACGGAGGTTGTTACTTATAGGCGGCAATCAAAGGAGGTATGAAGAAGGCTGGGCTTGGCGACTGTGGGAGGCGAATTTCCGATGGTGCTCAAAAAATTCCGAAGGTGCTTAGTGAATTATATGAGTATCTTCGGGGGAAAATGAGCGCCTTCGTGGATTGCCAGTTGCTGGCGTTGGTCAACTGTAACTACGGCGACCTGCTCAGTTTTGAGCGGATTGTCATCTAGACAGACACCAGAAATCTTGTGTCGCTTTCACATGCCGCTGGCGCTTTGTGCCGCGCGAACTGCGATTCTTACTTTAAACATTTAATGTTTAGGGCTAGACAGCAATTTAGGCAAATAAGACAACGCCTGCACATCTCGTTCTGCGAAATATTGGGTGGCCTTTTGCGGTAACCACACGTTGTTAAAATGGGCTCGAAAATCAGCTAAATATTCATTCGGGTACAGCCTGGCACTAACAACTCGCCCATCGGTATATTTGTGTTGATACGAAGGGAAGTCAGAGGGATTGACCCCTTTTTCCTTTCTTATCCACACCGAAAACATCTTGCCCTCCGAAATGTCTGGAACCATACCTTCGGGCAATGTATATCCCTCCGTTTCCAAGGGGGCGATTAATCCGAAAATCAGTTCGTTCAGCATCGAGAAATGGGTTGCTGGGATTTCCGCGCGATTTGCCATGTAGCGTTGTAGATGAACTGGCATGCTATTGGGCGTCCCAGCACGAACGCCGCCAGACATCCACTCATATACCCATTTTGTAACCTGAACTGCAAACTTCGCGGAAAGCCACTGACCAAGATTGATAGCAACCTGTGGATGGACCCATGTGCCTTGAGTGCGTACATCACCGCCAGTGTTCGTATGTATGAGGAGCGCTGCGGGAATTTTTAGGTCAGCTTCTAACTCAACTAAAAACGCTATCGTATTGCTATTGCGCCTGTAATCGCTCCAGTTTTTTTGACTTGCCTTACATAAGGCAGTTGCGTTGATGTACCCATCGACAGCGCGCTGGTCAATTATAGACCCGTCGGCTTCGTGAGGGATAAGTGCAAGTGCAAGTTGGTTCGACATGTAATACTTTCAGTATAGGTAACGTAATCGCATTTTATTGATATAAAAACATTATTTCAGTGTCTGCAATTTGGCTTGTGTTTGCCGTAGGCTTAAAATCTATAGCAGCATCTTCCATAACGACTACATAATATAGTGATGCAACTAGGAAATTCTCTCGGAATATCACTCCGTCTACAATACTTGCTTTTGTCTGTTACAAAACGACCGTTTTTCAACATCTATCAAAGTCAACGATTATCCATGTTGGAAATATAGCGATTACAATTTCTAACAGGCAGGGATATTCTAACAGTCTTTTCTAACACCACTTGCCGGGAAATCATTATGGCAACCTTCGTATGCGGCCGCGTCAGCACCAAAGAACAGACCGCTGACAATCAGCGTCTCGAAATAGAGGGTGCAGGCCACCAAGTCGATTACTGGTTCTCCGACATCATCAGTGGCAAGACCAGCGCCACCCAGCGTCCGCAGTTCGCTACGCTGTTGGCCCAGATTCGCAACCGGGAAATGCTGGTGGTGTCAAAGCTCGACCGCTTGGGCCGCGACGCGCAGGACGTCGGTGCCACCGTCAAGCTGTTGGGGAATTATCCTGGCCGCCCGGAAAATTTCGGTTATCGTGCTACAGCTCGGCAAACTGGACCTGGCATCCGCCGCAGGCAAGATGATGTTGACTATGCTGGCTGCGGTGGCAGAGATGGAGAGGGATTTGCTTGTGGAGCGTACACAGTCAGGTCTGGCCCTGGCAAAGAGCGAAGGCAAGACGCTGGGGCTGCCATCGAAGACGACAGCTGAGCAGCGCACCGAGATTGTCGCCAAGTACGAGCAGGGTGAGAGCGTTAGTGCACTGGCACGGATGTACGAGATATCGCGCGCTAATATTTTGTGGGTGGTAAAACCAGCTTGAATTAGCTTAGCTTTTCATGCACGACGAGAAATTAAGTCTGAAACCTTCTTTTGCAAGAAAACGTTGAAGAGTGGATGCATAAGAATCTTGTCATAAACCTCAGTGCGTCCGGCCATTCGATGACGCACATTGGTAAAGAAGAGTGCAGCGGAAGTATCCTTCTTATTACAAGCCGAGATAATTGCGTTAACGCTATGTTTTATGTTCTCTTGAATTGCAATGGCATCAGTATCTTGAATAATTTCATCGAATATTTCCCTCCAAGGACGTTCATCCGCAATCTGGTCAGGAACGTTTTCTTCGCCAAAATACAGCCAATGGTGCGTCCCCTTGAAATCCATACTGTAGCAAGCTGAGCTCTCCTCAACTCGTATCGAGCCAGCGAATTTCTCACCCTGTGCGAAAGGCCTAACTAAGGTGCCTTGCGAACTTATTGAGGTAGCCACGAACCCTTCGTCATTTGTGCGAGCGTAAACATAGCCAGGAGGAAGAGCATTGTTCAGTGCGATAGTTGCGGCGGCCATCGATGTACCGCATAGGTCGAGGGTCATCCTGATAACGCTCGTCGGGTCTTTTTGAGTAAGAATTTGGTCGCGAAGCCAATCTCGCGGCATTAATAATTCTGCAGCGAATCGATTTGCCTCAGCCTCCATCTCCCAATAAGCGTGATCGGCATCTTCTGTGTGCTTCACCGAGTCACTATAGGAGAAAATTGTACCGGAATGCCAAGGGATCAGGACGTGACCGAACTCATGGGCTAAAGTAAATTTAGCTCTAGTGGCAGCGATTTGTGAATTTACAATTATCGATGGTCGTCGCAATTTTGCCTTCAGGTGAAGCGATACTCCGTCGACTTGCTGAACAGGAATTGGCAAGAAGTCGACATCTGCATAGACTGAAACCAAATCAAGTAAGCTTTCACCTGGCGTAAATCCATGCCGCTCTGCAATTAGCCGGGCAATCGCAACTTCAGGCCAGCGGTCAATCAAGCTTGCCCAACTTTCTTAGCCAATCTGTTACTCTCTTAGCGTCGTCTGTACTCCCAGCACGAGCAGCTAGGGGCATGGAAAAGTAATCTTCAGTGAAGTCCTCTATAGGACGCTTAGTTCGTTTGGCCGCAACAATGCCATATATTGCGTTTGCATCCCGCATCCACACTGCATACTCGTGTTTATTCATCCCGAGCAACTCGCGGAGTTCCAAATCTTGGCCAATCTGACCTTCGTGCCACTGCTCTACGTAGTCATCAATCTGGTCTGGCAACGCGGTACCACGAACGCAGCGGTCAATGAATGACATGTTAGACATTTATCTTCCTCCCTTTAACTGCTTCTTTTGTTTGTTCGCCAGATTGAGCATGGAATGCGCCCAGATGGCGGCCGCGCTTATCGAAACCTTCGATTTCTCCGTGGAGAGAGTCCCAGGTGTAGTAGTTGTTTCTGTCTTTGCTAGCCCATACTTGTTGGGCCCCTTGAACTTTGATCTTGTCGCAACTGTCGAGAAATGATGGTACTGGTTTAGGGATTTGTACCATTAAAACGCGCTCAAGGGCGCCCAGTTGTAAGCTGAAATATATTCTATCGCGATTAACTTGCAAGGTAAACAAGTCAATCCGACATCCGCGTACCGTAACGACGGAAAATGCCTACATGGCGCCTACGCAATCTATGGTATGCCAAAGAAAAATGACAAAGGGCTACAAGCAGAAGCATGTAACCCTTTGATTTCCTACTGAATTCTGGTGCCGACTGCCGGTTTCGAACTGGCCACCTGATGATTACAAATCAACTGCTCTACCAAATGAGCTAAGTCGGCAAAAACTGCGCGTTGCGAATTATACGCTATTTAATGCGTGTCAGGGTCGGGCGGCCGCCTTTTTTTGGTGGCTCGTCGTCGCCGGGCGTGGCGTTGTCGCGTTGTTCGGGGGAGCTGGCCGGCACGGACGACAGGGTCGGGCCGCTGGCGGCGGGGGCGAGCACGGGCGGCGGCACGTCGGCGGAAGCGGGGCTGTCCGTCGGTTGCGCGTCGGGATCATCGTTGCCCAGCACGGGCTCGAAGGCCATGCCCTGGCCGTTTTCGTTGGCGTAGATGGCCATCACGTTGTCGACCGGCACGTAGATTTCGCGCGAGACGCCGCCAAAGCGGGCGTGGAAGCGGATGGCGTCGTTGTCCATCTTCAGGCCGCTGGTGGCGCCGAAGCTGATGTTGAGCACGATTTCGCCCTTTTTCACGTATTCCATCGGTACCGTGGTGCGCGAATCGACTTTGACCGCGAGATAAGGCGTGTAGCCGCTGTCGGTGCACCATTCGTAGATGGCGCGCAGCATATAAGGTTTGGTTGAGATTTCAGACATGATAGGCACTGTGAGGCGGGAGCGCCCCCGTCAGCATGAGGCGGGCGCACCGGTAGTTCAAAAGACTGGGACAGCGCAAAAAACAACTTTAACACGTGGCCCAAGATGCCCCAGAAAGCGTCGCGAGCAAGCCCGATATCGGCTTGAGTAACGCAGCCGTACTTCAGTACGGCGGGTAACGCCTAGTCGAGAGCGGGCTGCGCAGCAGCTTTATGGGGATATCTTTTAGCGGCGCATGACTTTTTCGGATGGCGTCAGCGCTTCGATGTAGGCAGGACGCGAGAAGATGCGTTCGGCGTATTTCATCAGCGGTGCAGCCGTCTTCGACAGTTCGATGCCGTAGTGGTCCAGGCGCCACAGCAGCGGCGCGACAGCCACGTCGAGCATCGAGAATTCGTCGCCCAGCATGTACTTGTTTTTCAGGAACAGTGGCGCCAGGGTGGTCAGGCGGTCGCGGATTTCCGCGCGTGCCTTGTCGTGGGCCTTGTCGTTGCTCTTGGCGCGTTCGCTTTCCAGCACGTGCACGTGCACGAACAGTTCTTTTTCGAAATTGAACAGCATCAGGCGCGCGCGGGCACGCATCAGCGGATCGGCCGGCATCAGTTGCGGATGCGGGAAGCGCTCATCGATGTACTCGTTGATGATGTTCGATTCATACAGGATCAGTTCGCGTTCGACCAGGATGGGCACCTGGCCATACGGGTTCATGGTCGAAATGTCTTCCGGTTTGTTGAACAGGTCGACGTCGCGCACTTCAAAGTCCATGCCTTTTTCAAACAGGACCAGGCGGCAGCGTTGCGAAAATGGGCAGGTTGTACCCGAATAGAGAACCATCATTTTTTATAGTTCCTTAGAAACAAAGGGGGTGAAGCCGCGAACGGCTCACCCCAGGTCGCTTGTCCACTCATGCGGACAACGCAGAAACAGGCATAAACCGGCCTAAGGCCGGCGCCTCACTTATTTGACTTCCTTCCAGAACGACGCGTTAAGGCGCCATGCCAGCAGAGCAAAGACCGACAGGAACAGCAGCACCCAAACGCCCAGGCGCTTGCGTGTCTGCTGTGCCGGTTCGGCCATCCACTCCATGTAGCCGACCAGGTCGGCTACCGCATTGTCGTACTCGATCTTGTTCAACGTACCTGGCTTGACCTGCTCGAAGCCGGTAAATTTGTGGATCTTCTTGCCAGCTTCGTGCGGATCGTTCTCTTCCACGAACTTGGCAGTCTGGACACCTTGCAATTCCCATAATACATGCGGCATGGCAACATTCGGCACGACCATATTGTTCCAGCCGGTCGGACGAGTGTCGTCTTTATAGAACGTACGCAGGTAAGTATACAGGTAGTCGCCGCCTGTGCCAGCGGAAGATGATTTCGCGCGCGAAATTACCGACAAATCCGGCGGTACGACACCAAAGAAGGCCTTGGCGTCCTGCGGCGCCAGGCTGGTCGTCATCAAGTCGCCGACTTTATCGCCGGAGAACAACAGATTCTGCTTGATCTGGTCTTCCGTCAAGCCCAGGTCGCGCAGGCGGTTGTAGCGCATCGACACGGCGGCGTGGCAATTCAAGCAATAATTGACGAACAATTTGGCGCCATGTTGCAGCGCTGCCATGTTGGTCTGGCGGTCAGGCGCCTTGTCCAGCGGAAAGCCGCCTTCGCTGGCGAGAGCCATGGCGGGCACGAGTGCCAGGATGGCGAGCAGTTTTTTTGCAATCTTCATATGATGTATGTCCTTTGAGCGTGGCGTGAGAGCGGCTTAGTGCGGGTGAAACGTCACACGCGACGGCACGGTCTTGAACTTGCCCATGGCACTCCACCATGGCATCAGCAGGAAGAAGCTGAAGTAAATCAGGGTGCACACTTGCGACACGATGGTTCTGAAGTCCGTTGGCGGCTGGGTCCCGAGGTAGCCGAGGATCAGGAACGACAGGCCGAAGATGGCGTACACATATTTGTGCCAGTTCGGACGGTAGCGGATCGATTTCACGGGCGAATGGTCGAGCCATGGCAGGAAGGCCAGGATCACGACGGAACCGCCGAAGAACACCACGCCCCAGAATTTCGCATCAAGCACCTGCGGCAGCATGCCGATGATGGCGACGATGGCGATGCCGGCGATGATGGACTTGACCGTCGTCGACAGGCGCGACTTGAGCCAGATGAACACCACGTAGGCGGCCACGGCACCCATCAGCACGTACATGAAGTCGGCCGTGGTGGCACGCAGCACCGAGTAGAACGGCGTGAAGTACCAGGTTGGCGCGATGTGCAGCGGGGTTTTCAGCGAGTCGCCCGGCAGGAAATTGTTGTATTCCAGGAAGTAACCGCCCATTTCCGGCGCGAAGAAGACGACGGCGCTGAAAATGACGAGGAAGATCGAGACGCCGAACAGGTCGTGCACGGTGTAGTAAGGATGCGAAGGGATCGAATCGACGGGGTGGCCATCGGCGCCCAGGTTTTCCTTCACTTCGATGCCGTCCGGATTGCTCGAGCCGACTTCGTGCAGGGCGATCAAGTGCGCTGCAACCAAGCCCAGCAGTACCAGCGGGATGGCGATCACGTGGAAGGCGAAGAAGCGGTTCAGGGTGGCGTCGGACACCACGTAGTCGCCGCGGATCCACAACGACAGGTCAGGGCCGATGAACGGGATGGCGCCGAACAGGTTGACGATCACTTGCGCGCCCCAGTACGACATCTGGCCCCATGGCAGCAGGTAGCCGAAGAACGCTTCGGCCATCAGGCACAGGAAGATGGCGAAACCGAACAGCCAGATCAGTTCACGTGGCTTGCGGTACGAACCGTACAGCAGGCCGCGCGTCATGTGCAGGTAGACGATGATGAAGAAGGCGGAGGCGCCCGTCGAGTGCATGTAGCGCACCAGCCAGCCCCACGGCACTTCGCGCATGATGTACTCGACGGAATTGAAGGCCAGGGCCGCATCCGGTTTGTAGTGCATGGTCAGGAAGATGCCGGTGACGATCTGCAAGACCAGCACCAGCATGGCCAGCGAGCCGAAGATGTACCAGAAATTGAAGTTTTTCGGAGCGTAGTACTTGCCCCATTGGTCGTTCCACAGCTTGGTCAGGGGAAAGCGGTCATCGACCCAGCCCAGCGCTTTTTCGGCGGCGGGAGCGTCTGCCGGGAACTTCGTTTCTTTGAAAGCAGCCATGATCAAGCCTCGCCTTTCTCGTCTTTACCTATCAGCAATTTGGTGTCGCTCAGGTACATATGGCGCGGCACTTGCAGGTTGTCCGGCGCCGGCTTGTTCTTGAACACGCGGCCTGCCATGTCGAAGGTGGAGCCGTGGCAAGGGCACAGGAAGCCGCCTTCCCAGTCATCGGGCAGCGATGGTTGCGGGCCGGGGGCAAATTTCGAGGAAGGGGAGCAGCCCAGATGGGTGCAGATGCCGACGGCGACGAGAATTTCAGGCTTGATCGAGCGCCATTCGTTCATGCAATACGACGGCGTGAATTCGGCGGGGTTGCGCTGGGAATTGGCGTCGGCGACTTTGCCGTCGGTCTTTTTCAGCGACGCGACCATTTCCGGCGTGCGCTTGAGGATCCAGACCGGCTTGCCGCGCCATTCGACGGTGCGCATTTCGCCGGGTTGCAAGGTGGTGATGTCTACTTCGACCGGCGCGCCAGCCGCTTTCGCGCGCTCCGACGGCTGGAAGGTGCTTACCAAGGCTCCCGCGGTTGCCAATCCAACTACACTGCCCGCCGCGCACGTGGCGACGAGCAAGCCGCGACGGCCTGAATCGACCTGCTTTTCGTTACTCATGCAAACCCCAATCAGTCAAAATGCGAATCTTTATTATGAGTGGCAGCCGCGAAAAACCCGTCGCCGAAGCTCTATCCCACTGATTGCCGCAACCCGCATCTTTGTACGGTAAAGTGGCAACATCCCTGCGGAACTTCGGACTATGGCGCAGCCCGTGCCAGTTTCTTGTTGATTATCCGGAAGTGAAAAAGCCACTTCTGGCAACCGCAAATTATAAGTGAAGCAAACAACGAATAAAACAAAAACGTTGCTTGTACCATAATTTATATACTTTTGCAGGAGGTGGCTAGTTCTTTCGAACTAGATGCGCGCGGCTGTGCACGAATTGGTCCTGCCGGCAACCACAAGTTGGTATCCCCAGGAATCAATAGTATGATCGGCATGTTTTTATATCTATCCGAAGGAGAAATTCATGGCAATGATGAAGGAATTTAAAGAATTTGCAATGAAAGGCAACGTCGTCGATCTGGCGGTCGGTGTCATTATCGGCGGCGCCTTCGGCAAGATTGTCGATTCCTTGGTGCAAGACGTGATCATGCCGCCTATCGGCCGTATTTTCGGCGGCCTCGATTTCGCCAATTACTATCTGCCCCTGAATGGACAGGCGACGACGATGACCCTGGTGGAAGCGAAAAAAGCGGGCGCCGTGCTGGCCTACGGTAACTTCCTCACCATTTTGCTCAACTTCATCATTCTTGCCTTTATCATCTTCCAGATGGTGCGCCTGATGAACAAGGCCCGCCGCAGCGAACCGGTCGCGCCGGCCCCGGCACCGGCCACGCCGGAAGACATCGTGCTGCTGCGTGAAATCCGCGACTCCCTGCAGCAGAACGCACGCAACAGCAACAATCTGGCAAAATAAGCCGTTCCGGCACCGGCCGGCTGACCTGGGCAGAGAACTGTATGCGACGATTCTGGTTATTGTTTGCGCAAACCGTGACGATCGCGTTGGCGCTGTACTTTGTGTACGGCGCGCTGCGCCCGGCCAGCCGGGTACAGCAGCTGGGCTCTCCCGCCAAGCCGGTGCCCGTGGTGGAAACGGCGTCGAGCAGCCTGGCGCCCGGTTCCTACCGCGACGCGGCGGCGCGCGCCATGCCCGCCGTCGTCAACATCCTCACCCTGCAAGTGCCCAAGCGCGGCGCCCATCCGCTGGCGCGCGATCCCTTCTTTAAACGTTTCTTCGGCGACCGCGACCCGGACGGCGAGGATGACGAGGACTTGAAAAACAGCCTCGGCTCGGGCGTCATCGTCAGCCATGAGGGCTATGTGCTGACCAACAACCACGTGGTCGAAGGCGCCGACGAAATCGAAGTGGTGCTCACGGATGGCCGCAAGGCGCCCGCCAAGGTGGTGGGCCTGGACCCGGAAACGGACCTGGCCGTGATCAAGATCAACCTCGACAAGCTGCCCGTCATCGTGCTGGGCCAGTCGGAACTGGCGCGCGTGGGCGACGTGGTGCTGGCCATCGGCAACCCGTTCGGCGTGGGCCAGACGGTGACCATGGGCATCATCTCCGCTCTGGGCCGCAACAACCTGCACATCAACAGCTTTGAAAACTTCATCCAGACGGATGCGGCGATTAACTTCGGCAATTCGGGCGGCGCCCTGGTCGATACGCGCGGCAACTTGATCGGCATCAATACGGCGATTTACTCGCAAAGCGGCGGCTCCGTCGGCATCGGCTTCGCCATTCCCGTTTCGACGGCCAAGACCGTGATGGAAGCCATCATCAAGGATGGTCACGTGGTGCGCGGCTGGATCGGCGTGGAAACGCAGGACATCACGCCCGAGCTGGCGCAAAGCTTCAACCTGCAGCGCACCAGCGGCGCCATCATCGCCGGCGTGGTGCGCAACGGCCCGGCCGACAAGGCGGGCATTGTGCCCGGCGATATCCTGCTGACGGTGCAAGGCAAGCCCGTCGGCGACACGACGGAAATGCTCAACCTGATCGCCCAACTGCCGCCCGGCGAAAAAGCTAAAATGACGGTGCTGCGCAAGAATCGCGAAGCGGCACTCGACGTGATGGTGGGCAAGCGCCCCATCCCGAAAGAGCTTTCCAAATAGTTGCTGATCGGAATTTGACACATGCATGTGCGTGATTTGACCCAATTTTTACGTGAACTGAGCGACAACAACAACCGTCCCTGGTTTGTCATGAACAAGCCCCGCTACGACATCCTGCGCGAGGAATTCCTTGCGCTGGTGACGTCGCTGATCGGCGAGCTGGGCAAGTTCGATCCGGCCGTGAAATACTGCAATCCGAAGAAGGCCTTGTTCCGCATCAACCGCGACGTACGTTTCGCGCACGACAAGAGCCCGTATAAAACGCGTTTTTCGGCCGCCATCGCGCCGAACGACATGCGCCGTCCCAGCAAGGCGGGCGGTCCCACGTATTATCTGCAGATCGATGGCCAGGGCAACCTGCTGTTCGGCGCCGGCGAATACATGCCGCCGCCGGGCCGCCTGAAGGCGCTGCGCGAACACATGGTCAACGACGCGCCAGGTTTTTCCAAAGTGCTGAAAAATAAGCGCTTGAAGGCCCGTTTCGGCACCATCCAGAACGAGGGCAAGCTGCAGCGCCCGCCCAAGGGCTTCGAGGCGGACGCCGAACATATCGAATTCATCAAGCTGAAAAGCTTTTTTGTCTGGACTGAAGTGCCGCTGCCCGTGAACGCACCCGAGAAACTGCTGCCGACCCTGGCGGAAGGCTTGAAGGATGCGTGGCCGCTGGTCGAGTGGATGCGCGGCGCGAAAGAGCCGGAGGAAGTCACCGAGTAATTGCCGAAGGAGCACATGATGGCACTGGAGCACGCAAGTTCAGGACAGGTGATCGAGGTGCTGCGCAGGGATGGCGACGACCTGTCGCAGTTTTCCGCCATCGCGCTGGCCAGGACGGATGAACTGGAATTGATCCGCATGTGCATGCCCAAGGGCAAGACCATGCCCGAGCATCATGTGCTCGGTGAAATCACCTTGCTGTGCCTGCAAGGGCAGGTGGCGGTGACGGCGCATGGCGGCGAGCACCTGCTGGGGCCGGGGCAGATGCTGTACCTGCTCGGCGGCCAGGCGCACGCGCTGGAAGCGCGCGCAGACAGTTTATTGCTGCTCACCATACTCATGCACAAGGCGGGCCGCTAGGCGCCGCCCGGTTTATTCTCAGGCCGCCTCGGCGCGCGGATCGCGCGACAGCAACTGCTGCACCATCACGTGCGGCAAATCGCCATCGAACAGCACGCCGGCCACCGCATTGGTGATCGGCATGTCGACGCCCATGCGGCGCGCCAGTTCGCGTACGGCCTTGGCGCACGGCACGCCTTCGGCCACGTGACCGAGTTCGGCCACGATGGTATCGAGGGCTTTGCCTTGCGCCAGGCCCAGGCCGACCCGGCGGTTGCGCGACAGGTCGCCCGTGCACGTCAGAATCAAGTCGCCCATGCCCGTCAAGCCCATGAACGTTTCCGCCTGACCACCCAGGGCCGTGCCCAAGCGCGTGATTTCCGCCAGCCCACGCGTGATCAGCGCGGCGCGCGCATTCAAACCCAGGCCCAGGCCGTCGGCCACGCCCGTGGCAATCGCCAGCACGTTCTTGACGGCGCCGCCCACTTCCACGCCTACCAGGTCTTCGCTCGCATACACGCGGATGGTGCCGCCATGCAAGGCCGAGACGACGGCGCCGCGCAAGGTGGCGCTATGCGAGGCGATGGTCAGCGCGCATGGCAAGCCGCGCGCCACTTCCTGCGCGAACGAGGGACCGGACAGGGCGCCGCCGGGGATATTGTCGCCCAGCACTTCCTGCACGATCTGGTGCGGCAGCAAGCCCGTGCCGCCTTCAAACCCCTTGCATAGCCACACCAGGCTGCCGATGGCCTTGTCTTTCAGCTGATGCAGCATGGGCCGCAAGCCCGCCACGGGACAGGCGGCGATCAGGAGACCATGCTCGCCGCCGGCATGCGCGACGGCGGCGTCGAAATCGGCGCTGATGCGCAGCTGCGGCGGCAAAGGAAAGCCCGGTAAATAACTGTTTTCACCGCTGGCGGCCATGGCGGACATGGCCTCGCCGTTGCGGCCCCACAGCAGCACGTCGTGGCGGCCGGCCAGGGCCATGGCCACGGCCGTGCCCCAGGCGCCGGCGCCGAGGATGGTGATCTTGCGGGGCAGGGCCTTGGCGGCGGGAGATGTATCTGGAGAAACTTGCATGCAACCTCAGTGGGGCGGAAGAAACGGGTGCGGCGCCCGGGCCGGTCGCCGGTGCGCAGGGCGGGGCTTACAGGCCCCACACTTCGCTGGTCTTGACGTAGCCGCTCTGGCCATCCTTGTGGCGCACCTTGACCCAGCCGGAGCTCGGTTGCTCGCTCATTTCCAGCAGCACACCCTTGTCGAC
The DNA here is from genome assembly GCF_058794735.1 of Janthinobacterium sp. GW823-FHT06H09. Lineage (NCBI taxonomy): Bacteria > Pseudomonadati > Pseudomonadota > Betaproteobacteria > Burkholderiales > Oxalobacteraceae > Janthinobacterium > Janthinobacterium sp. GW823-FHT06H09. The sequence continues at coordinate 53,491 of NZ_JBXAHC010000005.1, read as the reverse complement.
GAGGATGATGGCGGAGGCGGTGTCGTCGGGGCTGGCGCGCACCTTGAGGTTCGCGGCGCGCGCCACGACGTTGCGCTTGGCGGACAAGCCCTTGGCTTCCGTCCAGGCCATTTCGCCGCTGGCGTCGCGCACCTTGACCCAGTCGCCGTAGCTGAGCACGACTTCCAGCGGCATGCCGCGCGGCGCCACGTACAGCTTGCCGCCCTTTGAGGACGGCGCGTCATACAGGATGACGGGGGTCGCGCCCACCGTCTTGAAATCGACGGCGTGGCTGGCGGCGGTCGCCAGCAACAGTACGGCGCCGGCCATCCAGCGGAACTTGCTCAAGAGCGCACTTTTCAACATGATATTTTGAACCTTAACGAAACACGGCGGCCAGGCCGCCGTGTCAGGCCAGCCTTGACGGCCGGCGGGGTCTTGCAAGAGCTTAGTGCGTTTCGCTGGCTGCTGGTGCTGCTGCAGCGGCGTCAGCAATAGCTTGCAGACGTTGTTGGTAGAACACTTCGAAGTTGATCTCGGCCAGGTGCACTGGCGGGAAGCCGGCACGGGTGATCACGTCGGCGATGTTGGCGCGCAGGTAAGGGTAGATGATGTTCGGGCAGCCGATTCCCAGCAGCGGATCGAGTTGATCGGCAGGAATATTGCGTGCTTCGAAGATACCGGCTTGCTTGCCTTCGACCAGGAAAGCGACTTTATCGCCGACTTTGGCGGTGACGGTGATGGTCACGGTGGCTTCGAAGATGCCGTCGGCCAGAGGTGCAGCGCCCACGTCCAGAGCTACTTCGATCGCTGGCGCTTCTTGTTCCAGGAAAATAGCTGGGGAATTTGGTTGTTCCAGCGACATGTCTTTCAGGTAGACGCGTTGGATTTGGAAGACTGGTTGCAGGTTTTCGTCAGACATGGAACGCTTTCGTTGTAAAGGACAAGAACGGCACACCGTTCAAATATGGTGCTTGCGGTATTCAAACCGCGCCGGATAGGCGCGGCCAGATCAGGTGCGAGGGCAATTGTATCAAAACAATACGACAAAAAACCAAGCAATTTCTCGAACCCGCTTTATATCAGGCTGCCGTGCCATTTAACAAGGGGTCGAGCTTGCCAGCTTGATCGAGCGCATACAAATCGTCGAATCCGCCCACGTGGGTGTCGCCCACATAGATTTGCGGCACCGTGCGGCGGCCCGTGCGTTCCATCATCTTGATGCGCTCTTCCGGGTCGAGGTCGACGCGGATCTTTTGCACGGCGACGCCCTTGGCTTCCAACAGGCGCTCGGCGCGCACGCAATACGGGCACACGGCGGTGCTATACACAATTACGTGGACGGTCATGATGATTCCTTCTAGTTAAATGCCGGCTTACTTCGCCAGCGACAGGGTTTTCAATGGCAAACCCTGCTTTTTCCATTCGTCGAGGCCGCCTTCCAGGCTTGTTGCCTCAGCGAAACCGGCTTTGCCCAGCAGGCCGACGGCGGTTGCCGAACGCGAACCTTTCTGGCAAACCACTACAATGGGGCGCGTTTTGAATTTTTCCAGCTCGCCCAGGCGTTTTGCCAGTTCCGGCAGCGGAATATTTTTTGCGTCAGGCAAGTGGCCCGTAGCGAATTCTTCCGCGCTGCGCACGTCGACGATGATGGTCTTGCCACGGTTGATCAGTTGCGTGACTTCCAGCACGGTCGCGCGCTTGCCGCGCATCGACAGCAGTGGCCAGAGGAGGGCGCCGCCGGAAATAATGACGATGGCAAACAGAAAAATGTGGTCGATAATGAATTTCACGTAGGGTCCAATGGTTTAAGTCAATCCGCGCATTATAAAATAGAAGCTGGACGAGGTCTTTTTACGTTTTGCTTTTTTGATTTGAACCCCTTGAGAAGATAGAACTATGTACAAAATCGTTTTCATGCGTCACGGCGAGTCCACCTGGAACCTCGATAACCGCTTCACCGGCTGGACCGACGTCGATCTGACGGAAAAGGGCGTCAACGAAGCCAAGGCCGCCGGCCAGATCCTCAAGCAGGAAGGTTTTACGTTCGACGTGGCCTACACTTCCGTCCTGAAGCGCGCCATCCGCACCCTGTGGCTGGCGCTCGACGAGATGGACATGATGTATTTGCCGATCAAGAACGACTGGCGCTTGAACGAGCGTCACTACGGCGCCCTGCAAGGCCTGGACAAGGGCGAGACAGCCGCCAAGTATGGCGACGAGCAAGTACTGGTGTGGCGCCGCAGCTACGACACGCCGCCGCCGCCGCTGGAAGCGAACGACGACCGTGCCTCGTACAACGACCCGCGCTATGCCGGCTTGCCGAAAGCGGCTATCCCGCTGACCGAATGCCTGAAAGACACCGTGGCGCGCGTGATGCCGGCCTGGGATGAGGAAATCGCCCCGGCCATCCGCGCCGGCAAGAAAATCATCATTTCGGCCCACGGCAACAGCCTGCGCGCGCTGATCAAGATGCTCGATGGCATCAGCGACAGCGACATCGTCGGCCTGAACATCCCGAACGGCCAGCCGCTCGTGTATGAACTGGATGCCGACCTGAAACCGATCCGTCATTACTACCTGGGCGACCCGGCAGCGATTGCGGCAGCGCAAGCTGCCGTGGCGAACCAAGGGAAGGCCAAGTAACTTGTTGTCTTTCTTCCGCGGCACAGCGATCGCCCCCTCTGCTGAACGACCCCTGCCGGCGTGGCGCGCCGGCGCCATGCTGTGCGCAGCGCTGCTCTTCTCGAGCGGTGCCGCACAGGGTGCCAAGCCCACCGAACGCAGCAAGCAGAAAGCGGCCGCGGAAGCACAACGTGCTGGATTGCAACAAAAGCTGACGGCGCTCAAGCGCGACATCAGCCGCACGGAAAGCGCCAAGGATGACGCGGCCGATACCCTGGCCGAGTCGGAAGAGGCCATTTCCAACGCCAACCGCGCCTTGCGCGACCTGGCGCAGGAACAAAGCGAGACGGGCGTGAAGCTGACGGCGCTGGGGCAGGAGCACCAGCAGCTGACGGCCACCGTCGAGAAACAAAAGACGCAGCTGTCAAAGTTGCTGCGTGAACAATATGTCGCCGGCAACGAAGACCGCATCAAGCTGCTCTTGTCGGGCGATAACCCGAACCGCATCAACCGCGACTTGCAACTGATGGCGTATGTGTCGCAGGCGCAGGCGCGCCTGCTCGATGCCTTGCGCGCCAACTTGCTGGCCGTGGAGAAAAACCAGGCGGACGCGCAGAACGCCAAGGATGAGCTGGAAGAAATCGCGCAGGAAGAGCGCGACCAGAAGGCCTTGCTGGTGCAGGAGAAGGCGCGCCGTGCCGCCTTGCTGACGAGCTTGTCGCAGCGCCTGGTGGCGCAGCGTAAGGAAGTGGGCAATGTCGAGCGCGACGAACAGCGCATGGGCAACCTGGTCGACAAGCTGGCGAAACTGATCGAAGAGCAAGCCGCGGCCGCCGCGGCCGAAAAGAAACGCCAGCAATTGCTGGCCGAGCAGCGCGCCGCCGCCAAGGCCGCCGCTGATGCCAGGATTGCCGCGGAAAAACGCGAACGCCTGCTGGCCGCGCGCGCCAAGGCCGCCCAGGCGCAGGCCGAACGCGAACGCCTTGCGAAAGAGCAACAAAATAAATCGGGCAAGATCAAGCCGCAGACGCCGCCAGCGCCGCCCGTGAAGCTCGAACCGATCGACGACGACGAGCCGCCGCAAGTGGCCAAGGTGGCGCCGAAACCCGAGCCGAAGCCGGAACCGGAGCCGGAACGCCCAAGCCTGGGCCCGGCCGCGCCGGCCGGCGCCTTTGCCAGCATGAAAGGGCAGCTGCGCGCGCCCGTGGCGGGCAAGATCGCCGCCCGCTTCGGCAGCAAGCGCGGTGACGGCCCCAGCTGGAAGGGCGTGTTCATCCGCACGGGCGAAGGCAGCGAAATCCACGCCATCGCCGGCGGCCGCGTCGTGTTTTCCGACTGGCTGCGCGGTTTCGGCAATTTGATCATCGTCGACCATGGCGGCCAGTACATGAGTATTTATGGCAATAACCAATCCTTGCTGAAACGCGTGGGCGATGCCGTCAAGGGCGGCGACGCCATTGCCAGCGCGGGCAACAGCGGCGGCAACGAGGAATCAGGGCTATACTTTGAATTGCGTCATCAGGGCCGCGCCTTCGACCCCGCCACCTGGGTGAAGTTTTAAGTTCCCACCATTGCTGCGGCAGCAAAATTGTAGATTGCGAAGAATACATGGGTATCAAAGTCAAAAGTATCGGCCTGATCGGTCTGGGCGTACTGGCCGGCATCGGCATGTCGCTGCAGTTCCCGGCCGTGGCGCAGAAAATCACGAATGCCCCGCTGCCGCTCGACGAGCTGCGCCAGCTGTCCGACGTCTTCGGCCTGATCAAGACCGATTACGTCGAGAAGGTGGAAGACAAGAAACTCTTGACGGAAGCCATTTCCGGCATGGTGTCCTCGCTGGACCCGCATTCCGTCTATCTCGATAAGAATGCCTTCAAGGAAATGCGCGAAAGCGTGCAGGGCAAGTTTGTCGGCATCGGCATCGAAGTGAGCATGGAAGACGGCTACGTGAAAGTCGTCTCGCCCATCGAAGACAGCCCCGCCGCCAAGGCCGGCATCCAGGCGGGCGATTTCATCACCCGCCTCGACAATCTGCCGCTGAAGGGCATGCAGCTGGAAGAAGTCATCAAGAAGATGCGCGGCCAGCCGGGCAGCAAGCTGGTGCTGACCATGTCGCGCAAGGGTGAAAGCAAGCCGCTGGTCTTCCCCATCGTGCGCGAGGAAATCCGTGTGCAGAGCGTGAAGGCCAAGATGGTCGCGCCCGGCTATGCCTGGCTGCGCATCGCCCAGTTCCAGGAACCGACCGTCGATGACATGGTCAAAAAGATCAACGCGCTGTATGCGCAAGACCCCAAGCTCAAGGGCCTGGTGCTGGACTTGCGCAACGATCCCGGCGGCGTCGTGCCGGGTGCGATCGGCGTGGCGACGGCATTTCTTCCGGGGAATTCCGTGATCGTCTCGACCAAGGGCCAGTTGCCCGAGTCGAAACAGGTGTTCTATGGCCGCCGCGAATTTTATGCGCCGCCGGGCGCCAAGGCCGACCCGCTGGCCAAGCTGCCGGCCGCGCTGAAAACCGTGCCGCTGGTGGTGCTGGTCAATGCCGGTTCCGCGTCCGCCTCGGAAATCGTCGCCGGCGCCTTGCAGGATTACCAGCGCGCCACCGTCATCGGCACGCAGACGTTCGGCAAGGGTTCCGTGCAAACCTTGCGCCAGATCACGGCCGACACGGCCGTCAAGCTGACGACGGCGCGCTACTACACGCCGAAAGGCCGGGCCATCCAGGCGCGCGGCATCGTGCCCGACCTGCTGGTCGATGAAACGGCCGAAGGCGACGGCTGGAACAGCCTGCGCGTGCGCGAAGCGGATCTGGAAAAACACTTGAGCAGCGACGATGGCAAGCCGGAAGCGGCCAAGCCGACGATGGAAGGCATGCAGGATCAATTGGAAGAAGAGCAGCGCCTGATCGCCACGGCGAAAAAACGCAAGCCGCTCGAATACGGCGCCAAGGACGATTTCCAGCTGCAACAAGCCCTGAACCACTTCCAGGGCTTGCCGGTGCAACTGGCCAAGGTGGACCCGAAGGTGGAGAAGATCGGCGCCAAGCCGGAAATCGCTTCCGACATCAAGGCCGATGACAAGAAGATTCCCGTGCGCAAACCGTAGTCGCCGCCATGAACGACGCCCAACTGCTGCGCTATTCGCGCCACATTCTGTTAGACGAGATCGGCATCGAAGGCCAGCAAGCCTTGCTCGATGCGCATGTGCTGGTGATCGGCGCGGGCGGGCTCGGCTCGCCGGCGGCCATGTACCTGGCCGCCAGCGGCGTCGGCAAGCTGACCCTGGTCGATGACGATGCGGTCGACCTGACCAATCTGCAGCGCCAGATCGCCCACACGACGGCCCGCGTGGGCCAGCCGAAAGTGCTGTCGGCGCGCGAAACCTTGACCGGCATCAATCCCGAGATAGCCATCATCGCCTTGCAGGAGCGCCTCGACGGCGCGCGCCTGGCCGAACTGGTCTGCTCCAGCACGGTGGTGCTCGACTGCACCGACAACTTCGCCACGCGCCACGCCGTCAACCGCGCCTGCGTGGCGGCTGGGGTGCCGCTGGTATCGGGCGCCGTGATCCGTTTCGACGGGCAAGTGAGCGTGTTCGACCCGCGCACGGGCACGCAACCCTGTTATTCCTGCCTGTTTCCGCAGGAGCAGCAGTTCACGGACGAGGCGTGCTCGACCATGGGCGTGTTCGCGCCGCTGGTGGGCGTGGTGGGCGCCATGCAGGCGGCCGAGGCCTTGAAACTGATCATGGGCGTGGGTGCATCCTTGGCCGGGCGCCTGCTGCTGCTCGACGGCTTGCACATGGAATGGAGCAGCATGCGCGTCGCGCGCGACCCCGGCTGCGCCGTTTGCGGTGAAGTGGTCTTGCCCGCCTGACGGCCGCCGCACAAATTTTTCCCCCATATGACAGGCTTTGTCATATTTCCGCTTTATACTCTGCTCTCATTACTCACCTTCTTCTCTCTTTCATATGCAAAACGCAGCAAACCATCCGATACGCCAGCGCCGCGCGCGCGGCTTCACTTTGATCGAAATCATGGTCGTGGTGGTGATCATGGGCATCCTTGCCTCGCTGGTGGTGCCCAAGCTGATCGCCCGCACGGGCGAGTCGAAAGTGGCGGCGGCGAAAGTCGACATCGCCACCGTGATGCAAGCCTTGAAACTGTATCGCCTGGATAACCAGCGCTACCCGACCACCGAGCAGGGCTTGCAGGCGCTGATCGAAAAACCGACCACGGGACCGGCCGCGAATGGCTGGAAAGCGGGCGGCTATCTGGAAAAGATGCCGAAAGATCCATGGGGCAATCCTTACCAGTACCTGTCGCCGGGCGTGAAGGGCGAAGTTGACCTGATCTCGCTGGGCGCCGACGGCCAGCCTGGCGGTAGCGGGGACGATGCCGATATCGGTTCCTGGGAACTGTAAGTTTTCCATTGCATGCCTGCCATGACCACCGGTCGCGCACTGCCCCGGCCACGCGCCAGCGGCTTCACGCTGATCGAGCTGCTGGTGGTGATGGTCATCATCGGCGTCACCCTGGGCCTGGTGTCGCTGAATGCCATGCCGAACGGCCAGCAGGCGCTGCAAAAGGAAGCCGAGCGCATCGCCCTGCTGCTGCAGCTGGCGCGCGATGAAGCCATCGTGCGCAGCCGGCAAGTGGCGTTCGAGGCGGACGAAAATCAATACCGTTTCCTGGTCCTCAATGAAAAGCTGTGGCAACCCGTGACGCAGGACGATTTGCTGCGCGAGCGCGCGTTTGCGAATACCCCCATGCTGCTCAGCGTGCAGCCATCGAATAGCGTGGCCCAGCCGCTGCGCATCATCTTCGGCCGCGAACCGGTCGACAAGCCTTTCGTGCTGACCCTGGCCAGCGGCGAGCGCAGCGTGGCCATCCGCGCCGACGGCATCGGCCACTTCACGGTCGAGCAATGATGCGGCGCTCGTTTCGCCGCCAGCGCGGCTTCACCTTGCTGGAAGTACTGGTCGCCCTCGTCATCGTCGGCACGGCCCTGGGCGCCTCCTTGCGCGCCGTGGGCAGCCTGACGCAGAACAGCGACGGCTTGCGCAGCGCCATGATGGCCACCTGGTCGGCGGAAAACCACCTGGTGCGCTTGCGCCTGGCGAAGACGTTCCCGCAGACGGGCAAGCGCACGGTCGACTGCCCGCAGGGCGACTTAAAACTCATCTGCGAGGAAGAAGTGGTGGCCACGCCGAATCCCCGCATCCGCCAGGTGCGCGTCAACGTATATGACGTGCAATATCCGGCCCGGCGCATCGTGCGCCTGGTCTTGCTTTCCTTTAACGACTGATGGCGCGCCGCCCCGTCCCTGCTGGTGGTTTCACGCTGATCGAGCTGCTCGTGGCGATCGGCATCCTGGCCATGGTCGCCGTATTGGGCTGGCGCGGCCTGGACAGCATCATGCGTTCGCGCGAAGTGCTGACCAGCCAGCTCGAGCAGGCGCGCGGCATGCAGCTGGCGTTTGCCCAGATGCAAAGCGATTGCGATCACCTGGCCGGCGCCGGCCAGAACAACAATCTGCTGAATGGCCGCACCAACCTGACAGCCGAGACCGACCGCCTGACCCTGGTGCGCCTGGCCGCGTCGGAGCAGGAGCCGCAGCAGTTGCAAGTGGTCACTTACCGCCTGCGCGGCGGCGTGCTGACGCGGCGCGAGTCGAACGGCACGCGCGACCTGGCCGTGCTCGACACCCTGTGGCAGGCGGCGCGCGACGATACCGATACCTCCAGCGCCGACGTGACCCTGATGCGCGGCGTCGACAGCATGGTCATGCGCGGCTGGAACAATGGCGCCTGGAACGTGCTGACGGCGGGCGCCACCATCTCCACGCAAGTGCCGGGTCTGGAAGTGACCTTGCAGATGCCGGGCCAGGATGCGGGCCTGTCCAAAGTCTTTTTATTGGGACCGGGATGAAGCCGTTTACTCGCCCCGTGCGCCAGCGCGGCGTGGCTGTCATCACGGCCCTGCTGCTGACGGCGCTGGCCATTACCGTCGTCGCCAGCCTGTTCTGGCAGCAGCAGGTGCAGGTGCGCTCGATGGAAAACCAGCGCCTGCGCCTGCAGACGCAGTGGGCCATGCGCGGCATGGTCGACTTCGCCCGCTTCTGGCTGCGCCAGGACAATCCCATGCTGACGGCGCTCGATGGCGTCTGGGCCACACCCATCGAGGAAGCGCGGCTCGACGATTACGTGGACCGCGAAAAGGTCGACACGGAGAAATTCGACGCCACCGTCTCGGGCCGCGCGCTCGATGCGCAGGCGCGTTTCAATATCACCAACCTGGCCACCGCGACGGGCATCGTCAGCCAGCCCAACGTGCAGGCATACCAGCGCTTGCTGGCTAACTTGCAGCTCGATAGTTCCCTGGCGCAGGCGACGGCAGATGCCGTGCTGCGCGCGCGGCCGAAACCACGCACCGCCGACAGCGGCGCCGACGGCAAGACGCCCGCCGCCAAGCCCGCCACGGGCGGCGGCAGCGAACCGGTGGCGTTCACGCAGGTCGAGGATTTGCTGGCCGTGCCCGGCTATACGCCGCAGGCCATCGAGAAGCTGCGCGACTTCGTCATCGTCCTGCCGGAGCTCACGCCCGTGAACGTGAATACGGCGCCGGCCGAGGTGCTGGCGGCCGTGACGATGATGTCCTTGTCCGAGGCCAGTGCCCTGACCTTGAGCAATCCGCGTAAAAAGTTTGTCGATAAGTTAAATTTCCAGAATAATATTAATGCTGCACTGATTGAGGGTGTCGAGCTTGACGTGAAGAGCCGCTACTTCCTTACCGTCATCCGCGTGCGGCTGGACCGTGCCGCCCTCGATGCCGTGGCGCTCGTCAATCGAAAAACGGATCCGCAACGCACCACCAGCCTGGTCTGGCTGCGGGAAAATTAACAGCTGAAAGCGAGTCACTTTGACAATATTGTACATCCGTCACACGGCCAAGGCGTCCACCGACAGCGCGCCCGCCTGCTCCTTCGTGCTGGCCGGCGATGGCGGCGCCTTGCTGCAGCAGGGCAGCGCGCCGCTGGGCAGCCTGGGCCAGCTGATCGCCGGCGCGAAGCAGGTGGTGCTGCTGCTGGCGGCGGCCGACGTGACCCTGCTGCGCCTGAAAACCCCGCCGCTGGCCGGCGCCCGTTTGCGCGCGGCCTTGCCGGGACTGGTGGAAGAACACATCCTCGGCGACGCCCAGGATTGCCTGCTGGCCGCCGGCGCGCCCGACGCGTCCGGCATGCGCACGGTGGCCGTGGCGCAGCGCGCCTGGGCCGAGGTACTCGTGAAAGCCTTGCTGGCGCAGGGCGCGCGCAAGGTGGCGCTGCTGCCTTCGCAGCTGTGCCTGCCCTTGCAGCCGGGCAGCGTGACGGCATCCTTGCACGCGGCCGGCGACGGCCTGGAACTGGCCTTGCGCCAGGCGCCGCAAGAGGGCCTGGGCCTGGTCTTGCCGGCCCAGCCGCAGCAGGCGCTGCTGACGACGCGCGCGTTTGCCGGCGACGTGCCCCTGACGGTCTATGTGGCGCAGGCCGAGTTGGCGCAGTATCAACAGCTGGCCGCCGACATGGATGGCGTGACGGTGGAATCCGACCACTGGGCGCACTGGATCGCCGGCGCCAGGGGCGCGGGACTGGACCTGGCGCCTGCGCTGGGCACGGCGACGGGATCGGCCACCGAGTGGCGGCGCTGGCGCTGGCCGCTGCGCTTGGCGCTGCTGGCCGTGGTCGTCAACCTGGCCGGCATGAATATCGAATGGATGCGCTTGAAGCGCGAGGCCGCCACCGTGCGCACCTCGATGCAGCAAACCTTCAAGGCCGCGTATCCGAACGAAGCGCCCGTGTATGGGCTGGAAGCTGAGCAGATGCGGCGCAATATCGCCGCCGCCCGCCTGCAAAGCGGGCAGGCAAGCATGGATGACTTCACCAGCATGAGCGCGGCCCTGGGCGAGGCGCTGGGCGGCCTGGCCGGACGCGGCGTGGTGGCCTCGCTGGAATACCGCGAGCGCAGCCTGATCGTCAAGCTGAAGCCGGACATGGTCGACGCCAGCGCCCAGGCGCAGGTGCGCGACGGCCTGGCCGCGCGCAAGCTGGCCTTGAATGAAACGGCGCCTGGCGTGTGGAAAATCACGCCGGCCACGGGAGCAAAAGCATGAGTGCAGCAGTGAACAAGGCGCGCGCCGCGTGGATGGTCAAGCAGCAGGCCGTGCAGGCCTTCTGGGCCGAGCGCACGCAGCAGGAGCGCAAGCTCTTGAGCATCGGCGGCGTGGTGGCGGGGCTGGCCCTCGTCTATGCCGTGTTTTTCGAGCCGGCCTGGACGGGCCGCATCGCCTTGCAAAAGAGCTTGCCCGAGCTGCGCCAGAATGCGGCCCAGTTGCAGGCGCTGGCGCGTGAAGCGGGCGAACTGGCGCGCCAGGCGCCCGTGCAGGTGGCACCCATGAGCCGCGACAGCCTCGACGCCTCGCTCAAGGCGCGCGGCCTGGCGCCGCAATCGCTGTCGCTGACGGGAGAGTATGCGCGCGTGCAGTTGAACGGCGTGCCGTTCGCCAGCGTCATGCTGTGGCTGGACGGCTTGCGCCGCGAAGGCCGCATCGCCGTGCAGGAAGCGAAGATCACGGCGCAGACGGTGCAGAACAAGGCGGTGGCTGGCCTGGTCGACGCCAGCCTGACCCTGCACCAGAGCCCGAGCGCGTCACGATGATGCGCCTGCTTGGCTGGCTGCTGGCCATCATCGTCAGCGTCTGCGTCACCCTGCTGGTGTTTTTCCCGGCCAGCTGGGTCGCTGGCATCGTGGAAAAGCAGACGGGCGGACGTTTGACCTTGGGCGACGCGCAAGGTACCCTGTGGCGCGGCTCGGCCTTTATCGGCGGGGCGGCCAGTGCGAACGGCGCCGTGACGCCCCTGCTGCCGGGGCGTTTCAGCTGGCGCATTTCTCCCTCGGTGCTGTGGGGATCGGCGGACGTGGAACTGCAGAACCCGCAGGCGCTGTCGCAGCCGGTGAACCTGCGCGGCTCGTGGTCGCACTGGCAAGTCAGCCCGGCAGCCCTGCTGCTGCCGGCCGATGGCCTCGGCGGTCTCGGTGCGCCGTTAAATACCGTGGCGCCGACGGGCAGCATGCGCCTGTCGTGGAGCACCTTGCAGCTGGCCCTGGAGCAGCGGCAGTTTTCCGCCATCGGCCGTACCACCCTGCAGATGACGGACATGGCCTCGCGCCTGTCGTCCTTGCGTCCGCTGGGCAGCTACGAGCTCGATTTCGATTGGCAGGGGCAGCAGGCGACGTTGACACTGCGCTCCATCAAGGGACCGCTGCTGCTTGACGGCAGCGGCAGCCTGCAACAGGGGCGCATGCAGTTTTCCGGCCAGGCCCAGGCCGCAGCAGGATATGAAGAGACCTTGGCGAGTTTGTTGAATTTGCTGGGACAGCGCCGTAGCAATAGCGAAAAAAACATCATCGCCTTAGAGTTCAGACAATGAAAAAACCATCCGTGAGCCCAATTACCTCCTCCTTCTCGCTGCGCCGCCTGTCGGCCGCCGCCTTGCTGTGCTGTTCCGTGGCCGGCATGCCAGCGCCCGTCTGGGCCGCGCCCGGCGATGAGGCGGCGCTCAATTTCGTCGGCGCCGACATCGAATCGGTGATCAAGGCGGTGGGCCATTACACCAACATCAATTTCGTCATCGACCCGCGCGTCAAGGGCACGATCACCCTGGTGTCGGAAAAATCGATCAGCAAGACGCAGGCGTTCGGGCTGCTGGCTTCCGCGCTGCGCCTGCAGGGCTACGCGGTGGTCTCCGGCGACGGCTATGCGAAAGTGGTGCCCGAAGCGGACGCCAAGCTGCAATCGGTGCCGACCCAGGTGGGCAACGGCAGCAGCCAGGTGAAGGGCGACCAGATCGCTACCCAGGTGTTTTACCTGAACTACGAATCGTCGGCCAACCTGCTGGCCGTGCTGCGCCCCCTGATTTCGCCGAACAACACGATCAACGCCAACCCGGGCAACAACTCGCTGGTGATCACCGATTACGCCGATAACCTCAAGCGCCTGGCGAAGATCATCGCCGCGCTCGACGTGCCCGCCTCGACGGACCTGGACGTGATCCCCGTGCGCTATGCCATCGCATCCGACCTGGCCTCGATGGTGAACAAACTGATGGAAGGCGGAAATGCGGGCGCCGCCGCAGGGGCAGACGCGGGCAAGGTCTCCGTGCTGGCCGACCCGCGCACCAATTCGCTGGTGCTGCGCGCGCCGTCGGCGGCGCGCGCCAACCTGGCCAAGTCGCTGATCTCGAAGCTGGACCAGCCCACCACGCAGCTGGGCAATGTGCACGTGGTGTACCTGAAAAATGCGGACGCCACCAAGCTGGCGCAGACCCTGCGCTCGGTGGTGACGTCGGACGGCACGGCCGCCACGGCGCAGCAGGGCGTCGGCAACCAGAATACGAATAACCAGATCAGCCAGAACAACAGCGGCATGAACAGCACTGGCCTGGGCGGCAATACGCAAAGCGGCACCACGGGCGGCGCATCGCTGAGCAACGGGCCGCAGCAGCTGTCGTCGGGCGGGGCGGCCGGTTTCATCCAGGCCGATGCTTCTACCAACACCCTGATCCTGACCTGCAACGAAGCCGTCTACCGCAACCTGCGCGCCGTGATCGACCAGCTCGACGTGCGCCGCGCCCAGGTCTACATCGAGGCGCTGATCGTCGAAGTGACGTCGGCCAAGGCGTCCGAATTCGGCGTGCAGTGGCTGGGGCTTTCCGGCGACAGCACCAGCAACTACCGCGTGGGCGCGCTGCAGTCGTTCGCCAGCGGCACCACCAACAACATCGGCGCCATCGCCACGGGCGGCGGCAAGGTCTTGCCGACGGGCGGCCTGACCTTGGGCATCTTCAAGCAGATCAACGGCGCGCTGGGCCTGGGCGCCGTGGCGCATGCGCTGGAATCGGACGGCAACGCCAACATCCTGTCGACGCCGAACCTGATCACCCTGGACAACGAGCTGGCGACCATCAAGGTGGGCCAGAACGTGCCTATCCTGACGGGCCAGTACACGAGCACGGCCGGCACCAACACGAATCCGTTCCAGACCATCGACCGCAAGGAAGTGGGCCTGACTCTGAAGGTGCGTCCGCAGATTTCCGAAGGCGGCACGATCAAGCTGGGCATCTATCACGAGACGTCGAGCGTGGACAAATCCACGGCGTCGGCCGTCAGCGGCATTACCATCAACAACCGCGTGATCGAAAACAATGTGCTGGCCGACGATGGCCAGATCATCGTGCTCGGCGGCCTGATCGAGGACAGCACGGGCGACAATGCCGAGAAGGTGCGCGGCCTGGGCGATATTCCCGTGCTGGGCAACCTGTTCAAGTACCAGACGCGCGAGCGCAAGAAAACCAATCTGATGATCTTCCTGCGCCCCGTCATCGTGCGCAACAAGGAGCAGAGCGGCAGCCTGGCGGCCGACCGCTACGACTACATGCGCTCGGCCGAGACGGCCGCCGTGCCGGCCACGGGCAACCTGATGCTGAAAGACCTCGGTACGCCCGTGCTGCCGGCCCTGCAGGATGGCCAGCCCGTGGGCGGCAACATGGTGACGCGTCCCGTGCCGCCGGCACCGACGCCGCCGCCAGGCGCGCCGGCCAATGCCGCTACGCCGCCGCAGCCGCTGCTGCAGCAGTATCAGCAACAGCCGCAGAAGTGATGGGGCAGTCATGAGCAATCTGCTTCCCTACGCCTACGCGCGCGATTTCGGCCTGCTGGCCCGGCCCGGCGCCGTCGACGGCGCCCCCGTCGAGGTACTGGTGGCCGCATCGACGGCGCCGGCGGCGATTGCCGAAGTGTCGCGCCGTTTCGGCCAGATTCAATTGACGGTGCTGCCGCGCGGCGAGCTCGATGCGGCCATTGCCGGCGCCTACGCGGGCGGCGGCGGCGATGCGTCGCAGATGGCCGATGAATTCGACGCCGACCTCGATCTCACCAAGCTGCTGCAGGACGTGCCGGCCATCGAGGACTTGCTCGAATCGTCAGACGACGCGCCCGTCATCCGCATGATCAACGCGCTGCTGACGCAGGCGCTGCGCGAAGGCGCGTCCGACATCCATATCGAGCCGTTCGAGCAAACGTCTGTCGTGCGCTTCCGCATCGACGGCAGCCTGCGCGACGTGGTGCGTCCCCGCAAAGCCATCCACGGCTCGCTGATCTCGCGTATCAAGATCATGGCGCAGCTCGACATCGCGGAAAAACGCCTGCCGCAGGACGGCCGCATCACCCTGCGCGTGGGCGGCAAACCCGTCGACGTGCGCGTCTCGACCCTGCCCACGGGACATGGCGAACGGGCCGTATTGCGCTTGCTGGACAAGGAAGCGGGCCGCCTCGACCTGCAGCACCTGGGCATGAGCGCGCCCATGCTGGCGCAGTTCGATGGTCTGATCACGCAGCCGCACGGCATCGTGCTCGTCACCGGTCCCACCGGCTCGGGCAAGACGACGACCTTGTATGCGGCGCTGTCGATGCTCAACGCCACGACGACGAATATCCTGACGGTGGAAGACCCGATCGAGTACGACCTGGCCGGCGTGGGCCAGACCCAAGTCAATCCGCGCATCGACATGACCTTTGCCAAGGCGCTGCGGGCGATTTTGCGGCAGGATCCCGACGTGATCATGATCGGCGAGATCCGCGACCTGGAAACGGCGCAGATCGCCGTGCAGGCGTCGCTGACGGGCCATCTGGTGCTGGCGACCCTGCACACGAACGACGCCTCGGCGGCCGTCACGCGTTTGCTCGACATGGGCATCGAACCGTTCCTGCTGTCGTCGTCGCTCTTGGGCGTGCTGGCGCAGCGGCTGGTGCGCAAGTTGTGCGGCGCGTGCAAGACCTTCGATGGCCAGTACTGGCAGGCGGTCGGCTGCGAGCATTGCGGCCAGACGGGCTACCAGGGCCGCGTGGGCGTATATGAATTGCTGCGCACGACGGAGCAGATCCGCGCGCAGATCCACAACCGCGCGTCGGAAGCGGAAGTGCGCGCCGTCGCCCTGCAGGACGGCATGACGAGCATGCGCGACGATGGCGAACGCTGGCTGCGCGACGGCACCACCACGCAGGCCGAATTGCTGCGCGTGACCAAAGACTAGGCCCGCCACCATGCCCGCATTCCGCTATGAAGCCGTCGACGCCCAGGGCGCTACCCGCAAGGGCGTGCTCAATGCCGACAGTCCCCGTTCCGCGCGCGCCGAGTTGCGCGTGCAAGGCCTGGTGCCGCTGGCCGTCGAAGCGATCGCCGCGCAGGTCGACGCCGCCGGCGTCACCAGGCGGCGCGGCTTCGGCGAGCGCCTGTCCAGCACCGAGCTGGCGCTGTTTACGCGCCAGCTGGCCAGTTTGCTGGAAGCGGGCCTGCCGCTGGAGCAGGCGTTTTCCGCGCTGCTGGAACAGGCCGAGCGGCCGTATCTGCGCGACCTGATCGCCTCGATCCGCTCCGAAGTGATCGGCGGCGCCGCGTTCTCCGACGTGCTGGCGCGCCATCCGCGCGATTTCGCCGAGATTTACCGGGCACTGGTGGCGTCGGGCGAGCAGATCGGCCATTTGTCGCGCGTGCTCTCGCGCCTGGCCGACTATATCGAGCGGCGCAATGCGCTGGTGCAGAAGGTCAAGCTGGCGTTTACCTATCCGGCCATCGTCACGGTGGTGGCGTTTTCCATCGTCATTTTCCTGCTCACCTACGTGGTGCCGCAGATCGTCTCCGTGTTCGCCAATACCAAGCAAAAGCTGCCCATGCTGACCGTGATCATGCTGGCGCTGTCGGACTTCGTGCGCAACTACGGCATCGTCGTGGCCATTGCGCTCGCCGGCGCCTGGTTCGCCTGGCGCCGCGCGCTGCAGCAGCCGGCATTGAAACGGCGCTGGCATACCTGGCTGCTGACGGCGCCTTTGTACGGCAAGTTCGAACGCAGCCTGAATACGGCGCGCTTTGCCAGCACCCTGGCCATTACCACGGGTTCCGGCGTGCCTATCCTGCGCGCGCTCGACACCAGCCGCGACACCTTGACCAACGTGGCGATGCAGGAACTGGTGAGCGATGCCAGCGGCGCCGTGCGCGAAGGCGTGAGCCTGGCGCGCGCGCTGTCGGCGCAAAAGCATTTTCCGCCCATGCTGATCCACATGATACGCGCGGGCGAAATCACGGGCGAGCTGCCGGCCATGCTGGAACGCGCGGCCAGCGCGCAGGAGCAGGACCTGGAGCGCCGCACGCTGACCATCGCGGGCCTGCTGGAGCCGGCCCTGATCCTGGCCATGGGCGTGGTGGTGCTGCTGATCGTGCTGGCCGTGCTGATGCCGATTATCGAAATCAATCAGCTCGTCAGATAAGAAAACCAAGGAAGCCATGAAGCGTTTGCCTCAATTTACAAGTTTGCTCGCCGTCGTGGCGCTGTCCGTGTCGCTGGCCTACTGGGCCATGCAGCTGTTCAAGGCGCCGCAGCGCCCCATCAATCCACCGGCCGTACCGGTGGTGCAGGACGCCAGCGTGGAGGCGGGCGCCTCGCTGTTCGGCGGCCAGGTCAGCGTGGCCACGGCCAGCAATTACCAGCTCAAGGGCGTGGTCGCCGCCGGCAATGGCCGCGGCAGCGTGGCCATCATCTCGACCGATGGCAAGCCCTCCGTCGCCTTGCCGGAAGGCGCCGAGGTGGTGCCCGGCGTGACGGTGCTGGAAGTGCATGCGCGCCACGTGCTGCTGCGCGATGGCGGCGTAAGCAAACGCATCGACCTGGTGGCCGACGACAAGGCGCTGGCCTTGCCGGGGCCGGTGTCCGCCACCCCCGCGCCGGCACCGGCCCCCGCGCCGGCAACGAACCTGGTGCCGCCGCCGCTGCCGATGGAACAGCAGCGTCCGGCGACCGTGATGCCGGCGCCGCCGCAGGTGACGACCAGTACGCCGCCGCCGTCGAATTAACGCCAATTAACGCTGTTCTTATCGTATTTTGCCGATGGCGCCATGCCGCCGTCGCGACAGGAGTCTTCATGTTCTCGATCCGTGCCGTCCTGGCGGGCTGCGTGGCGGCGCTGTGCGTCTTGCCGCAAGCCGGCGCCGCCGCCGACGTCCCCGCTGCCTCCGCTTCCTCCGCTCCCGCCCTGGCCGTTTCTGCGCCGGCGCCGGCGCGTCCGCGCATCGCCCTCGTGCTGTCGGGCGGCGGCGCGCGCGGTCTCGCGCATATCGGCGTATTGAAAGTGCTGCAGGAGCTGCACGTGCCGATCGACATGGTGGTGGGCACCAGCATGGGCGGCGTGGTGGGCGGCGCGTATGCGGCCGGCGCTTCCGTGGCGGACCTGGAAAAGATGGCGCGCGAGACCAACTGGGCGCGCGTGGTGGCCGACCGGCCGCCGCGCGACGAACTGGCGTTCCGCCGCCGCGAGGAAGATTTATTGCTGCCGTCGCGCATCGAGTTCGGCACCAGCCGCAACGGCATTTCCACGCCGCCGGCGGCGGCCAGCAATGCGGCCCTGGAAATGGCCTTGAACCGGCTGCTGCCGGCCGGCATGCGCGACCGTCCCGCCAGCCAGCTGCCGCTGCCTTTCCGCTCGGTGGCGTCGGACCTGGTCAATGGCGAGCTGGTGGAGCTGGTCGATACGCCCCTGTTCTTGTCGATGCGCGCCTCGCTGGCCGTGCCGGGCGTGTTTGCTCCCGTGCGCGTGAACAACCGCCTGGTGGTCGACGGAGGCCTGGTGCGCAACCTGCCCGTCGACATGGCGCGCGCCATGGGCGCCGACATCATCATCGCCGTCAACGTGGGCACGCCGCTGGCGCCGGAAAAAGAGCTGGGCAGCGCCATCGGCGTGGCGCAGCAGATGCTGCAGATCCTCACGGAGCAGAACGTGCAGCGCTCGCTCAAGGAGCTGCAGCCGCAGGACATCCTGGTGGCGCCCAACCTGACGGGCGTCAGTTTCCTCGACTTCGAGAATTATGCGCGCGCCATGCGCGCCGGCGAACAGGCGGCGCAGGCACTGGCCGCCCGCCTGGCGCCGCTGGCGCTGTCGCCGGAACAGTATGCGGCGCGCGAGCAGCTGCGCCTGGCGGCGCCGGCCCTGCTGGACGTGGCCTTGCCGCTCACGCGCCTGGCCGTGGAAAGCGAAGGCGATATCAATCCGCGCATCCTGCAGGCGCAATCGGGCCTGGTGGAAGGGCAGGCCGTCAGCCAGGAAGATGTGCTCAAGGCGGCGGCCAGGCTGTATGGCCGCGGCGACGTGGCGCGCGTGGAGACGGAAGTGGTCGACGCAGGCGAGCAGCGCGCCGTCACCATCAAGGCGGTCGAAGCGCCGTGGGCCAGCAGCCGCTTGCGCGTGGGTCTGGAAATGGCCAGCGATTTCAGGGACAGCAATACCTTTGCCCTGAAGCTGCTGCATGTGCGCTCGAACTTGAACAGTTGGGGCGGCGAATTGCGCAGCATGGTGCAGATCGGCACGGCGCGCAATTTCGGGGTGCAGTACTGGCAGCCGCTGGGCGCCGGCAACCCGTGGTATATCGCGCCATCGTTCCAGTACACCTCCCAGGCGGTCGACCTGTTCGACAAGGGACGGCGCAATGCGCGCGTCGCCTACAGCGGCCAGGGCGCCAGCCTGGTGCTGGGGCGCCAGTTCGGTTTTTGGGGCGATCTGCAGTTCGGCGTCACGCGCAGCGAAGTCAAGGCGGACGTCAGCATCCCCGCCGACCCGAGCTATCCCAAGGAGCGGGCGCTGGGCACCAACCAGTTCGTCCAGTTCCGCGTCGATACGCTCGATTCGCCCGGTTTCCCCACGCGCGGCGTGCTGTTCGACGCCACCTGGACGCGCTCCGCGACCACCGGTACGGGCGAGTCGGGCCTGGGGCGCTCCGCCATCACGGGCCTGAAGGCGTTTGGCAGCGGCAACTGGGCCGGCCATGTGTATGGCGAATGGGCGCGCGCGCAACGGGGCGAGGCGCCGCTCAGCCTGGGCGGCTTCCTGCGCCTGTCCGGTACGCAGTTCGAGTCGGTGACGGGGCGCAGCGTGGCCCTGGCGCGCTTCGTGATGGCGCGCCGCATCGGTTCCCTGCCCAGCACCCTGGGTGGCGCCGTGCGGGCCGGCTTTTCGCTGGAAATGGGCGGCGGCTTCGATCAGAGCGAGCGCTGGAAAGCCACCAAGTTCACGCAGGCCAGCAGCGCCTTCATCTCGGTCGATACGCGCTTCGGTCCCGTGTACGTGGCCTCGGGCGCATCGAAGGGCGGCGAGAGCACGCTTTACCTGTTCCTGGGACCGGTCTGGTAAGGCGCCGCCGGGGCGGCGGACGCCGAGCTGCGGCGCAGGGCCGTGAAGGCGGCAAATTCCCATGAGCGAAAGCCCAGCAGCAGGGTAAAGCCGTCGCGTTCCTGCGGCGGCAGGCGGCGGTCGTTCTGATGCAGGCGCGCCAGTTCCTCGGCCAGCTGGCGGATCTTCTGTACCAGCTCCTGCGCGCTCGACAGCGACAGGCGCGCCGGGATGCACATCAGGGTCTCGCCGGCGCCGTCAAAATGCCCGCTGAAATAATCGGCCACCACGTGTTCGCGGAAGTACTGTTGCACCGGGCCGTCGGCCAGCCAGTGGAAGGCGTTCGAGACGCGCAGGCTGTAGCGGTTCAGCGGTTTGAGTTCGATCAAGCCCAGGCGGTCCAGTTCGGCCAGGCAGCCGATGCATTCGGCCTGCGTCAGCGCATACGTTTCCACCACCTGCTCCAGGCTCCAGTGGCCGAGGCAGCAGATCGCCACCAGCAGCAGACGCGGATGCGCCACCAGCGACTTTTCCTGCACCAGGGTGAGCGTGTCGGCATGCGGCGTGATGTCGGCCGCGCCGCGCAGCACGTCTTCCATGGCGATGCCCGATGCCTTGCAGATCAGGGCCAGGCGCGACAGCGACATGTCGTGCTGGCCAAACATGCGCTTGACGCTCGACTCGCTCATGCCGATGCGTTCGGCCAATACCTTGTACGTGATGCCGGCGGCACGCAGTTGGGTGCGCAGCACGCGCAAAACCAGTTCAGGTGAACTCACGGAATATCCTTTTTGGTAAGTTTGGTAGCGGGTGGCGGTACCGAATGTAGCCCTTAATGGAACTTTGCACAAGGTGATAGTACTTTTCGGCAAAAGCGATGACACTCCCGCTTGTGGCTCGCGCAGCGCGCTACAACCAGGCAATCCATCCACTTGTAGAGGTTATCCATGTTCCCATCTTTCCGTTTCCCCGCAGCGCTGCTGGCGCTGGCCGCCATCGCTCCCTTGCACGCCGCCGCCGCCGAACCGGCGCCGGGTCCCTTCTATGCGGGCGCCAGCTACGGCTTTCGCGCCAGCACAGGCCTCGATTGCATCGCCGGACAAAGCGATTGCGACAAAAGCAGCAAGCGCAATGGCAAGGCCTACCTGGGTTACAGTTTCGACGCGTTGCCGTTTCAGGGCGGCGTGGCCCTGCCTTCGGTTGAGCTGGTGGGGTACATGGGCGGCGAGGTCAAGTCCGGCTTCGATACGGACGCCGGCAAGCGCGCTGGCCGCGGCAAGTTCACGGGCCTCGGCATCCAGGGCGTGCTCGGCTACCAGTTCGACGCCTTTACCCTGAGCGGGCGCGCCGGCGCGGCGTACACGCAGGGCAAGGTCGATTATCTGGGCGGCGGTTCGGACAAGAAGGACAAGATCGGCCTGACTTACGGCATCGGCGCGGCGTATGCGCTGAACCAGAACTGGTCGCTGCACCTCGACTGGGACCGCGTGCCGGTCAAATACAGCAGCAAGCAAACGACCAAGGTCGACATGTTTTCGCTGGGCGCGTCCTACCGTTTCTAAGGGGGACGTTCAGCAGACGATGGCCTGATGGCGGACGCCCTATGAAAAGGGTGTCCGCGGGCGGCCTATTTGTCCGTCTCGACTTTCAACAGCAATTTCGCCAGCAGGCGTTTTTCCTGCTGGCGCTGGCCGGACACGGTCTTTACGTGCGCCCCGGCCGTGCGCTGCAGGGCGGCCGTGGCGACGGGGTTGCGCGGTTTTTGCGAGGGTTCGACGCGGAACTGCATTTTCTGCCGCGTCGCCAATGCCTTGTTTGCCATCGGTCCCTCCTTGATTACAGCACGTAGCGCGACAGGTCCTCGTTGACCGACAGCGCTTCCAGGCGTTCGTTGACGTAGGCGGCATCGATCACCAGCAGGTTTTCCGTGCTGCTGCTGCCTTCGCTGGCCGTAAACGACACTTCTTCCAGCAGTTTTTCCATCACCGTGTGCAGCCGGCGCGCGCCGATGTTTTCCGTGCGCTCGTTGACCGAATAGGCGATTTCCGCCAGGCGCGTGATGCCTTCCGGCGCGAATTGCAGTTTCAGGTTTTCCGTCGCCAGCAAGGCTTCGTACTGCATCGTCAGGCAGGCGTCAGTGCTCGTCAGAATGCGCTCGAAGTCCGCAATCGACAGCGATTCCAGCTCCACGCGGATGGGGAAGCGCCCCTGCAGCTCGGGAATCAGGTCCGACGGCTTCGACAAATGGAAGGCGCCCGAGGCGATGAACAGGATGTGGTCCGTGCGGATCATGCCATATTTCGTGTTGACGGTCGTGCCCTCGACCAGCGGCAGCAGGTCGCGCTGCACGCCGGCGCGCGAGACGTCGGCGCCGCCCGATTCCGAACGCGAGGCGATCTTGTCGATTTCGTCCAAAAACACGATGCCGTTCTGCTCGACGTTCTGGATGGCCTTCTGTTTCAGCTCATCTTCGTTGAGCAGCTTGGCCGCCTCTTCCTCGACCAGCAATTTGAGCGCTTCCTTGATCT
Source organism: Janthinobacterium sp. GW823-FHT06H09 (assembly GCF_058794735.1). NCBI lineage: Bacteria > Pseudomonadati > Pseudomonadota > Betaproteobacteria > Burkholderiales > Oxalobacteraceae > Janthinobacterium > Janthinobacterium sp. GW823-FHT06H09. Next base: position 31,115 of record NZ_JBXAHC010000005.1, on the reverse strand, counting down.
TGACCTTGCGCGCCTTCTTGCGCTGCCCGCCCACGCCCGAAAACATGGACTTGATCTGCTCCGTCATTTCTTCCATGCCCGGCGGCGCCATGATTTCCATCTGCGGACCCGCCTCGGCCAGCTCGATCTCGATTTCCTTGTCATCGAGCTCGCCCTGGCGCAAGCGCTTGCGGAAGGTCTGGCGCGTGCTGTCGCCGCTGCCCGTGTCCACGGCCGCCGCCGTATTCGGCGTGAAGCCGAAGTCGCGCGCCGGCGGCACGAGAATGTCGATCACGCGGTCTTCGGCCGCATCTTCGGCGCGTGCGCGCACTTTCTTCATTTCCAGCGCGCGCGTCTGCTTGATGCCGATGTCGATCAGGTCGCGGATGATGGTGTCGACGTCGCGGCCCACATAACCGACTTCCGTAAATTTGGTCGCTTCGATCTTGATGAAGGGCGCTTCGGCCAGCTTGGCCAGGCGGCGCGCGATTTCCGTCTTGCCGACGCCCGTGGGGCCGATCATGAGGATGTTCTTGGGCGTGATTTCATGGCGCAGGGGCTCGGCCACCTGCTGGCGGCGCCAGCGGTTGCGCAGGGCGATGGCGACGGCGCGCTTGGCCTTGGCCTGGCCCACCACGTGCTTGTCGAGTTCGGTGACGATTTCCGACGGGGTCATGTTCATGATCATAGTTGGCTTTCTATTCTTTGCTCGCGGACGCTTAGTCGAGCGTCTCGATGATGTGCGACATATTCGTATAAATGCACAGCTCGGCGGCGATGGTCAGCGATTTCTTGACCACGTCGGCCGGCGACAAATCCGTGTTTTCCTGCAGCGCCTTGGCGGCGGATTGGGCGTAGACGCCGCCCGAGCCGATGGCGCCGATGCCGTCTTCCGGTTCCAGCACGTCGCCATTGCCCGTGATGACCAGGGTCGACTCGCTGTCGGCCACCAGCAGCATCGCTTCCAGGCGGCGCAGCACGCGGTCGGTGCGCCAGTCCTTGGCCAGTTCGACGGAGGCGCGCAGCAAATTGCCCTGGTGTTTTTCCAGCTTGCCTTCAAATCGGTCGAGCAGGGTAAAAGCGTCGGCGGTACCGCCGGCAAAGCCGACCAGGACCTTGCCCTGATACAACTTACGCACTTTGCGGGCCGTGCCCTTCATGACGATGTTGCCGAGCGTTACCTGGCCGTCGCCACCCAGGGCGACTTGCTTGCCGCGCCGGACGCAGAGGATGGTGGTGCCGTGAAATTGTTCCATAGTGACCTCAAAAGATTCGTGCCGATGCGTGCAAGGCCATGCGATTGCGCGCCCATGGTTCAAACGTGGGGATGGAAAAGGCAATTGCAAGCGGCATGTGCCGCTGTCGTGCTTGCTTCAGTGTAGTCGGCGCGGGACGAAAAAAAAGCACGCAACCGGAGTCGTGTGCTTTTTATCGCCAGCGCGGGACCGCTTGGGCGGCCGCGCAAGGGGAGGGGTGATCAGTCGCCGTACAGCTTTTGCTTCAGTTCGCGCCGTTGCTGGGCTTCCAGCGACAGGGTGGCGGTCGGACGGGCGATCAGGCGCGGGATGCCGATAGGCTCGCCCGTTTCTTCGCACCAGCCATAGTCGCCGGCATCGATGCTGGCGATCGATTGCTGTACTTTCTTCAGCAATTTGCGTTCGCGGTCGCGCGTGCGCAGTTCCAGCGCATGCTCTTCCTCGATGGTGGCGCGGTCGGCAGGGTCCGGTACGAGCACGGTTTCACGCAAGTGTTCCGTGGTTTCGCCGGCGTTTTTCAGCAGGTCTTTCTCGAGCTGCTGCAGGCGCGCCTTGAAGAATGCCAGTTGTGCCGGATTCATGTAGTCATCTTCGCTCATGGCGCGAATTTGGTCTTCGCTGATGAGAGGGATGTCTTGGTTGGCGGCCGGGGTCGATTTATTAGTTTTGGTCATAACTTCGCTTACCTTCGATACGACAGAGTTTTCAAATTGATCAGTTGACGCGGCGATACCGAGCAACTGTACAGGTTCCGCTTGGCATTGCTGTCCCGCTGTACTGCGTGCGACCTTGGCTTGCCGGCGAAAGCCAGGACTACCGGCCGGCCATGGTGCCATGTTGATAACTTTTTACCGCTCTATGCCAATCGCGCTCTGTGCGCGACAACGGGCGTGTTGGGTGGATCGCTTGCATGCCTGGCATGCGGCCAGCGGCAGTTTGCCAGCATTTCATGACAGGCTAACGACATGGGCCGTTTTCGTCGCTGATTTTGGCACGCTTTGCCTTATATTGCCATCCCGATTTGTTGACTAGCCGATCAGGGACGGCTACTTGTTGGTTTATGCCAGCAAGATCGGTGTCGGGCAGCGGGAAAGCGTGCTTAACTTTCCCTTTTGTTTCTGCTTTGCAAAGGATACTTTGCAAAACCCGGCTAGTTTATACCAAACATTGTTCGAGTCCGCGAATAAAAATGTCTTTTGGTAGATTTTTGCCAATAAAGACCATTTTGCTGCCACGCACTTCGTGTTCGCCCCATTTGGCGCCCAGGTCGCTGCCCATCAGCTGGTGCACGCCCTGGAAGACCACCTTGCGTTCGGCGCCCTGCATCAGCAGCACGCCCTTGTAGCGCAGCATGCGCGGGCCATACACTTGCACCAGGCCGCCGAGGAACTCGTCGAGCTTGGCGCTGTCGAACGGTTGCGTGCTCTTGAAAACAAAGGCGGCGATGTCGTCGCTGTGTTGCGCATGGTGGTGGTCGGCATGACCGCAATCGGTGGAGCAGGCGTCGCTGTGCTCATGCGCGTGCTCATGGCCGTGCTCATTGCCGTGTTCATGTGCGTGCTCGTGGTCGTGCGCATGGTCGTGATCGTGGACGTGCGCCGTCTCTGTCTCCAGGAAATCCGGGTCCAGCTCCAGTTTTTCATTCAGGTTGAAACCGCGGATGTCGAGCACTTCGGCCAGCGGTGCGCGGCCGAAATCGACCTTGGCGATGGGCGCGCGGGGATTGATGCGTTTCAAACGGCGCGTCAGGGCGGCCACGTCGTCTTCACTGACGAGGTCGGTTTTCGACAGCAGCAGCTTGTCGGCAAAGCCCACTTGCCGCTGGGCTTCCTCGTATTCATCGAGTTGCTTCATCGCATGACGCGCATCGACCACCGTGATGATGGCGTCGAGCATGTAGTGGCTGCCCACTTCTTCGTCGACAAAGAAGGTCTGCGCCACGGGGCCGGGATTGGCCAGGCCCGTCGTTTCGATGACGACGCGGTCGAACGCCAGCAGGCCGGCGTCGCGCTTGCGCGCCAGTTCCGTCAAGCCCACGATCAGGTCGCCGCGCACGGTGCAGCAGATGCAGCCGTTGTTCATCTCGATGATGTGCTCGTTGCTATCCTGCACCAGGATGTCATTGTCGATGTTTTCCTGGCCAAACTCGTTTTCGATCACGGCGATGCGCATGCCATGGTCTTCCTGCAGTATGCGGTTGAGCAAGGTGGTTTTGCCGGCACCGAGGAAACCGGTGAGGATGGTGGTTGGAATCAGTGCCATGAGAGATGCCTATGCTGTAATCGATGGTGCCGCCGCGCAAGCGGAAGAATGCGGACGATTATGCCGGAATTTTGCAAAAGCTTGCAAATGCGCGCCGATCCGCTTGATATGGATCAGGCTGGCCAACGAGCGCGGCCTACTTGACCTTGGCGCGCGGGTGCGCCTGGTCGTATACGTGCGCCAGGTGCTGGAAATCGAGGGCCGTGTAGACCTGGGTCGAGGTGATGCTGGAATGGCCCAGCATTTCCTGCACGGCGCGCAAGTCGCCCGACGATTGCAGCACATGCGAAGCGAACGAGTGGCGCAGCACATGCGGGTGCACATTCGCGGGAATGTCGGTCGCCAGCGCGTGCGCCTTCAGGCGCAGCTGCAGTACACGCGGCGAGATGCGCGTGCCGCGCGTGCTGAGAAACAAGGCAGCGCTGCCATCGGCCGCTGGCGGGCGCACGGCCAGCCAGGCCGTCAGGGCCACGAGGGCCGCCTTGCCGACGGGCACCTTGCGCATCTTGTTGCCCTTGCCTGTGACGATGACTTCGAAGCTGGCCATGTCGAGCCAGCCCAGCGAAGACTCCCGGCCGTTCTCGGCCTTGCAGTAATGGGTGTCCAGGCTGGTCAGTTCGGACACGCGCAAGCCGCTCGAATACAGCAGCTCGAACATGGCGCGGTTGCACAGTTGCTCCGGCTCGGCAGCGCCTTGCTGGTGTTGCGCGGGCGCCACGAGGCGCACGGCGTCGTCCACCGACAGGGCTTTCGGTAACGTTTTGGCCCGCTTGGGCGCGCGGATGCCGTCGACGGGATTGGCGTCGAGCGCCGTTTCACCGCTGAGCCAGTTGTAAAAGCCGCGCCACGACGACAGCTTGCGGGCGATCGAGCGCGGGTCCAGGCCGCCGGCATGCAGCTTGGCCGTGTAGCGGCGCACTTCGTTGTGCGCCAGCGCCGTCCACGGCGTATTGCCGCTCAGTTCCAGCAAGGCGCGCAAGTCGCGCCCGTAAGCGTCCAGCGTATGCGGCGACAGCTTGCGCTGCGTGGCCAGCTGCGCCAGGTAGGCATCGAGCCACTCGGCCTTGCCGCGCGCCGCATGCATGGCTGATTCAGGCAGGCGTGCCGGCGCGCAGCGCGGCCAGGGCGGCGCCGGCTGTGGCGCCGATATGCACGAGGAAATCCGTGCCCATGCTCGAGGTAAAGCGTTCGCTGTCCGGCGAACCCAGCACCAGCAAACCGAAGGTGCCCGTGGTGTTCGGGGCGCGCAGGGCGATCATGACGGTCGATTCGATCTTGTCAGCCTGCAGCCAGTGCACGGCTTCGAAATCGCGGTTGCTGCCGCAGTACGGCGTTTGCAGGCTGTTGGCGAACATGCGCACGTCGGCCGTCACATCTTCCGTGAACCAGCCGTCGGCGTGTTCCGGCAGTACTTGCCACAGGCGCAGGCTGACGTAGGGCACGTCGAAATTGCTTTGCAAGGCATCGACCAGCACGCGCGGCATGTCCGCATCGTTGCGCACTTGCAGCATGGCCTGGTTCCAGCCGTGGAACTTGCTGGCGATATCGCCATTTTCCTCGGCCAGGCGGCTCAGCTTGGACATGCGCAGCTCGAGCGCCTTGTACTTGTCGCGCATCACTTCCATCTGCCGCTCCTGCAGCGAGATGGTGCGTCCCGTCAGCGGGCTGCTCAGCTTGACCTCGCCGAGCAGCGCGGTATGCTCTTCGAAGAACGTCGGATGCTCGCTCAGGTACTGGGCGACGGTGCTGGAATCGAGTGTGGCGGTCATTGATAGTGTCAGAAGAGAGAAGGATGAACACTTGATTCTAACCGAGAGTGCGCCGCAATATGGAGCAAAAGCGTGCGCCCATGAAAAAAGCGGCATGGTTGCCCATGCCGCCTTGCTCCGTCTGGCGAGTCACGTCACCCGTCGCGGGAGACGCGCGATGCCATTAGAAGTTGTGATGTACGCCGATACCGACGTAGTTGACGCTTTTCGCAACGTTGTAGTTGATACTGTCAGCAACAGCGGCTTTTTTGTTCGAGATATCTGCATAGACGTAGGTGCGCTTCGACAGATTGTAGTCATAGCCCAGCGATGCTTGCTTGGTTTTGACGACGCCATCGGGCGTTTTCTGGCCATAGCCGGCGCGGATCTTGCCTGGGCCTACGTCGTAGTTGGCGCCCAGTACCCACGATTTGGTGCCGGTATTGATGATTTTGAAGTCATCATCTTTCTGGTGCTGGATCGACAGCATGACTTTCAGCTCAGGAATAGGATTGACCGAGGCGGCAACCGACCACAGCTTGGCTTGCAAGCCATTGCGCTCGTAGGCAGCCATGGCAGCAAATCCAGTCGAGGTGTACGTTGCGGAGATCGAGTACGGGGTCGACGTCGGCGCCACGTTGGCTGCCACGGCACGGTTGCCCGAAGCAAATGTTACCGAGTTGCCCGGCGCGCGCGCTGGCACTGCGCTGTTGTTATTAGCTTCCTTGGCAGCAACGGTGGCGTTGAGCTGGAAGCCATTGAACACTGGCGTGTTGTAGAACACGGCGTTCGAGAAGCGGTTACGCGAGTTGCCTGGTGCGCTCAGCGGATCGCTGGTGTAGCCGGCGACGGTCAGGTCGGTCTGAAAACCGGCTGGCGTAGGCATGCCCGACCATGGTTCGAACGAGGTGCTCACTTCCTGGTATGCGGTCAGGCCACGGCCCAGGCGTACGGTACCGAAGTCGCCTTGCAGGCCGACGCGGCTTTGACCCTGGAAGAGTGGACGCGAGTTGTTGCCCGACGTGTTTTCAATGGTGCCGGTGTCGGACTCATAGCGAATTTCCAGTTGGAAAATAGCTTTCAAGCCATTGCCCAGATCTTCCGTACCCTTGAAGCCCAGTTTGTTGTTGTCGCGCTTCGTGACAGCGGTGGTTGAACCAGTCGCTTTGCCCAGGCCTGCATCGATCGTGCCGTAGATTTGGACGGACGACTGCGCTTGTGCGGTTGCGGCAAAGGCGCCGAAGAGTGCGAGGGCAACGAGTGATTTTTTCATGTCTTCTTCCCTATTTAAAAGTGAGTTCCGTCCGAGATCCGAGCAGATTGAAATGCGCTGATTGTCGCGTTTCGATGAATGAACCTTAATTCGTCGGCGCGCAAGACGCGCGGGATTGGTCAAATATGCGTGAAAAGATTGGTGAAAAGCGGCATAACTGCATGCCCCTGTTGTATTTTTGTAACGCGCGATTTCTGCCCGTCCTGCGCCGATGGACAAGGTTCTCCCATCGCCACCGTAGCGGCGCCTTGCAATCTTGGCATGTCCAGGCCGAGGGATTGTTGCGTTGAATCAAGTTCTTGCGGTCGCTTTGGCGGATTTACGACACAAGGACGTTACACTAAGGGACGGCCTGCACTGATGGGCCTGGAGACGACTCACTATTATTAGAATCATTGACTCAATATCGAGAATCGATGGCAAATCGCGAAACATTAGGATTGATCAAGGGGGCACGTGCTGGCGACGTGGCTTGCCAACTGGCGTTGGGACGCGTGTATCTGTTTGGACAGGGTGTGCCGCAAAGCTTGCCGACGGCCTTGCACTGGCTGGCGCGGGCGGCCCAGGAGGATAGCGAGGAAGCGTGCCGGCTGATTGGCACCCACGTGCCTTTTGAAGTCGCGCAACCGGCAGCCAAGGCGCTGATTCCGTATTACGCGCAAGCGTTCGATGCGGGCCTGGTGCAGGCGGGCCTGGTACTGGCGCAACTGGTGCTGGGCAACGCCGCCAGTCACTGTGAAGCCTTGCGCGCCAAGGCGCGCGTGGCGCTGGACGCTGCCGTACGCGCCGGCTTGCCCGATGCGCAATGGTTGTTGTCGCTACAAGAAAAATCATCGGCAACACCGGGGCCGGCCACCAGCGTGGCTGGCGAGCAGGCCTTCGATGGCGACGCGCCGCTGCACGCCTGGCTGGAGCAGGCTTGGCGCCAGGGCAACCATGCGGGTTTTCTGTCGCAAGGCTTGCCGCTGGCGCGCGAGCTGCTGCAGCGCCAGGCCGCCGCCGGGGCGCGCACGATCGCCCTCGACGCTCAGCAGGTGCTGTTGCTGTCGCGTTGCGCCCAGGCATTGGCGCCAGGCGGCGATGCCGAGGGCTGGCAGTGCTGCGAGCTGGCCGCGCATGGCGGCGACCGCACGGCGCAGCTGGAGCTGGGACTCGGCTATGCGCGCATGGATGCGCACGGCCAGCGCCTGGCCACGCGCAACGGCGCCGCCAATTTCAAGCGTGCCGTGCGCTGGCTGACGCAGGCGGGCGAGCAGGGACTGGCCGAAGCCTGGTTCGTGCTGTCGCGCATCTATACGAAACCGGAATTTTCCCAGCGCAATGTCGTCGAAGCGCATTTCTGCCTGGAGCGCGCGGCCGACCTGGGGCATGGGCCGGCGCAGCTCGAGTGCGGCATGCATGCCTGGCGTAACCGCCGCGACGGCGTCAACAACGATGTGCGCGCCGCGTATTGGCTGCTGCAGGCGCAGGCGCAAGGCAGCCGTGAAGCGGAGGCGGCGCTGGCGAAAATCGCGCCTCGAGGCGAGCCCGGCGACTGGGGCCAGTGCGCCGCCATGCACGCCGACGGGCATGGGCGCCAGCTGGGCCAGAACCACCCCCTGCTGGCGGCGCGCCTGGAACTGGCGCGCTGCTTTCATCTGTCGCGTGCCGAGGCCTTGCTGCTCGACATCCACGCGGCCGACCAGGGCCATTGTCTGTTGATCGATATCAGCGCCACGCATGGCCGCGGCAAGCGGCGCCTCGTGCTGGTCCGCACGGCGCAGGAGCGCCAGCTGCTCGATCAGGTAGTGCGCCTGTTCGAGCGCGTCGATTGCGGCGTGGCGGGGCCGGAAGGCAATTACCGGCAGCGCCTGTATCGCCTGAAGTGCTATCTGGCGGAACTCGATGTGGTACAGGAACAGCAGTTCCTGGCCGCCTGACTTTTACTTCTGACCTTCACCCGTCTACAGCTCGATCGTGCCCTCGAACACGGTCACTGCCGGGCCCGTCATCAGGACGGGCTGGCCGGGGCCTTGCCAGGCGATCGACAGTTCGCCGCCGCGCGCGCTGATGCGCACGGGGGAATCGAGCAGGCCGCGACGGATGCCGGCCACGGCAGCGGCGCAGGCGCCCGTGCCGCACGCGAGGGTTTCTCCCGCGCCCCGCTCGAACACGCGCAGTTTCACGTGCTGGCGGTCGACGATCTGCATGTAGCCGGCGTTGACCCGGCGGGGAAAGCGCGGGTGGTGCTCGATCAGCGGGCCCGTCACTTCCAGGTCTTGCGCATCAACATCGTCGACCACTTGCACGGCATGCGGATTGCCCATCGAGACGACGGATACCAGCACGGAAGCTGCGTGGCCCGGCAAGGCCAGGTCCAGCGGCCATAAGGTGTCGTTGCCTTGCGCTACACCGGCGAGGCCGGCCGCATCGAACGGTACCAGCTGTGGCTCGAGCACGGGCGCGCCCATGTCGACCGTGATGCTGCCGTCGAGTTCCAGGCGCGGCGCGATGACGCCGGCCATAGTTTCCACGCGGATGCTGGCCTTGCTGGACAAGCCTTTTTCGCTGACGAACTTGACGAAGGCGCGCGCGCCGTTGCCGCACTGTTCCACTTCGCCGCCATCGTTGTTATAGATGCGGTAGCGGAAGTCGCAGCCGGGCAGGCGCGGCTTTTCCACCACGAGGATCTGGTCGGCGCCGATGCCGAAACGGCGGTCGGCCAGGCGCTGCCATTGGGCCGGCGTGAAGTCGATGTCCTGATTGATGGCGTCGATGACGATGAAGTCATTGCCCGCGCCGTGCATCTTGGTAAAGTGGAGTTTCATGTTCTGCCGTATCACTTGTGCTGGTTATAGAACGAGGCTTCGCCTTCCGGACGCGTCTTGAAGCGTTTGTGCGTCCAGAAATACTCGGCCGGCGCTTCGCGCACGCGCTCTTCGATGAATTCGTTCATGCGGCGCGTGGCGGCCGTGATGTCGTCGCCCGGATAATCGTCCCAGGCCGGGTAATAGGTCACTTGCCAGCCCTGGTAATTGGGTAAAAAAGTGGCGATGACGGGAATCACCTGCGCCTTGGCGGCCAGCGCCAGGCGCGCCGTGGCCGTCAGGGTGGCGGCTGGCACGCCGAAGAAGGGCACGAATTCCGCATCCTTTTCGCCGAAGTCCATGTCCGGCAGCATGAAATACGGCAAGCCGTCGCGCAGCGCGCGCAAAATCGTCTTGATGCCGTCCTGGCGCGTAAACAGCTTGGGCGGCTTGAAGCGCGAACGGCCGTTGCGCAAGGCCTGGTCGAAGGCGGCATTCTTTTGCTGCACGTACATTGACGAAGCGGAAATTTCCATGGCCGTGGCGGCACCGGCCACGTCGAGGCAGACGAAGTGCGGGCACAGCAAGATGGTGGGCTTGGCAGCGATCTGCTGGCCCGGGAAGGCGGGTACCTTTTTGATCAGGCGGTTTAATCGCGCTTCCGATGACCACCACAGGATGCTGCGTTCCCACACGCTGCGCGAATAGGCCTGGAAATGCTGGCGCGCCAGCGCCACGCGCTGGGCTTCTGTCAGTTCCGGCATGCACAGGCGCAGATTCGTCAGGGCGATGTCGCGCCGTTTCGGCATGGCGATGAACAGCACGCTGCCGACGGCCACGCCGAAGCGGCCGAGGATGGGCAGAGGCAGCCAGTGCAGCAGCCACATGAAGGCGATCAGCAGTCTCATGCCTGCTCCCCGGCGGCAGCGGTCGTGGCAGGCGTGGGCGGCGGCGCGCCGCGCGGCACTTTATAGCGGTTGTAGCTCCACAGGTATTGCGCCGGGCTGCGGGCGATCAATTGCTCCATGGCCGCATTGATGGTGCGCGCCTGTTCGGCCGAGCTGCTGTCGAGCGACTCGGTGAAGGGCACGAAATGCACGACATAGCCGCGCCCGCCCGGCAGGCGTTCCGCGTAGGTGATGATGACTTCGGCGCCGCCCATCTGCGCCAGCTTGGCGGGCAGGGTCATGGTGTAGGCAGGGCGGCCGAAGAAATCGGCCCACACGCCTTCGCCTTCCTGCGGCACCTGGTCGGGCAGCAGGCCGATCGGTTGTCCCTTTTTCAGGCATTTGGCGAAGATGCGCACGCCCGACATGTTCGCCGGCGCCAGCATCAGGTTTTCGCGCGCGCGCGCCCCTTCGATCAGCGGTTTCAGGGCGGCGCGCTTGGGCGGGCGGTACATCACGGTGAGCGGCGTGCGCAGCGCAATCTGCTGGGCGACGATTTCAAAGCAGCCCAGGTGTGGTGTCAGGAAGACAATGCCGCGGCCATGCTGCAGCGCTTTTTCCACCAGTTCCCAGTTTTCCACCGTCGCATGGCGCGCCACGCGCTCGGCGGGGGCGCACCAGATGAAGGGCAATTCCAGCACGCTCTTGCCCGCTTCGGCCACGGCCGTGTGCAAGTGTTGCGAAAACCCCGCACCTTGCATGTTCTCGCGCATGCGGCGGCGGTAGGACGGGGAAATGGCGTAAATCACCCAGCCCAGTACAGCGCCAAGGCCATGCAGGACGGGCAGGGGAAAGACGGACAAGAAGCGGAAAATTGGGACTAACATGTATAAGCTGTTTCCAAGAATGGCGTGTTGCCGTGCCAAAATTTTTTAAGAAGCGTAAAATACCACGTATGCAGTAACCGCTGAGTTAATAGACAACTTGCGAAGCGGAATATAAATATCGCTAAAGCGTCGCAGGCAAAATCCTCTTTACTGCGACAGAACATTCACATAGTAATCAGGAGCTTGCAATGTCAAACGACTATCTCTTCACTTCCGAATCCGTTTCGGAAGGCCATCCCGACAAGGTTGCCGATCAAATTTCCGACGCCATCCTTGACGCCATCCTGGCCCAGGATCCGAGCGCCCGCGTGGCCGCCGAAACCCTGTGCAACACGGGTCTGGTGGTACTGGCTGGCGAGATTACCACGCACGCCAATGTTGATTATATTCAAGTTGCGCGCGAAACCATCAAACGCATCGGCTACGACAACACGGAATACGGTATCGACTACAAGGGTTGCGCCGTGCTGGTGGCCTACGACAAGCAGTCGCCGGACATCGCGCAAGGCGTCGATGAAGGTGCGGGCATTGACCTGGATCAAGGCGCCGGCGATCAGGGCCTGATGTTCGGCTACGCCTGCGATGAAACGGCCGAGCTGATGCCTGCCGCCATCCACTACGCGCACCGCCTGGTCGAGCGCCAGTCGCAACTGCGCAAGGATGGCCGTCTGCCATGGCTGCGTCCGGATGCGAAATCGCAAGTAACCCTGCGCTACGTCGACGGCCGCCCCGTCGGTGTGCACACGGTGGTGCTGTCGACCCAGCATGCGCCGGAAATCTCGCACAAGCAGATCGAAGAAGCCGTCATCGAAGAAATCATCAAGCCCATCCTGCCGCGCGAATGGCTGACGGAGACCAAATTCCTCGTCAACCCGACGGGCCGTTTCGTCATCGGCGGTCCGCAAGGCGATTGCGGCTTGACCGGGCGCAAGATCATCGTCGACACCTACGGTGGCGCGGCCCCGCACGGCGGCGGCGCGTTCTCGGGCAAGGACCCATCGAAAGTCGACCGTTCGGCAGCGTATGCGGCCCGCTATGTGGCGAAAAACATCGTCGCGGCCGGCCTGGCGCGCCAATGCCAGGTGCAGGTCAGCTACGCCATCGGCGTGGCCAAGCCGATCAACATCACCGTCTACACGGAAGGCACGGGCGTGATTCCCGACGCGGAAATCGCCAAGCTGGTGCTGGCGCACTTTGATCTGCGTCCAAAAGGCATCGTGCAAATGCTCGACCTGCTGCGCCCGATCTACCAGAAGAGCGCCGCCTACGGCCACTTCGGCCGCGAAGAGCCGGAATTCACGTGGGAGCGCACGGACAAGGTCGCCCTGCTGCGCGACGCTGCCGGCCTGAAGTAATCTAGCCCGCTTGCAAAAGAAGCGCCCCGGCCAGCTGGCCGCGGGCGCTTTTTTTTTTTATATGTTGTTAGTTGGCAATGCATGGCGAACAAGCTGGCGCGCCGGCATTGACGATGTTAAAATCCACCGTCCGAGGAGCGTTGCGACGAAGAAATTCGCCAGGCTCGGAATATCCTGCAACCGCGCTCACGTACCTTTTTCAACTGAAAGGAGGGCGTGATGAACGCCGTACTCAAATCGCAACACGACTACACCATCGCCGATATCACCTTGGCCGCATGGGGCGACAAAGAAATCAAGATTGCTGAAACGGAAATGCCTGGCCTGATGGCCATCCGCGAAGAATTCGCGGCGGCGCAGCCTTTGAAGGGCGCGCGCATCACCGGTTCCATCCACATGACCATCCAGACCGCCGTGCTGATCCAGACCCTGGAAGCACTGGGCGCGCAAGTGCGTTGGGCATCTTGCAACATTTACTCGACGCAAGACCACGCCGCCGCCGCCATCGCTGCCGCCGGCACGCCCGTGTTCGCCGTCAAGGGCGAGTCGCTGGACGACTACTGGGAATACACGCACCGCATCTTCGAATGGCCGGATGCGGACGGCAAGGCTGTCTACTCGAACATGATCCTCGACGATGGCGGCGATGCGACCCTGCTGCTGCACCTGGGCGTGCGCGCGGAAACCGACCTGTCGGTGCTGGCCAACCCCGGTTCGGACGAAGAAATCTGCCTGTTCAACTCGATCAAGAAGCACTTGCTGGCCGATCCGACCTGGTACTCGAAGCGCCTGCCGGAAATCTTGGGCGTGACGGAAGAAACGACGACCGGCGTGCACCGTTTGTACCAGATGCACAAGGAAGGCAAGCTGGCTTTCCCTGCGATCAACGTCAACGATTCCGTCACGAAATCGAAATTCGACAACCTGTACGGCTGCCGCGAGTCCCTGGTCGACGGCATCAAGCGCGCAACCGACGTGATGATCGCCGGTAAAGTGGCCGTCATCGCCGGCTACGGTGATGTCGGTAAAGGTTCGGCGCAAGCCATGCGCGCCCTGTCGGCGCAAGTATGGGTGACGGAAGTCGACCCGATCTGCGCACTGCAGGCGGCAATGGAAGGCTACCGCGTGGTCACGATGGATTACGCGTGCGAACACGGCGACATCTTCGTCACCTGCACCGGCAACTATCACATCCTGACGCACGATCACCTGACGCGCATGAAAGACCAGGCCATCGTCTGCAACATTGGTCACTTTGACAATGAAATCGATGTCGCTTCGTTGAAACAATACGAGTGGGAAAACATCAAGCCGCAAGTCGACCACATCATCTTCCCGTCGGGCCGCCGCATCATCCTGCTGGCCGAAGGCCGTCTGGTCAACCTCGGTTGCGGCACGGGCCACCCGTCGTACGTGATGAGCTCGTCGTTTGCCAACCAGACGATCGCCCAGATCGAGCTGTACGCGAACACGGCCAACTACCCGGTCGGCGTGTACACCCTGCCAAAACACCTCGATGAAAAAGTCGCCCGTTTGCAACTCAAAAAGTTGAATGCGCAGCTGACGGAACTGACGCAAGAGCAAGCCGACTACATCGGCGTGCGCACGGAAGGCCCCTACAAGCCCGAGCACTACCGCTATTAATCGGTTGCTTGCCTCGGGAACCTACTGCGCGGCGCGGGGCGCGGCCGGCGATGCTCGCTGTACCTTCGTACAGCTGCGCTTCTCGGCCACGCCGCGCATCCGCTCGCTACGGTTCCTGAGGCAACAAGACTGATCGGTGTACTTTGAAAAGGCCGGCTATGCCGGCTTGCTCCTCTTTTTTGACAGGCTAGAGAAATGCGCTTGCTACTGATTTGGTTTATCAATGCGGCAGCCCTGTTTGCCGTCCCGTATTTGATGCACTCGGTGACGATGAGCAGCGGCTGGACCGCGCTGCTGGCCGCTGCCGTGCTGGGGCTGGTCAATGCGCTGATCCGTCCCTTGCTGATCCTGCTGACCCTGCCCGTGACGTTCCTGTCGCTGGGCCTGTTCATTTTGATCATCAATGGATTCCTGTTCTGGCTGGTGGCGCAGGTGATCGATGGTTTCCATGTCGCCAGTTTCTGGTCTGCCGTGGGCGGCGCCATTCTGTACAGCATCATTTCCTGGGCCTTGTCGACCTTACTTTTGAGTAACGACGATGGAAAAGCATAACTTCAGTATTGAGTTTTTCCCGCCGAAAACCCCGGAAGGGGCGGAAAAGCTGCGCGCCACGCGCGTCAAGTTGTCTGAATTGCATCCGAAGTATTTCTCGGTGACGTTCGGCGCGGGCGGCACCACGCAGCAGGGCACGCTGGACACCGTGCGCGAAATCCTGGCGGCCGGCGAACAGGCCGCGCCGCACCTGTCTTGCGTCGGCGGTTCGCGTGCATCGATCCGCGCCGTGCTGGCCGACTTCAAGGCCGCCGGCGTGAAGCGTATCGTGGCCTTGCGAGGCGACTTGCCGAGCGGCTACGGCGCCTCGGGCGAGTTCCGTTACGCCAACGAGCTGGTGGAATTCATCCGCGCCGAGACGGGCGACCATTTCCATATCGAAGTGGCCGCCTATCCGGAGGTGCATCCGCAAGCCCGTTCGCCGCAAGACGACCTGAACGCGTTCGCGCGCAAGGTGCAGGCCGGCGCCAATGCCGCCATCACCCAGTACTTCTACAATGCCGACGCGTATTTCCAGTTTGTCGAGCAGACGCAGAAGATGGGCATCAACGTGCCTATCGTGGCCGGCATCATGCCGATCACGAACTACACGCAGCTGATGCGCTTTTCGGACATGTGCGGCGCGGAAATTCCACGCTGGGTGCGTCTGAAACTGGCCAGCTTCGGCGACGACAGCGCGTCCATCAAGGCTTTTGGCCTGGACGTGGTGACGGGCCTGTGCGAACGCCTGCTGGAAGGCGGCGCGCCAGGCTTGCATTTCTATAGCATGAACCAGGCGGCGCCCACGACGGCCTTGTGGCAGCGCCTGGTGAAATAAACCGTTCTGATGCGTTAGAGCAGATCGCCCTCGGTCACGATGTGATCGAGGGCGATGTCGTATTCGCCGTTGGGAAAATTTGCCGCCAGGCAGGCATAGGCGACGCCGAGGGTGCGCGGACGGGGCGTGGCCGCCAGGGTGCGGTCGTAATAGCCGCCGCCATAGCCGAGGCGAAAGCGTTCCTGATTAAAACCCAGGCAGGGCACAAGCAGGGTGGCGGGCGCCGGGCGCAGGCGCAATTGCTCGGGCACGGCCACGCCCATGCCATCCTTGACCATGGGCTCGCCCGGCGTCCAGTCGGAAAATGCCAGCGGCGCATGTTTTTCCAGCACCACCGGCAAGCTTAATTGCACGCCGCGCGCGGCCAGCTGCGCATATGCCTCGTGCAAGTCCGGCTCGCCGTGCAGGGGCCAGTACACGCCCAGTTCCTTGACGTTTTCTTGCGCGCACCAGTCGAGCAGGCGCTGCGCGATGGCCGCATCCCACCTTGCTCGCGTGGTCTCGGGCAGGGCGCGCCTGGCCGCCAGCAAGGCTTTGCGCAAGCTGGCTTTTTCCTGTGGCGCAATGGGTGGCCGTGTAGCCGGATCGCATGTTATTCTAGGGTCGCTATTCATATCACCATCAAGTTAAGATTGAGAGTCGTACATTGATTTCCCCACTGAAATGGATTGCCGGCACGATGCTGTGTGTTGCATCGGCCTTGTCTCCCCTGGCCGCCCTGGCCCAGGTATCCGCCACCGTCCCCCCAGCCGCCCCCGACACGCGCAGCGAGGACGATGCCTTCCTGCTGCTGCGCGACGCCGCGCGCAAGGATGACGTCGAAAAAGCCGACTTTTATGCGGGGCGCCTGACGAATTACCAGATTCCCTCGTATGTTGACTATTATCGGCTGAAACCGCGCATCAAACTGCTGACCGAGGCGCAATTTCGCGATTACCTGAACCGCTACAAGGGCAGCGCCATCGCCGACCGTTTCCGCAACGACTGGCTGCTGGAACTGGGCCGCAAGCGCGACTGGGTCGTGTTCGATGAACAATATCCGCAATTCGCCCTCGACGACGATACCCAGCTCAAGTGCTATGCGCTGATGTCGCGCGCCGCCAAGGGCCAGAACGTGGCGTCCGAGGCGCGCAAGCTGCTCGTCTCGCCACCGGGCTATGGCGAAGCGTGCGGCAGCCTGATCGCCGCACTGGCGCAAAATGGCCAGTTCGACGCGAACGACCTGTGGGCGCAGATCCGCCTGGCGGGCCAGACCAACGCCACGGGCCCGGCGCGCCGCATCGCGCTGCTGCTGGGCGCGTCCGACGCGAAGATGGCGCAAGCGATCGATTTGCCCGCGCTGGTGCTGGCCAAGGGGCCGGGCGCCAGCCGTGCCGACCACGAGATGTACCTGGTGGCGGTGGGCCGCATGGCGAAAAGCACCTTGAAACTGGGCGTGGTGGCGCTGCAAAAGGCCAGTGCGCAGCTGACGGCGCAGGAACAGGCTATCGGCTGGGCCAGCCTGGCCCTGCAGGCGTCGTATTCGCTGGCGCCGGAAGCATTCGAATATTGGCAAAAAACCAATGGCGCACCGCTGACCCAGGAGCAGATGCAATGGAAGGCGCGTATCGCCTTGCGTGAAGGCAACTGGCCCCAGGTGAAGGCGACGATTCAGGCCATGCCGGCCTCGCTGCGCGCGGACCCGACCTGGGTGTACTGGCTGGCGCGCGCGCAGCAGGCGGAAACGCCGGGCCGCCCGAATGCGCAGGCTGACGCCCTGTACCGCACGATCAGCGATCAATCGAATTTCTACGGCTTGCTGGCCAATGAAGAGCTGGGCAACCACCTGGTCTTGCCGCCGCCGGGCCAGCCCGTCACGCCGGCGGAAATCGCCGCCATGGCCGCCAATCCGGGGCTGCAGCGCGCCTTGAAATTCTTCAATATGCGCTTGCGCTTCGAGGGCACGCGCGAGTGGAACTGGGAATTGCGTTCGATGACGGACCGGCAACATCTGGCCGCCGCGGAGTTTGCGCGCCAGAACAATGTGCTCGACCGCATGGTCAATACTTCCGACCGCACGCGCCTGGAAGTGGACTATACGCAACGCTATCCGACGCCGCACGACGACGTCATGCATCCGGCCACGCAAACCCTGGGCCTGGACAAGGCCTGGGTGTACGGCTTGATCCGCCAGGAATCGCGCTTCATCATGGATGCGCAGTCGCACGTGGGCGCGTCCGGTTTGATGCAGGTCATGCCGTCGACGGCACGGTATGTCGCCAAGAAGATCGGCCTGACCGATTTCGTCACGGAAACCTTGAGCGATGTGCGCACCAACGTCTTGCTGGGCACGAATTACCTGAACATGGTGCTCGGTGGCCTGGACGGTTCGCAAGTGCTGGCCAGCGCCGCCTACAACGCGGGGCCGGGGCGCTTGCGCATCTGGCGCGCCACCATGACGCGGCCGCTGGAAGGCGCCGTCTTTGCCGAGATCATTCCCTACACGGAAACGCGCGGCTACGTGAAGAACGTGATGGCCAACGCCACGTACTACGCGGCCCTGTTCGAAAAAAGCCCGCAATCGCTGAAAGCGCGCCTGGGCACCGTGGGGCCGAAAAACAGCGCCGTCGCGGCCGATTTGCCATCATCCAACTAAAGCTAGCCGACCATGCAAACGACCATCCTTGACCCCAGCCTGACGCAAACCCTGGCCGCTGCCCGCGAGCCGGGCCTGACCCTCATCATCGGCAACAAGAATTACTCGTCGTGGTCGATGCGCCCGTGGGTGGCCATGACGGCCTTCGGTATTCCGTTCCATGAAGTACGCGTGCTGCTCGACCAGAGCGACACGGCCACCAAAATTGCCGAATATTCGGCTTGCGGCCGGGTGCCCGTGCTGCTGGCGGGCGAGATCACGATCTGGGACAGCCTGGCCATCTGCGAATACCTGGCCGAGCAGTTTCCAGATAAACACCTGTGGCCGCAGGATGTGGCCGCGCGCGCCATGGCGCGTTGTGTCTGTGCGGAAATGCATTCGGGCTTTACCGGCTTGCGCACGGATATGTCGATGAATATCAAGGCGAAGTTGCCGGGCCGTGGCCGCACGGCCGCCGCGCAGGCCGACATCGGCCGCATCAGCGAAATCTGGGAAGAGTGCCTGTCGCGCTTTGGCCACCACCAGTTCCTGTTTGGCGAGTTTTCCATCGCCGATGCATATTTCGCCCCTGTCGTCATGCGTTTCCGCACGTATGGCGTGTCGCTGGCACCGGCCCTGAACGCCTACTGCGAGCGCGTGCAGGCGCACCCGGCGGTGGCCCGCTGGATCGCGGAAGCGCTGGCGGAAACGGAAACGGCGCCCAAGCACGACGCGGAACTCCCCGATTAAAGAAAAGTGACCATGAAGATTTACACGGTCGGTGGCGCGGTGCGCGACCAACTGCTGGGCTTGCCCGTGAAAGACCACGACCACGTCGTCGTGGGCGCCACGCCGGAAGACATGCTGCGCCAGGGTTTCCGGCCCGTCGGCAAGGATTTTCCCGTCTTCCTGCACCCGAAGACGCAGGAAGAATACGCCTTGGCCCGCACGGAACGCAAGACGGCCCCCGGCTACCGGGGTTTCGTCTTCCACACGGCGCCCGACGTCACCCTGGAAGACGATCTGGTGCGGCGCGATCTGACCATCAACGCCATCGCGCAAGCCGAGGATGGGACGTTGACCGACCCTTTCGGCGGCGTCGCGGATATCCAGAACAAGATCTTCCGTCACGTCTCCGACGCGTTCGGCGAAGACCCCGTGCGCATCTTGCGCCTGGCCCGCTTTGCCGCCCGTTTTCATACTTTCACTGTCGCACCGGCCACCATGGCGCTGATGCGCCGGATGGTGCTGGACGGAGAAGTCGATGCCCTGGTGGCCGAGCGCGTGTGGCAGGAAGTGGCCAAGGGACTGATGGAAAGCCATCCTGCGCGCATGCTGACGGTGCTGCACGAGTGCGGCGCCCTGGCGCGCATCATGGGGGAAATTACCATCAGCGAGCGCTTGCTGCAGGTCGTCGACCACGCGGCCGCACAAGGTCATGACTTGCCCGTGCGCTTTGCCGCCTTGATGCTGCATTTGAGCAAGGATGCCATCGAGCAGCTGAGCGAGCGCCTGCGCGTGCCCAACGAGTGCCGCGAACTGGCCGTCATGGCAGCGCGCGAGCGGGACAATATCAACGGCGCGCTGGACTTGGGCGCCGAAGCCATCGTCAGTCTGTGCGAACGCTGCGACGGCTTGCGCAAGCCGCAGCGCTTCGTGCAACTGCTGCAGGCCGTGGCTTGCGACGGACTGGTCACCGGCGACTTTCCCCAGGCGGCGCGGCTGCAGGGCGGGCTGGACGCGGCGCGCGGCGTGAATGCGGGTGCGCTGGCGCAAGGCTGTACGGAGCCGAAACGCATTCCCGAAGTCATCCATGCGGCGCGGGTGGCGGCCGTGGCGGCCTTCCTGGCCCAGGCTTGAACGGCGGGAATAGGCTACAATGGCGCCATGATGTTGCACTGCACAATAACGGCCTGACGTGCCGCAGCACCGCCCCCAGGAGTCGACGTGACCTTACCCAAGCTGTTTCAAAACCCGTTTCGCCGCTGGCTCAGCCGTAGCGGCGGCGGGCGCCCGACCGTGCTCGTCAAGCAGTTGCATGAGCGCGACCGGCGCCGCATGATGAAGCATTTTCTGTCGCTCGAGAAAAGCGACCGTTTGCTGCGCTTCGGCAGCGCCTTGCCCGATGAACTCGTCGCGCAGTACGTGCAAAAGATGGATTTCTCGCGCGACATGATCTACGGCGTCTACAACAGCCTGTTCAAACTGGTGGGCGTGGGCCATCTGGCGTTTGCGCCGAAGGACCAGTCGCCGGCGAAAAGCGTGGTGACGGACAAGGAGCAGGTGGCGGAATTTGGCGTGTCCGTGTCGAAATCGATGCGCGGCATGGGCGTGGGTTCGAAACTGTTCGAGCGGGCGGCGATTCACTGCCGCAACAACGATGTCGATACCCTGTACATGCATTGTTTGTCGTCCAACAAGACGATGATGCATATCGCCAAGAAGGCGGGCATGGAAATCCAGCGCGACTATGGCGAAGCTGATGCTTATTTGAAACTGTTGCCGCCGAACCCGACGAGCATGCTGCAGGAAGCCGTGCAAGAGCAGTTCGCCATGTTCGACTATACGTTCAAGGCGAATGCGCGCGCCGCCAGCAAACTGTTCGAACGCTTGCCGGGGCGCAAGAAGCAGCCCGGGCCGCCATCACAATAAGGGCAGGGCCGTCGTATCCTTGATGCGCTGCAAGGCAAAGCTCGATTTCACGTCCAGCACGGCCGGGTGGCGCAGCAAGGTAGCCATCATGAAGCGCGAAAAGTGCTCCATATCTTCCACGTGCACGCGCAACAGATAATCCATTTCGCCCGTCATCGCATAGCAGGCCACCACTTCCGGCCAATGCGCCACGGCCACGGCGAAGTCGGCGCGCGGCGAGGTATTCGTCACCAGATTCGGCGCCAGCACGCGGGCCGTGCTGTGGGCCGTGGCGTCGCTGTGCTTTTCCAGCCGCACGTTCACGTAGGCCAGCAAGCCCAGGCCGATCTTTTCCGGGTCCAGCAGGGCCACGTACTGGCGGATCACGCCCGCTTCTTCCAGTCGTTTGACGCGGCGCAAGCATGGCGACGGCGACAGGCTGACCTGCTCGGCCACGTCCTGATTCGACAGGCGGCCATCGGCCTGCAGGACGGCGAGGATCTTGCGATCCGTTTTATCCAGCGTAATTTTGCTCATGCTTCCTCCGGTGGTTCGTATTTCACGCAATATTATTGCGCAAATCATGATTGTTCGGGAGATCTTTGGCATTTAATGCCCGTGACCCACGCCTATACTGTGCGCTACTTCTTGGAGGAGACATCATGCAATTTCAGCCTTGGGATAACCCGATGGGTACCGATGGTTTCGAGTTCGTCGAGTATGCAGCACCAGACCCAAAAGCATTGGGCAAGCTGTTCGAGAACATGGGATTCACGGCCATCGCGCGCCACCGTCACAAGGATGTCACCCTGTACCGTCAGGGCGACATCAATTTCATCATCAATGCCGAACAAGATTCGTTCGCGCAGCGTTTTGCCCGCCATCACGGCCCGTCCGTGTGCGCCATCGCCATCCGTGTCGACGACGCGGCCTTCGTGTACCGCCGCGCGCTGGAACTGGGCGCCTGGGGTTTCGATAACAAAACGGGTCCGATGGAGCTGAATATCCCCGCCATCAAGGGCGTGGGCGATTCGCTGCTGTACTTCGTCGACCGCTGGCGCGGCAAGGGCGCCGACAAGCCGGACGCGGCCGCACCGGGCGGCATCGGCGACATCAGTATCTATGACGTCGATTTCGTCGCCATTCCCGGCGCCGTCGCCAATCCCGTCGGCCATGGCCTGACCTACATCGACCACCTGACGCACAATGTGCACCGTGGCCGCATGAAGGAATGGGCAAGCTTCTATGAAAACCTGTTCAACTTCCGCGAAGTGCGCTACTTCGACATCGAAGGCAAGCTGACGGGCCTCAAATCGAAGGCCATGACCTCGCCGTGCGGCAAGATCCGCATCCCGATCAACGAATCGTCGGACGACAAGTCGCAGATCGCCGAATACCTGGACCAGTACCATGGCGAAGGCATCCAGCACATCGCCCTGGGCACGGACAATATCTATGCCTCCGTGCAAGGCATGCGCGATACGGGTATCGATTTCCAGGACACGATTGAAACGTACTATGAGCTGGTCAACCGCCGCCTGCCGAACCACGGCGAGCAGCTGGAAGAACTGCGCCGGCTGCGCATCCTGATCGATGGCCACAGCACGGAAAACGAACGCGAACTGCTGCTGCAGATCTTCACGCAGACGGTGATCGGTCCGATCTTCTTCGAGATCATCCAGCGCAAGGGCGACCAGGGCTTCGGCGAAGGCAACTTCCGCGCGCTGTTCGAGTCGATCGAGCTGGACCAGATCAAGCGCGGCGTGCTGAAAGATACGAACGCGGCCTAAGCCGGGGGCTGTTTGTCGGCTTACGCCGTTCCGGCTAAGCCGACCTACACGAATGGCCCGGTAGGCCGGATTAGCGGGGCCGCCGAGGCGCAGCGTCATCCGACATTGCCAGCAAGCGGCCAATATCTGTAGGTCGGATGAGCGCAGCGTCATCCGACATTGCCGACATTGCCAGAAAAAGAAGCAGCAAAAAGGCAAGAACACGGGAGTGCAGCGCAGCAAAGAACTGCGCGCCTTCCTGTGGTAGTCTACGACAAACAAGTCATTTTTCCGCACCGGCATTGCTCATAAAGCGCGGCCGGTACGTGTGAGTTCAACCGACCTGCACGCGTAGCACAGAGAATAATGGAGACAAGTAATGAATGCACCAATCAAGGGCTCGAGTCTTGAGCCGGGCGCGCACGCGTCCGAAATTTCCCTGAACGACAAATACACCCTGGAGCGTGGCCGCGCCTTCATGACGGGCACGCAAGCGTTGATCCGCCTGCCCATGCTGCAGCGCGAGCGCGATGTAAAAGCTGGCCTGAATACGGCCGGCTACATCACCGGCTACCGCGGTTCGCCTGTGACGTCCGTCGACATGACGGCGATCAAGGCCAAGAAATACCTCGATGAACACCACGTCAAATTCCACCCGGGCCTGAACGAAGACCTGGCCGCGACGGCCGTCTGGGGCACGCAGCAGACGAATCTGTTCGAAGACGCGAAATACGACGGCGTGTTCGGCATGTGGTACGGCAAGGGTCCCGGCGTCGACCGCTGCGGCGACGTCTTCAAGCACGCGAATAACGCCGGTTCCGCCAAGCACGGCGGCGTGCTGGTGCTGGCCGGCGACGACCATGCGGCGAAATCGTCGTCCACGGCGCACCAGTCCGACCATATCCTGAACGCTTGCGGCATCCCCGTGCTGTACCCGTCGTCGGTGCAGGAATACATCGATTACGGCTTGCATGCCTGGGCCATGAGCCGCTACACGGGCTTGTGGGTGTCGATGAAATGCGTGACCGACATCATCGAGTCGGGCGCCGCCGTCGATTTCGACCCGGACCGCGTGCAGATCACCCTGCCGACGGACTTCGAGATGCCGGCCGGCGGCCTGAACATCCGCTGGCCCGACACGGTGCTGGAACAAGAAGTCCGCATGAACAGCTACAAATGGTATGCGGCGCTGGCGTATGCGCGTGCCAACAAGCTCAATAAAATCATCTGGGACAGCCCGAAGGCGCGCATCGGCATCATCACGGCCGGCAAATCGTATCTGGACACGCGCCAGGCGCTGGCGGATCTCGGCATCGACGAGCAGACGGCGTCCGACATCGGCATCCGCCTGTACAAGATCGGCATGACCTGGCCGCTGGAAGCGGACGGCGTGCATGAATTCGCCAAGGGCCTCGACGAAATCCTCGTGGTGGAAGAAAAGCGGCAAATCCTCGAATACGCGCTGAAGGAAGAGCTGTACAACCTGAAGGACGGCGAGCGTCCGCGCGTGGTCGGCAAGTTCGACGACACGGGCGAGTGGAGCAACCAGAAGGGTACGGGGCACGGCGACTGGCTGCTGCCGGCCACGTATGAACTGAACCCGGCCATGATCGCCCGCGCGATCGCCAGCCGCATTTCGCGCTACTACGCGGGCCATCCGGTCGAGCAGCGCGTGAAGGAACGCATCGCCTACCTGGAAGCGAAGGAAAACGTCCTCAAGGCCATCAGCGTAAAACCCGATCCGCAAAAGGACCGCACGCCGTTCTTCTGCTCCGGCTGCCCGCACAATACCTCGACCAAGGTGCCGGAAGGCTCGCGCGCGCTGGCCGGCATCGGCTGCCATTACATGGTGCTGTGGATGGACCGCGAAACGTCGACCTTTACCCACATGGGCGCCGAAGGCGTCACCTGGGTGGGGCAGGCGCCGTTCACGAATGAAAAGCACGTGTTTACCAACCTCGGCGACGGCACGTATTTCCACTCGGGCATCCTGGCCATCCGCGCGGCCGTCTCGGCCAAGGTCAACATCACCTACAAGATTCTGTTCAACGATGCGGTGGCCATGACGGGCGGCCAGGAATTCGACGGGCCATTATCTCCGGCCATCATTTCGCGCCAGATCGCCGCCGAAGGCGTCGGTCCCATCATCGTCGTCACGGACGAACCGGAAAAATACCCGGACGATTACGCCTGGGCCGAAGGCGTCACCGTGCGCCACCGTTCCGAACTGATGGACGTGCAGCGCGAGCTGCGCGACATGCCCGGCGTGTCGGCCATGATCTACGACCAGACCTGCGCCTCGGAAAAACGCCGCCGCCGGAAACGCAATGAATACCCGGACCCGGCCAAGCGCGCCGTCATCAACGAAGCCGTCTGCGAAGGCTGCGGCGACTGCTCCGTACAATCGAACTGCCTGTCGGTGGAACCGCTGGAAACGGAACTGGGGCGCAAGCGCCAGATCAACCAGTCGTCGTGCAACAAGGATTTCTCGTGCACGACGGGTTTCTGCCCCAGTTTCGTGACGGTGGAAGGCGGCGGCCTGAAAAAGCCGAAAAAGGCGGCTGCCGCCGACAAGGATGCGCCAGCCGCACCGGCCTTGCCGACGCCAAGCATTCCATCGACGGCCGAGCCGTTCGGTATTCTGGTGACCGGCATCGGCGGCACGGGTGTCGTCACCGTCGGCCAGATCCTGGCCATGGCGGCCCACGTGGAAGGCAAGGGCTGTTCCGTGCTGGACATGAGCGGCCTGGCGCAAAAGGGCGGCCCCGTGATGTCGCACGTGCGCCTGGCGGACCGCCAGGAAGATATCCACTCGACGCGCGTCGGCACGGGTGCGGCCGACCTGGTGATCGGCTGCGATTTGATCGTCACGGCCAGCCGCGACGCCCTGTCGCGCATGGGAGAGGGGCGCAGCTGGGCCATGATCAACTCGACCAGCTCGTCGACGGCCGCCTTCGTGAAGAATCCGGACTGGCAATTCCCCGGCGCTTCGGCGCGCATGGAAATCGAAAAGGCCTGCGGCAGTGACCACGTCGACTTCATCGACGCGGGCCAGATCGCCACGGCGCTGATGGGCGACTCCATCGCGACGAACATGTTCATGCTCGGTTACGCCTGGCAAAAGGGCAAGGTACCCTTGAGCGAAGCGGCCATCATGAAGGCCATCGACTTGAACAACGTCTCGGTGGCATTCAACAAGGCGGCCTTCAACTGGGGCCGCGCGGGCGCCCACGATGCGGCCAGTCTGGTGCGCATGACCACGCCAGCGAAGGTGGTGGAATTCAAGCGCATCGACACGCTCGACGACATCATCGAAAAGCGCGTGGCCCTGCTGACGGCTTACCAGGACCGCGCGTATGCGCAGCAGTATCTGGACTTCGTCGGCCAGGTGCGCGCCGCCGAAAGCGCACTGAACGGTCCGCACTTGCGCCTGACGGAAGCCGTGGCCCGTTACTTCTACAAGCTGATGGCCTACAAGGACGAGTACGAAGTGGCGCGTCTGTACACGGACGGCGCCTTCCAGGCGAAGATCGCGTCCATGTTCGAAGGCGACATCAAGCTCAAGTTCCACCTGGCGCCGCCGATCATGGCGAAAACGGATGCCCAGGGTCATCTGATCAAGAAGGAATATGGCCCGTGGATGCTGAAGGCCTTCGGCGTGCTGGCCAAGTTCAAGGGCTTGCGCGGCACGGCCTTCGACGTGTTCGGCCATACGGCCGAGCGCAAGATGGAGCGTGCGCTGATCGCGGAATACCGCGCGACGGTGGGCGGCTTGCTGCCGAAGCTGACGACGGCCAAGCTGGCGCAAGCCGTGGCGATCGCCAGCATTCCGGAAGACATCCGCGGCTATGGCCACGTGAAGGAGCGTCATTTGAAGGCGGCGAAAGAGAAAGAAGCGAGTCTCTTGATCGCCTTCAATGCGCCGACGCCGCTGCCGCCCGTCGTGGCAGCACCCGTGGCGGCCACTGTGGCGTGATGGAGTGAGTTCCTCGCTGTAGCAATGGCGCCTGCGGGCGCCATTTTTTTTGTATCAAAGAAAGCAACGCTTGCTGGCGAAACGCATTATAATTTTTCGATAATTTCTTTATGGAAAGTTTCTCATGCATTTCCTGCGACTTGGCTCCCTCGCTGTTTCCCTCGTATGTGTGTTGAGTGCCTGCGGCGGGGGCGGAGGCGGCAGCAGCGACAGCGCGCCCGTCGTCCCGCCCGTGACTCCGACAGGGCCGACGGCGCTGGTTGCCTCCTCCACGGTGGCGAACCGTTGCGAGGCGCCGCGCAGCGGCAGCAGCATCGACAAGCCGGGCAGCTTGCTCGATGAGCAGACGTGGGTGCGCAGCTGGATCGATGAAACGTATCTGTGGTACCGCGAAGTGCCGACCACCTACCTGCCGCAAAGCTTTTCCACGGCCAAGGCGTATTTCGATGTGCTCAAAACAACGGCCACGACGGCGTCCGGCAAGCCGAAGGACCAGTTCCATTTCACGTATACGACGGCCGAATGGGAAGCCTCGCTCAACGGCGTGGAGCTCGGTTACGGCATGTTGCTGGCGCTGACGCGCACCACGCCGCCGCGCAAGGCCGTGATCTCGATCGTCGAGCCAGGCTCGCCGGCCGACCTGGCGGGCTTGCGCCGCGGCGATGAGCTGCAAACCGTCGATGGCACCGATTTCGTCAATGCCCCCGACGCTGCCAGCGTGAAGATCATTAACGCCGGCCTGTTCCCTGCAGCGCAAGGCACGCACACGCTGGCGTTCAGCCGCAATGGCTCGCCCCTCTCGGCGAACCTGCAGGCGGTGGAAGTGAGCACGAGCGCCGTGCAAAACGAGCGCATCATCGACACGCCCACGGGCAAGGTGGGCTACCTGACCTTCAACACCCACAACAACGTGGCCGAACGCCAGCTGGTCGAGACCATGCGCCGCTTCCAGGCGGCCGGCATCAGCGACCTGGTGCTTGACGTGCGCTACAACGGCGGCGGCTATCTCGATGTCGCCAGCGAGCTCGCCTACATGATTGCCGGTCCGCAAGTCACCACCGGCAAGACCTTCGAGCAGGTGCTGGCCAATGACAAGACGCGGCCGGAAGCGCCCGTGCCATTCCACACGCAAAGCCAGGGCTTTGCCGGGCCGAATCCCTTGCCCAAGGGCACGCCTTTGCCTTCGCTGGGCCTCAAGCGCGTGACCTTGCTGACGACGGGCAATACCTGTTCGGCCAGCGAAGCCATCATCAACGGCTTGCGCGGCGTCGACGTGCAGGTCAACCTGATCGGCGGCACGACGTGCGGCAAGCCCTATGGTTTCTATCCCACGCCGAATTGCGGCACCACGTATTTCGCCGTGCAGTTCCAGGGTGTCAACGCCAAGGGCTTTGGCGACTTTGCCGATGGTATGGCGCCAACGTGCGACGTGACGGACGATTACCAGCACGCGCTGGGCGATCCTGCCGAAGCCATGCTGGCGGCGGCGTTGCGCTACCGCGGCAGCGGCAGCTGTACCCCGGCCACGGGCGCGCTCAGGCTGCCGGGTTCGATGGCGAGTCCGGCCGAAACGGCCGCGCGGCTGCTGCGCCCGGCCTACAAGGAAATTGCTGTATTGAAATGATAAAACCCCATGTTGCCCCCCTTCCTGGATGAGGGTGGGGCATCTTTCTTCTCATAAATATTTCTATATAACAATTATGATATATAGAAAGACGAATCCATTCGTTCTGTAATTGCTGGCATCTTGATATCTTTCGCCTTCTCCCTAACCTTGAGAAGCGCAAAGATGCCTATACAATTCAAGTTACCACCGCTCACCGTAGCCGTACTGGCCATCCTTGGCGGTTCCGCATGGCAGGCGCACGCGCAGACGCAAGCGCCCGCAGCGGATCAGCAGCCGGCGGCCACCCCGCCAGCCGTCGTGGTCACCGGTTCGCGGATTCCCCGCGCCAGCCTGGAGGGACCATCGTCCGTCACCATCCTGACGGGCGATGAAATCACCAAGCAAGGGTACAAGAACGTCTTCGATGCGCTGACCAACCAGGTACAGAACAGCGGCTTTACGCAAGGCGAGGACTTCGGCAACACGTTTACGCCGTCGGCCAATACCATCAGCCTGCGCGGCCTCGGTCCGAACCACACCCTGATCCTGCTCAATGGCCGCCGCCTGGCCGACTTCCCCGTCGCCTACGAAGGCACGGTCAACTTCACCAACCTGGCGAATATCCCGTCGAGCATTGTCGACCGCATCGAGATCCTCAACGGCGGCGCCTCGGCCATCTATGGTTCCGACGCGATCGCCGGCGTGGTCAACGTCATCCTGAAAAAGCAGACGGAAGGTTTCGATATCAACGTCAAGGCGGGCGGCACCACGCGCGGCGGCGCCGGCAACCAGCGCGTGCAGCTGACGGGCGGCGGCAATTTCGACAAGCTGCATACCTTGTTCAGCGTGGAGCTGAGCCAGCGCGATCCGCTGTCGAGCCTGCAGCGCGACTTCATGGCCACCCGCTCGGGCACGCCGACGAATATCGCGTCGCGTCGCTTGGTAAAGGCGGGGACTTCCGGCACCTATGTGGACCTGGGCGACACCTGCACGCAGTTCGGCGACCTGTTCGGCGGCAGCACCGTCAAGTATCAGGCGAAGAACGGCAGCTATTGCGCCAGCCCGAAAGTGGGCCCCACTTACTGGACCACGCAAACCAAGAACCGCAGCCAGAACGTGTTCGGCAGCGCCAACTATGAGCTGTCGCCGGAAACGACCTTGTTCGCCGACTTCCTGATCGGCAAGAACTCGACCGAGAACAACACGCGCGGCCCGACGTGGACGTCGTCGTCGACGGGCAGCAGCTATTTCCGCAACCAGAATACCGATCGCTACGAAGCGTGGACGCGTTACATCTCGCCCGAGGAAATGGGCGGCGTGGAGCGCTACAACCGCAAGTGGGAGGACCTGGCCACAGCCATCTCGCTGGGCGCCAAGGGCCGCGTGCCGGGCACCAGCAGCTGGCAATACGAAGCCAATTACAATGCCTCGGTGTACAAGAGCGAAAGCCACACGCCGCGCGCGCTGGCCAATATCGACAGCTTCTTCCTGGGTCCGAAACTGGGCACCGATGCCGCCGGCGTGCCGGTCTACGCGCCGGATCCGGCACGCCTGTCGCGCCGCGTGACGGCGGCCGAGTTCGACAGCATCACGGGCAATTCCGACAGCGACGACAAGGCCTGGACGAATACCCTGAGTCTGGCTACCAACGGCGACCTGTTCCAGCTTCCCGCTGGCGTGGCGAAGATCGCCACCATCGCCGAAGTGGGCAAGCAGGGCTTCAGCAACGTGCCCGACGCGCGCCTGAACGAAGGTTACTTCAACGTCGCCACCAAGTCCGACATCACGGCCGGCACGCGCACCCGCTATGCGCTGGGGGCGGAAGTGAACCTGCCGCTGCATGAAAAGCTGACCGGCACCCTGGCCGGCCGCTACGACCGCTACAGCTTTGCCGGCCGCCATGACGGCAAGTTCACCTATAACGGCGGCCTGGAACTGCGTCCCGCGCCGGAGCTGCTATTTCGCGCCAACTACGCCACCAGCTTCCGCGCGCCGGACATGAACTACATCTACAAGGCGCGCGGCACCGGTTACTACTCGAGCACCACCGACTATTACCGCTGCGGCGTCGCCGGGCAGGCCATCGATGATTGCGACTACGCGAACAAATCGCCGGGCGCCGACTATGTGCAGAACGGCA
This sequence comes from Janthinobacterium sp. GW823-FHT06H09, assembly GCF_058794735.1. Classification (NCBI taxonomy): domain Bacteria; kingdom Pseudomonadati; phylum Pseudomonadota; class Betaproteobacteria; order Burkholderiales; family Oxalobacteraceae; genus Janthinobacterium; species Janthinobacterium sp. GW823-FHT06H09. Next base: position 933 of record NZ_JBXAHC010000005.1, on the reverse strand, counting down.
GCAAGGATCTGCAGTCGGAGAAGGGCAAGTCGTTCGGCGTGGGCGCCGTCTGGTCGCCGACATCCAATTTCGACGTCTCGGTCGACTACTGGAATATCAAGATCGACGACCTGGTAACCAACCTGAGCTCCGACAAGATACTGCGCGATGAAGCCGATTGCCGCCTGGGCAAGACCGACATCAACTCGCCGACCTGCGTCGATACCCTGAACCGCGTCGAGCGCTTTGCCGCCAATGCGCTGAACCGTGCCGGCGAGATCAAGACCATCACCGTCAATCCGATCAACGCGGCCAAGCAGAGCAGCAGCGGCATCGACATCAGCGTCAAGTATTTGCTGCGCACGACGGACTATGGCCGCTTTGCCTTCAAGGCCAACTACGCCAAGGTGCTGAGCAATAAATCGCAGCAATTCGTCGGCGACGAAGAGATCGACGAGCTCAAATCGCTGAACAATTCGGACTGGCGCGACAAGCTCAACCTGAGCGTGAACTGGAGCGCTGGCGACTGGTCGAACACCTTGCTGGTCAGCCGCTACAGCAAGATCCCGAACGCCGCCGGCAAAGCCTATCTGACGCCGACGGCGCTGGCCAACATCAGCACCGTGTACCGCATCAACGACCGAGCCACCTTGTCGCTGATCGTCAACAACGTATTCGACAAGATCAAGCGCGACGACAGCGGCGGCTGGCCGTACTATCCGGTGGGCAGCTACAGCCCGCAGGGACGCCAGGGATGGGTCGAATTCAATTACCACTTCGGTAGCTGAAACCCGGGGCCAGACCCCCGCGAACGTTGGCGCAAGTCTCTGAGTCAGCGGCATTGAGGGTCTGACCCCAGCCTTTGCGGTGTTGGAGGTGTCCAGTCCTAAAATAGGTTGACAGTATTTATTGCTGCACAAACGCCCGATGCACCGCATCGGGCGTTTTGTACTT